>NZ_JAFMJZ010000018.1 GCF_017853185.1 Mycolicibacterium sp.
TGCGCAGCATCCGGTTCGGGATCGGGTAGTCCTCGGTCGCGTCGGCGGCGGCCGGAACTGCGGTCAGCAGCAGGGCCGCCAGGAACGCCGGAACCAGTGCGCGCATCAGCCCTTCTTCCAGAACATCCAGCGCGGCTTGGGCGCCGCCGCCATCTCGGCGGCGGAGTGCTTGCCGCCGCACCAGTCAGCGGCCGGCACGCCGGCCTTGACCATCTCGATGTGCTGGCCGCAACCGGCCCAGGTGGTCTTTCCGCAGACGCGGCACTTGGTGGCTCGACACATGGGATTTCCTCTCCGTTCAGGTAATCGCAGCATACCCCCTTGGGTATTCGCATATACCGTAGGGGGTATGGTATTACTAGGGCGTGATGAAGAGATCCCTCGCGGCGGCCGCCGGTCTTCTCAAGCGATATTGGGTGCTCACCATGGTCCTGGTGGCGCTGGCCTCCGGGGCCGCGGTGGTCAGCCGGTTGCGCACCTTCTTCGACTCCGACAGGCCCTACACCGCGGCCCCACTCCCGGCCGACGTGCTGGAGCCGACCAACGTCAAGCGGGTCACCTACCAGATCGTGGGGCCGCCGAATGCCGCCGGCCGGGTCAGCTACCTCGACGTCAACGGCAAGACCATGGAAGCGGGCTTCACCGAGCTGCCGTGGTCGGTGACCGTGAGCACCACCGACCCGGGCGTGCTGGCCAACGTCGTCGCCCAGGGCGACACCGCCGCACTGGGCTGCCGGATCCTGGTGAACGACAAGCTGGTGGCCGAGGACTACTCCGAGGGCCGTGACGCCCAGGCCTTCTGTCTGGACAAGGCAGCATGAGCACGCACGCCAAGGACAAGACCACCGGGATCCCGCGCACCATCCGCACCCTCGCGGTGCCGATCATCCTGATCTGGGTGGCCTACACCGCAGCGGTGAATCTGCTTGTCCCCCAGGTCGAGAAGGTCGGCATGGCCAACGCCGTGTCGATGTCGCCGCAGGACGCCCCCGCGGTGATCGCCGCCAAGCGGATGGGTGCGAAGTTCCAAGAATCCACCTCCGACAGCATCGCGATGGTGGTCCTCGTCGGAGACGAGCCGCTCGGCGAGGACGCGCACCGCTACTACGGCACGCTCGTCGACAAGTTCGAGAACGACAAGAAGCATGTGCAGCACGTCCAGAACTTCTGGGGCGACCCGATCACCGCCGCCGGCGTTCAGAGCAGCGACGGCAAGGCCGCCTACGTCCAGCTCAACCTGGCCGGCGATCAGGGCAGCACCCAGGGCAACAAATCGGTGGACGCCGTCCGCGAGATCATCCGCGAGACCCCGCCCCCGGCCGGACTGCAGGCTTACGTCACCGGTCCGGCGCCGCTGACCACCGATTCCCTCGAGGCCAGCGACAGCGGCATGATCAAGATGACCGTCGTCACGATGATCGTGATCACCATCATGCTGGCCATCGTCTACCGCTCGGTCAGCACGGTGCTGCTGATCCTGGCCATCGTGGGCATCGAAATGGGTTCCGCCCGTGGCACTGTCGCGGTGATCGGCAAGCTCGGCCTGATGGACTTCTCGACGTTCTCGGTCCCGCTGATGACCGCATTGGCAATCGCCGCCGGCACCGACTATGCGATCTTCCTGATCGGCCGCTATCACGAGGCGCGGCAGAACGGCGAGGATCCGGAGTCCGCGTACTACACCGCCTTCCACGGGGTGGGCCACGTCATCCTCGGCTCGGGTCTGACCATCGCGGGCGCCATGCTGACGCTGCGCCTGACCCGGCTGTCCTACTTCAACTCGCTGGCCTACCCGTCGGCGCTGGCGCTGATCGTCGTGGTCGCGGCGGCGATGACGGTGGCGCCGGCGATCCTGGTGGTGGCCAGTCGCCGTGGTCTGCTCGATCCCAAGCGGATGATGAAGACCAAGGGATGGCGCAAGGTCGGCACGGCCACGGTGCGCTGGCCCAAGCCGATCCTCGCGGTGGCGACCTCCGTCGTCCTGCTCGGCATCCTCGCCATGATCGGCTACAAGACCAGCTACGACGACCGGCGCTACATCCCTGCCGACGTCCCGGCCAACCTCGGCTACGCCGCGGCCGAGAAGCACTTCAGCACCGCCCGGCTCAACCCGGACATCCTCACCATCGAGACCGACCACGACATGCGCAACCCCACAGACATGATCGTTCTGGACCGGATCACCAAGGCGCTGTTCAGGATTCGCGGCATCGCGATGGTGCAGGGCATCACCCGACCGCTGGGATCGCCGATCGCGCACAGCTCGATCCCGTACCAGATCAGCATGTCCTCGGTGCCGATCACGCAGAACCTGCAGTTCCTCAAGCAGCGGGTCGGCGACATCAGCGGCATGTCCGATGAACTCGGCGCGATGATCGGGTCGATGACCGAGATGCAGAATCTGATGAACCGGATGTCGACGGCGATGAACACCACCGTCGAGTCGGCGAACGGGATGGTGGCGTCCGGACAGCGCAGCGTCGCGGACATGAACGTGATGAAGGCCACCCTCGACCGGATGCGTGACCGGGTCGCCGACTTCGACGACGCCGTCCGGCCGATCCGGAACTACTTCTACTGGGAACCGCACTGCCTGAACATCACCGTGTGTGAGGGCATCAAGGCGGCGTTCGACGCCACCGACGGCGTCTCGCAGTTCAGCGACAACATGGCCGCACTGCAGACCGACATGACCGCGATGATCGGCGGGATGGACCAGATGGTCGGCGGGATGGGCGACATGAACGTCCTCTTCCCGAAGATGACCGCCCAGTTCGCACCGATCATCGCCACCGCCACCGCGATGCAGGGCACGCTGGCGACCATCCACAGCAGTTTCGGCGGGCTCATCGAGCAGATGCAGCAGATGACCGACACCGCGACGGCGATGGGGCAGGCGTTCGACGCGTCCAAGAGCGACGACTACTTCTATCTGCCGCCGGAGGTGTTCGCCAATCCGGACTTCCAGAAGGGCCTCAAACTCTTCCTGTCGCCGGACGGCAAGGCGGCGCGGCTGATCATCACCCATGATGTGAACCCCGCGTCGGAGGAGGGCATCTCGGTGGTCGACGACGAACTCGTCGCGGCGCATGAGGCGGTGAAGGGGACCTCGCTGGCCGGCGCGGACATCTATCTGGCCGGGACGGCCGCAACCTACCGGGACGTGCAGACCGGTGCCAGGTACGACACCATGATCGCCGCCTTCGCCGCGCTGACGCTGATCTTCATCGTGATGCTCGTCATCACCCGTGCACTGGTGGCCTCGATGGTGATCGTCGGGACGGTGGTCATCTCACTGGGCGCCGCGTTCGGGTTGTCGGTGTTCATCTTCGAGCGCATCGTCGGCGTCGAACTGAACTGGATCGTGCTGGCGTTCGCGGTGATCATCCTGATGGCCGTGGGGTCGGACTACAACCTGCTGCTGGTGTCCCGGTTCAAGGAGGAGATCGGCGCCGGCATCAACACCGGCATCATTCGCTCGATGGGCAGCACCGGCACCGTGGTCACCGCGGCCGGCCTGGTGTTCGCATTCACCATGGGGTCGATGATCTCCGGCGATCTGTTCAACGTCGGCCAAGGCGGTATGACGATCGGTATCGGCCTACTGCTCGACACCCTGATCGTGCGCTCGCTGATGACCCCTTCGATCGCGGCCATCCTCGGCCCGTGGTTCTGGTGGCCGCTGAAGGTGCGCTCACGCCCGTCGTATTCCGAGCGGATGCACCACGTGACCAGACGCCAGGCGCAGTTCGAGGACATCTTCAATCCGGAACATTCGGGGGCAAGCTAGGTACGGTCACGCGCCAGCCGCCACCTCCCCTCCTGACATTCGATGAGGCCGGCGATCTCCAGCATCGCCAGCGGACCCAGGACGCTGGTGGGCGGCAGCCCTGCCGCGACAGCGATCTGGTCGGGCGTGCGTGCTCCACGACCGGGCAGCGCCTCGTACACGGTGAGTTCGGTCTCGCTCAGCCCGTCCAGCGGAGTGCTCGGGCGCGGCTGTTCGTCGGCGAACTCCCCTGCGTGGCCGATGATTTCGACGATCTCGTCGGCGCGGGTGACCAGTTCGGCACCCGAGCGGATCAGTGCGTGGCAGCCTGCCGAGGCCGTCGAGGTGACCGGGCCGGGCACCGCGCACACCACCCGGCCGAGGCCTCGAGCCCAGGCCGCCGTGCTGGCCGCACCGCTGCGAAGACCGGCCTCGACCACCACGGTCGCCGAGGAGAGTGCGGCCACCAACCGGTTGCGGGTGAGGAACCGGTACCGGGCCGGCCGGATGCCCGGCGGATACTCGCTGAGCAGTAGTCCCTCGCGGCTGATCCGGTGCAGCAGTGCGGAATGGCCGGCCGGGTAGAGCACGTCGACTCCCCCGGCCAGCACCGCCACCGTCAGCCCCTCGGCGGCCAGGGTCGCGCGGTGTGCGGTCCCATCGATGCCGTACGCGCCGCCGGAGACCACGACTACGTCGCGTTCGACCAGTCCGGCCGACAACTCGGCGGCCATGTGGTCACCGTAGGCGGTCGCTGCCCGGGTCCCGACGATCGCGGCTGCCCGTTCGGTGACCTCGTCCAGCCTGGCCGGACCGATGGCCCACAACGCCAGCGGAGGCCGGCCCTGGGGCTTGTCGCGCACCGGAACCCCACCGAAGGAGGTGAAAGCCAGCAGCGGCCATTCGTCATCGTCGGCGGTGATCAGCCGCCCGCCCCTACGGTGCAGCAGCTCGAGATCCTCAGCGGCACAGTCCAGATCGCGCCGCCCCTCGGTTCGGCGCGCCAGCTCGGGTGCGACGTCGCCGCGACGGATCCGCTGCGCGGCCTCCTCGGGACCGGCCTGGTTCACCAGGGCGGCGAGTTCGGCGCAGGGCGCCTCGGCGACGCGGGACAGATAGGCCCAGGCCCGCAGGCGGGCCCCATCCACGGAAACCCGGTCGGTCATGGCGTGATCCCGGTCTGCCGGAAGCTCAACGCGATGGCCACGTCGTCGACACCGGGCACCGTGCGGCCGCCCAGATCGGCCAGCGTCCACGCCATTCGCAGCGATCGGTCGAGGCCGCGGATGCTGATGATCCCGCGGTCCAGTGCCTTTCTCAGCGGCGCCATCGTGGCGGTGTCGAGACGAAAGTACCGGCGCAGCACCGATCCGCTGACCTCGGCGTTGGTGGTGAAGTCGTATGGGCGCCAACGGTCGGCGGCGGCCGCCCGGGCGTTGGCCACCCGGGCCCGCACCTGCGCACTGGATTCCGAGGCCTCCGGCGCGAAGGCTCCGGAGCGAGCCGTGTGCATCTGCACCCTGAGGTCGACCCGGTCGAGTAACGGACCGGACAGCTTGCCCATGTAGCGGCGCCGTTGCGGTGGCGAACAGACGCAGTCCCGCGGGTCGGTCGGCGCGCACGGGCACGGGTTGGCGGCGAGCACCAACTGGAAGCGCGCCGGGTAGCGGGCCACCCCGTCGCGGCGGGCGATCCGGATCTCGCCGTCCTCCAGAGGCGTTCGAAGGGCTTCCAGTGCGCTGGTTCCCATCTCGGCGCACTCATCGAGGAAGAGCACCCCGCGGTGCGCTCTGCTGACCGCCCCCGGCCTGGCCATCCCCGAACCGCCACCCACCAGTGCGGCCACGCTGGATGAGTGATGTGGGGCGATGAACGGCGGCCGGGTGATGAGCGGAGTCTGCGGGGAGAGCGTGCCGGCCACCGAGTGGATGGCGGTAACCTCCAGTGCCTCGCTCTCGATGAGATCGGGCAGCAGACCCGGAAGTCGTTGCGCCAGCATTGTTTTCCCGACTCCGGGCGGTCCGGTGAGCATGATGTGATGGGCGCCCGCGGCGGCCACCTCGACGGCGAAGCGGGCCTGGCTCTGGCCCAGCACGTCGGCCAGATCCGCCGTCTGCTCCTCGGCCGGTGGCGGTAGATCGACCCGGCCGTCGAGACCGGTGCCCGCGTCCAGCCAGTGCAGCAGGCCGCGCAGCGTGCGAACCCCGAACACCTCGATCCCGTCGACGAGGCTGGCCTCGGCGAGGTTGTCCACCGGGACGATGACCGACGGCCAGCCCTGAGTCTTGGCGGCCAGCACCGCGGGCAGTACACCATTGACCGGGCGCACCCTGCCGTCGAGTGCGAGTTCACCCAGCAGCACCGTCTTCTCCAGCCGGTGCCACGGTGTGCGCCGGCCCGCCGCGAGGATCGCCGAGGCCAGGGCGATGTCGTACAGGGAGCCGGTCTTGGGCAGCGTCGCCGGGGACAGCGCCAGCGTGAGCCGCTGCATCGGCCAGTCCTTGCCGCAGTTGGTGATGGCCGCCCGGACCCGGTCGCGGGACTCCTGCAGGGCGGCGTCGGGCAGGCCGACCAGATGCACACCGGGCAACCCGGAGGTGATGTCGGCTTCGATCTCGACGATGTCGCCGTCCAGTCCTCGCACCGCGACTGAGAACGCCCGGCCCAGTGCCATCAGAGCACCCCGGCCATCAGCCGATCCCCCGGATATGCAGCAACTCGGGTTCGCGCGAGCGTCCGATGCGCACCCCGACCACATCGAGGCGGATCTGCGCCCAGCGCTGATCCTGTCCGGCCAGCCACAGCCCGGCCAGCCGGCGCAGCCGTCGTACCTTCGCCGGTGTGACGGCCTGCTCGACTCCACCGAAGCCGTCGCCGGTGCGGGTCTTCACTTCGACGAAGACGAGAGTGTCGGAGCCGTCGGCGGCGATCACGTCGAGTTCGCCGTAGCGGCAGCGCCAGTTGCGCGCCAGGATCGCCAAGCCGAGTCCGCAGAGGTGGTCGACGGCGACCTGCTCCCCCAGCGCGCCGATTTCGTTGCGGCTGAATGTTGTCATGCCGCCAGCGTCAGTCGGGACGGTGACGGAACGCGACACCACCGCGACGACAGGCCCGGGTTATCCCCAGCGCCTCAACGATGCACAGCCGGCTACTCCGGCAGGCGCAGCTCCGGCTTCTCGACCTCTTCGATGTTGACGTCCTTGAAGGTGATCACCCTGACCTGCTTGACGAACCGGGCCGGGCGGTACATGTCCCACACCCAGGCGTCGGCCAGCCGCAACTCGAAGTAGACCTCGCCGTCGGCGTTGCGGGGCACCAACTCGACACTGTTGGCCAGGTAGAACCGGCGCTCGGTCTCCACGACGTAGCTGAACTGCGCGACGATGTCCTTGTACTCGCGGTACAGCGACAGCTCCATCTCGGTTTCGTACTTCTCGAGATCTTCGGCACTCATCAGCTCAGCTGTCCTTCTGTCCGGGCCGTATCAAACGGGGTACCACCATCATGTCGCACCGCGAACTCCGTCACCCGCCGGACGTTGATGAACGATTGCCGGTGTTGGGCACACGGTCCCCGTTCGGCCAGCGCCGCGGTATGGGCCGCGGTGCTGTAACCCTTGTGCTCGGCGAAGCCGTAACCAGGGTGTTCGTCCTCCATCGCGATCATCAGCCGGTCCCGGGTGACTTTGGCCAGCACGCTGGCCGCGGCGATGCAGGCCGCCGCCGCGTCCCCGCTGACCACCGGCAGCGACGGCACCGGCAGCCCGGGTACCCGGAAGCCGTCGGAGAGCACGTAGCCGGGCCGCAACGACAGGCCGGCGACCGCGCGCCGCATCCCCTCGATATTGGCCGCGTGCACACCGTAGCGGTCCACCTCGGCGGCCGGGATCAGCACCACGTGGTAGGCCACCGCGTAGCGGCGGATCAGGGGAAACAGTTCCTCACGGGCCTTGGCGGTCAGCTTCTTCGAATCGTCGAGGGCGGCCAGGGAATCAAACCGGTTCGGTCCCAGCACGCACGCCGCGATGACCAGGGGGCCGGCACAGGCGCCACGTCCCACCTCGTCGACGCCGGCCACCGGGCCCAGACCGTTGCGGTACAGCGCCGACTCCAGCGTCCGCAGCCCCGAGGAGCGCCGGATGACTGTGCGCGGCGGCCACATCATCAACCCTGCTGGTGGTCGACCTGGGGGTCGTAAGACGAAACACCACCCCAACGGGCCGGCGGCCAGGCGATGAACCGGGCCTTGCCGATGACGTCGTCCACCGGGACCGTGCCCGTCGACGGATCACCGGTGCACAGGACGCCCTTCTGGGCCTCGGCCGGGGTGCTGGTGCAGTGCGCCCGCGAGTCGGCCGAATGGGTGCGGTTGTCGCCCATCACCCACAGCCGGCCCTCCGGCACCGTCACCGGGCCGAACTCGTTGCCCAGGCACGGGTAGACGACCGGGTCGGCCATCATCGTGGTCTTGTCGAGGTAGGGCTCCTGGAGTTCCTTGCCGTCCACCGTCAGCCCGGTGTCAGCCCGGCACTGGATGGTCTGGCCGCCAGTGGCGATGACCCTCTTGACCAGATCGTTCTCGTCCGGGGGGACGAAGCCGACGAAGGAGAGAGCATTCTGCACGGCCCGGATCGCCGGGTTCTGCGAGCGGATCGACTTGTAGCTGACGTTCCAGTTCGGCGGGCCCTTGAACACGATCACGTCGCCGGGCTGCGGAGAGCCGAACCGGTAGGTCACCTTGTCGACCATGATGCGGTCACCGACGCAGCCCTTGCAGCCGTGCAGGGTGGGTTCCATCGACTCGGACGGAATCAGGTAGGGACGCGCGATGAAGGTGAGCATCACGTAGTACAGGACCACTGCGATGCCGACGAGAATCGCACCCTCACGCAGGGCGGACTTCTTCTTCGGTGCCGGCTCGCGCTCTTCGACTACGGAGTGCTCGTCGGCCGGATCCGGGTTGCCCGGATCCCGGAAGCTCAGCGCTTCTCCTTGATCTTGGCCTTCTTGCCACGCAGTTCGCGCAGGTAGTACAGCTTGGCCCGGCGAACGTCACCGCGAGTCAGGACCTCGATGTGGTCGATGTTGGGCGAGTGCACCGGGAAGGTGCGCTCGACGCCGACGCCGTAGCTCTCCTTGCGCACGGTGAAGGTCTCCCGGACGCCGCCGCCGGAGCGACGCAGCACGACGCCCTTGAAGACCTGGATGCGGGACTTGTTGCCCTCGATGACCTTGACGTGCACGTTGATGGTGTCACCGGGTCCGAATTCCGGGATGTCGTCGCGCAGCGACGCCTGGTCGACGAAGTCGAGAGTATTCATCTCGGTGACACTTCCTTGCAGTCGAGCTGTGGCGGACGTCCTGACGCGGTGGCCTGACATCGCCGAGCTGGTGATCAGATGTTTGTCGCAGCAGGCCCGGACCCGTGAAGATCCAGCCCGCGCAGGCAACCGCCTAATTGTGCCAGACGCGTCGCGAGCGACGAAATCGCACGACCCGCCGGAGCGCCGTGTACCCATTTCGGGGGGCAGTGCGGTCTACTTGGAGCACCGCTACCCTGGGTCGATCTGATTCAGGTTGCCCGACGAGCCGAGGAGGGGGAACATGCGTCGTCGCAGGTCGAAGCTCCTCTCGGCATTGCTCTTCGGCGTCGCAGTGCTGCTGCTCGGTGCGTCGTCAGCCCAGGTGGGAGGGCGATTCTTCGGCGGTCATCAGCAACCGGCTCCGTTGCTGGCGGCCCCCGGCGGGGCCCCGGTCCTGTCGGCCGCCGCGGCTCCGCCTGCCAAGCCGGCCATCAATTTCGACGCCCTGGCCGCCAAGGCCACCGCTGCGGCCCAGGTCAACGGCGCGGACATCAGCCTGGCGCTGATGGACCGGCAGACCGGCCGGATCGTGGCCAGCGGTGATCAGGCGCCCTTCCCGCTGGCGTCGGTGACCAAGCTGTTCATCGCCGATGACCTGCTGAATCAGTCCGCGCAGCGCAAACAGCCGCTCAGCCCCGCCGACCAGCATGCGCTGGAAAGCATGTTGCGCTCGTCGGACGACCTGGCCGCCGACGACTTCTGGGTCCGCGGCGGTGGCAACGCGATCATCGGCCGGGTGGCCGCCCGCTATCACCTGGCCAGCACCAAAGTGCCCTACGACGGCAACTGGTGGAACACCATGAGCACCACGTCCGATCTGGTGCGGTACTACGCGATGCTGCTGGACGGCTCCGGCGGACTGCCGCGGGCGCAGGCCGACATGATCCTGGCCAATCTGGCGGCCTCCTCGCCACTGGGCGCCGACGGCTACCCGCAGCGGTTCGGCATTCCCGACGGTCTGTTCAACGAACCGGTCGCCGTGAAGCAGGGCTGGATGTGCTGCTGGAACGGACCCAACTGGCTGCACCTGTCCACCGGCGTGATCGGTGCGGATCGCCGCTACGTGATCGCCGTCGGGGCGATGCAGCCGGTCGACGACGCGACCGCCCGAAACACGGTGACGCAGGCGCTCAAGACGATGTTCCCGAACGGCCGGATCTAGCTGTCCCCCAACAGATCCGGTCTGCGTTCCCGGGTCCGCTGCACTGACTGCTCATGGCGCCACTGCGCAACCTTGCCATGGTCGCCGGACAGCAGGATCGGCGGAACCTCGAGGTCGCGCCACACCGGCGGACGGGTGTAACTCGGACCCTCCAGCAGGCCGGCCGTCGAGTGCGAATCATCCTGGTGCGACAGCGGATTGCCGAGCACGTTCGGCATGAGCCGCATCACCGCCTCGATCATCACCAGGGTCGCGACCTCGCCGCCGGCCAGCACGTAGTCGCCGATCGAGACCTCCGCGACCCGCATCCGTCGGGCGGCGTCCTCGGCGACGCGCTGGTCGATCCCCTCATAGCGGCCGCAGGCGAACACCAGGTGCTGCTCCCCGGCCCACTGTTCCGCATCAGCCTGGCTGAACAACCGGCCCGCCGGGGTCGGGATCACCAGAAGCGTTTCGGCAGTGCAGATCTCGTCGAGTGCATCGCCCCAGACCGGCGCCTTCATCACCATTCCCGGACCGCCGCCGTAGGGCGCGTCGTCCACTGAGTGATGCACATCATGGGTCCAGCGCCGGAGGTCGTGAACGGCGAATTCGACGATCCCGGACTCGATCGCCTTGCCGGGCAACGACTGCCGGACCGGGTCGAGATAGTCGGGAAAGATCGTGATGACGTCGATCCGCATCTACAGCGATTCCAGATCCAGTAGTCCTTCCGGCGGGTCGATCTCCACGATCCCGTCTGCCAGCGACACCGAGGTGACGATAGAACTCACGAAGGGAACCAGCAGTTCGTCACCGGATTCCCTCCGCACCGAGAGCAATTCGCCGCCGGGGGTGTGCAGCACTTCCAGCACCGTGCCGACCGCCTGGCCATCGACGGTGCGCATGACCAAGCCTTCAAGCTGATGGTCGTAGAACTCGTCGGGATCCTCGATGGGCGGAAGATCGGCGGAGTCGACGACGAACAGAGCACCCCGCAGCGCTTCGGCCGCATCGCGATCGGCTACTCCGCGCAGTCGAACCAGCAACCGGCCGGTGTGCGGGCGTAGCGACTCGATGACGACCGTCGTTTCGGCACCACCACGAGGACGCTTGAGCCGCAGGCTTTTTCCGGCGGCGAACCGTTCGTCGGGGTCGTCGGTGCGAACCTCGACCACGAGCTCACCGGTGATCCCGTGCGCCTTGGCGATCCGTCCGACCACCAGCTCCACTACTGGTCGGTGTCCACCACGTCGACCCGGATACCGCGCCCGCCGATACCGGCGACCAGGGTCCGCAGGGCGGTGGCGGTGCGGCCGCCACGACCGATCACCTTGCCGAGATCCTCGGGATGCACGTGCACCTCGACGGTCCGGCCTCGGCGGTTGGTCACCATGTCGACGCGGACGTCATCAGGGTTGTCGACGATCCCCCGAACCAGATGTTCGACGGCGTCGACGACGACGCCGCTCATTCTTCGGTGGACTCGGCAGCCGGCTCGGCGGCCGGCTCGGTGGACTCAGCGGCGGGAGCCTCTGCAGCAGCCTCAGCGGCGGGAGCCTCAGCGGCGGGAGCCTCTTCAGCGGGGGCCTCTTCGGCCTGCTCGGTCTTCTTGGTGGGGGCCTTGCGCTTCTTGAGCTGGGTGGCCTCGCCGGTCGGGGCACCGTCGGCGTTGGCCAGCGCGGCGTTGAACAGGTCGAGCTTGCTGGGCTTGGGCGCCGCAACCTTCAGGGTGCCCTCGGTACCGGGCAGGCCCTTGAACTTCTGCCAGTCACCGGTGATCTTCAGCAGCTTGAGGACGGGCTCGGTCGGCTGGGCGCCGACGGACAGCCAGTATTGCGCGCGCTCGGAGTCGATCTCGATCAGGCTGGGATCTTCCTTCGGGTGGTACCGGCCGATGACCTCGATGGCGCGACCTTCCCGGCGGGTGCGGGCGTCAGCGACGGCGATGCGGTACTGGGGATTGCGAATCTTGCCGAGACGGGTGAGCTTGATCTTGACAGCCATGAATGAACTACTCCTCTAGTCGCACGCTGCAATTCAGCGATCACCGGCGGGATGCCGGAATCCGGTTTTGCCTCGCGTGGCCAGCCGCCGATTCTGCCAGATGCGGCACGTCAGGCGTTAATCGACCGGCTAGAGCAGCTTGTCCATGCACTTGGCCTCGACCCGCCTGGTCAGCCGCCAGCCGTCGGCGGTCCGGACGAACTCGTCGTCGTACCAGAGCGCGCAGAACAGGATCTGGCCGTCGCCGGAATCTCCACTGCCGGTGAGTTTCATCGGGTTCAAACACAGGGTCCGGCCGGTCGCGGTGTCCCCGGACAGCCGGATGTCGAAGTTGCCGATCAGGTGGGCGTAGGCCGGGAAGTTCGGCAGGACCTTCGCCAACCAGGCCTTGACCTCGGGGTATCGGCCGTCGATGCCGCCCATGACGCGATAGTCGATGTAGGCGTCCGGGGTGAAGATCCGGTCGAGGTCGTCGAACCGGCGCTGGTCGATCGCCGTTGAATAGTCCACCAGCAACTGCTGGATCTCGAGACGGTCGGAGACTTCGGCCAGGCTGAGCATGAGTCCAGGTTAGGGTCTTCGACCATGGAAAGACTGCTGTCCGCCGTTGCAGCCTCCGTCACCCTGATCGCGCTGGCAGTCCCGGCCGGTGCCGATCCCGGCATCGAGCCCAATATCCAGCCGATCGGCTCGGTGAGCATCCCGGAAGGCCCCGCGGCGGCCTGGATCGTGGCCGATATGGACAGCGGCCAGGTGCTCGCCGGCCGCGATATGTACGCGGCCCATCCCCCGGCCAGCACCATCAAGACGCTGCTCGCGCTGACCGCCCTCGACGAGTTGAGCCTGGACTCCACCGTGGTTGCCAGCCCGGCCGATGCGCACGTCGAGTGCAGTTGCGCCGGGATCAAGGCCGGCCACACCTATACGGCGCGTCAACTGCTCGACGCCACCCTGCTGGTGTCCGGCAACGACGCCGCCAACACCCTGGCCGAGATGCTGGGTGGTTACGACGTCGCGGTGGACAAGATGAATGCCAAGGCGGCGGCCATCGGGGCGAGCAACACCCATGCCACCAGCCCGTCGGGCCTGGACGGTCCGGGCGGGTCGGGATGGACGACGCCGCACGATCTGGCCGCCATCTTCCGGGCGGCGATGGCCAACCCGGTGTTCGCCCAGATCACCGCCGCGCCGGTCGCGATGTTCCCCACCGACAACGGTGAGCGGCCGCTGATCAATCAGGACGAACTGCTGGTGCGCTATCCGGGCGCGATCGGCGGCAAGACCGGTTTCACCAACGCCGCCCGCAAGACCTTCGTCGGCGCCGCCGACCGCGACGGCAGGCGCCTGGTGATCGCGATGATGTACGGCCTGGTGCGCGAAGGCGGCCCGACCTACTGGGATCAGGCCGCAACCCTGCTGGACTGGGGTTTCGCGCAGAGCCGCTCAGACTCCGTCGCAGCGCTGTAATTGACGCGATTTACCACATAGGTTGCGGTCCCGCAGTATGTTTTCCGCGGCGGGATAAATGAGGGGTCTGGGTTTTGTCGACACGACTTTGAACTGCTCCCACCACGGTCCGGCCCGCCACGTCCCCCCTTGTCGTGGCGGGCCGGACCCCGTGTTGGGGACTACTGGCAGACGCCGTTGTACTTGGTGTGTCCCGGCGGGCAGGGGTGGTTGTCCATGCCGCCGCGATCCTCGATGGTCGGCAGGGGCTTGATGGTGCCCTTCTCGGTCTCCGAAACCGCCGGCGCGCTGGTCGAGGCCGAGGGCGCGGTGCTGGTCGCCGGGGACTCCTTGGTGCTGGAGCTGCAACCGGCGGTCAACGCGCCCATTCCGATAAACGCGGCTGCGCCGGCGACGAACGCGATGCGGCGGGTCAAGGTCACAGATGCCATGGTCTCCCCAAAATTCGAGTACGAAAACGTCGACCCGGACATTACACGCGATCACGTCAATACGGCGGGGGCATGTTTCGGGCTGCGACGTGGGCGTCGTTGAGCGACCGTTCGCATCGGATTCGGTAGGCACGGGCGGCGGAACGGGTGCGCCGGCGGGCCGGCATCATCAGGCCGCGGTTGGCGCTCTGCGCAGACTTCGGGAGCTTGGGGGCCTCCCCGGTGGCGGTATCCCACCGCGGGAACAGCAACCGGCTGCCGGGACGGGTCGTGTAGGTGTGGCCGGTCGGCGAGGTCCAGACGATGGTGCCGTCGGCGGACTGTCGGTCCGTCCAGCCGGTCCAAAACGTTTTCAACAAATGATGTTTGCGACACAGACAACGCATGTTCGACGGATGTGTCGGCCCGTCCGGCCAGGGCACCGCATGGTCGATGTCACAGGCCTCGGCCGGCCGGTCGCAGTTCGGGAAGCGACACGTCATGTCGCGCATCCGGACGAACTCATCGAGTGCGGTCGACGGCCGGTACTTCGACTCAGCGGCGGCCGGTGGCCGGCGCAGGTGCCGGATCTTCGCCCCGCCGCGGATCAACTCGGCCAGCAGCGGCGTCGGCACCACACCGCCGCCGGTGATGACCGCTGTACCCGGCCGGGCCGCAACGGCTTCGGAGTCGGCCAGCACGTGGATGACCACACCGGACGCCCGGGGATCGGGCGCAGAACAGTTCGGACCGCCGCACTGACAGGCCAGCGTCTGCACACCGGCTGCCAGCGAGCCGAGCGCATCGGCGCGGCGCTGGGCGATGGTGCGTGGATCGTCCTCGCATACCTGGTGCGCCATCTGAGTCAGCTTGCGCTCCAACACCGCGGCATCGGTGGCCAGCAGACGCCCCCACAACGCCGCGGTGCCCGACTCGGGATCCTGACCGCCGATCGTGACGTCCCGACTGCGCGCGCTCGCCTGCGTACGCCGCAACGCACCCGGGTCATGACGATCGACCCACACGTCGACCGCCTGCTCCAACTTGTGCTGGGACAGCCCGTCCCAGCCGCCGGCGTTTTCGGCGATCGAGGAGTCGATGAGGGCCAGGGCCGCACCGTCCTGAACGAGGTCGGTCCGCCAGGCGATCGCCGCCGCAACGCGTGCCGACAACGCGCCTTCCAGGAACAGTGCCGCGACCTTGGGCAACCGGTACCGCAACGACAAGCCGAGATGCATCTGCCCGGAAGCCCGACCATGACTGATCCCCAACGCGGCCGAGACCTCAGCGGCCGCGGCGTCCCATTCGTCGCACGCCCAATGCGCATGTTCGTCATCCCCGCAACGCCGGGCCGTCAGTTCCGCAACCGCGGCCAGGCCCAACGCCGTCGCGGCGGCAGCAGCGACCGCAGCCGCCTTGATCGCCTCGATCAGCGCCGCGTCCGCGACGTTCCGGAACTCATCATCGAACATGTGTTCGACTATGCCATTCCCCTCTGACAAGTTTCGCCGCCAAGGCGAGACCCCATCGAAACCCCGGATCGCTAGCCTCGGCGAACATGTGGTTACGCCGTGCGGCGGTCACCCTCGTGGCCGGCCTGCTCACAACTCTGTCCCCGCCCGTCGCGGTGGCCGACCCCGAGCTCCAGGCTGCCGTCAACGCCCCCAAGGGTCCCGCCCCGATCTGGCTGGTCGCCGACCTGGTCAGCGGCCGCATCCTCGGCGCCAAGGACGCCTACGGCCAGCACGCGCCGGCCAGCACCATCAAACCCCTGCTGGCGATGGTCGTGATGGACCAGGTGAACCCTGATGCCGCCATGCGCGCGACCCAGGCCAACACCGACGTCGAGTGCACCTGCGTGGGCATCAAGCCCGGCGCGGTCTACACCGCCCGTCAGTTGCTCGACGCGCTGCTGATGGTGTCGGGCAACGACGCCGCCAACGCCCTGGCCGACATGTTGGGCGGTTACCAGGTCGCGATCCAGAAGATGAACGCCAAGGCCGCGCAGATCGGCGCGGTCGCCACCCGCGCCGGGTCGCCGTCGGGCCTGGACGGCCCGGGTTGGGAGACGACGACCACCGCCCACGATCTGGGCATGATCTACCGGACCGCGTTGAACTATCCGCTCTTCGGTCAGATCATCCACCAGCAGACAGCCCAATTCCCCAACGGCGCAGGCGGATTCAAGACGATCGCCAGCCACGATCCGCTGCTGCTGAATGGCTACCCGGGCTTCATCGGCGGTAAGACCGGCTACACCAATCTCGCCCAGGAGACCTACGTCGCGATGGCGCAGCGCGACGGCAAACGGCTGATCGCGGTGATGATGTACGGCAGCGACGATCTGTGGGATCAGGGCCGCGCGCTGCTGGACTGGGGCTTCAGCCAAAGCTAGTCCGGAAGCTGGACAGCCTCAGATCTGGGCGAACGCCCGCACCGGGAAGGTGCCGAAGCCCTCGATCGCGGGCGGAGCCGCGGTGAATCGTGCACCGCTGCAGGGCAGTTCCTCGAGTTTGGTGAGGTGTTCGACGACGTGAACGCCGGCGCCGAGCAGCATGGTGTGCGCCGGGCGCTCACCGCCGGACTCGGTGTCGTCGATATTGACCGAGTCGATGCCCACCAGAACCGCACCGGCGTCGATCAGATACGCCGACGCCTCCGCACTCAGGAACGGCGCCCCGACTCCGTAACGCTGCGTGCCGAAGTGCTCGTCCCAGCCGGTGTGCAGCAGCACCGCGGCGCCCCGGAGGTCGCGGCCCGACAGTGCCTCGACCTCAATCCCCCGCCGGTCCGGCCTCCACCCACCGGTGAGATGGAACACCTCGGCGCGTAGCCCCACCAACGTTTCGAGATTCAGGCCGGCGAGATCGGCGCCGTCGCCGTAGCGGTGGAACGGTGAGTCGAGGTAGGTGCCGGTGTTGCCGATCATCGTGATGACGTCCATCGCGAACTCGGTTCCCGGCGCGTACTTTTCGCGCGAATCCTCGCGGGTGAGGAAGGGGGTGATCACCGGCGCGGGCAATCCGGGATAGGTGATCAGTCCGGCGCGGATGGGGTGGCTCAGGTCGATGACCTTCATCCGTAGACCACGCCCCGCAGGATCACCCGGTCCGGCCGGGACAGCACCTCGGGCCTGCGCGGGTCCGAGGCGAAGCACAGCAGGTCCGCGGGCGCCCCGTCGACCAATGCCGGCCGCCCCAACCACTTTCGGGCATCCCAACTGGCAGCGCCGAGCGCTTCGGTGGGCGTCATCCCGATCCGGGCCAGCGCCGCCACCTCCTCGGCGATCCGCCCATGGGCGATGTTGCCGCCGGCGTCGGTGCCCGCGTAGATCGGCACGCCCGCTTCCCGGGCGGCGCCGATCCGGGATGGACAGCCGGCGTAGAGCTCGCGCATGTGAGTGGCATAGCCGGGGTATTTCCCTGCGGCGGAAGCGAAGTCCGGGAAGTTGTCGATGTTGATCAGCGTCGGCACCAGCGCGGTGCCGTGCTCGACCATCATCTCGACGGTGTCCTCGGTGAGGCCGGTGCCGTGTTCGATGCAGTCGATCCCGGCGTTGATCAGCCCGGGCAACGCATCCTCGCCGAACACATGCGCGGTCACCCGGGCACCCTCCGCGTGCGCGGCCGCGATGGCCGCGACGAGCACGTCGTCGGACCACAACGGCGCCAGATCCCCCACCGACCGGTCGATCCAGTCGCCGACGAGTTTCACCCAGCCGTCGCCCCGGCGGGCCTGCTCGGCCAGCGCATCGGGAAGTTGCCACTCGTCTTCGAGTTCGATGGCGTAACCCTGGACGTAGCGCTTCGGTCGCGCCAAATGCCTTCCGGCCCTGATGATCTGGGGCAGATCGTGGTGATCGTCGAGCGGACGGGTGTCGACCGGTGACCCGCAGTCCCGCAGCAGCAGCGCACCGGCGGAGCGCTCCTGCTCAGCCTGGGCGATGGCCTCATCGAACTCGATGGCGCCGTGCGGTCCGAGGCCGACGTGGCAGTGCGCGTCGACCAGTCCGGGGATGATCCAGCCCCCGTCGAAGACGGTCGATGCGCCACGAACGGGTTCTGCCCGCAACACACCGTCGGCGATCCACCACTCGACGGGCTCACCATCGGGAAGCCCGCGGCCGCGGACGTGCAACATCAGTTCTTGCCGGGGAACTTCAGCTTGGACAGATCGAAGCCGGCCAGACCGGGCGGCAGTTCGTTGAGGCCCTCGGGAAGCTGCGAGAGATCCGGGAACCCGTCCGGCATACCACCGCCGAACAGCGGATTGCGGGCCTTCGGAGGAGTCGGCCCACGGCCGCCCTTCTTACCCTTCTTGCCCTTGGCGTTCTTCTTGGAGGACCGGCGGGTGAGACCGCCCATCCCCATCATCCCGGCCATCTGCGACATCATCTTTCGCGCTTCGAAGAACCGGTCGACGAGGTTGTTGACCTCGGAGACCGAGACACCGGAGCCGTTGGCGATGCGCAGCCGGCGGGAGGCGTTGATGATCTTCGGATCGGCCCGCTCCTCGGGCGTCATGCCGCGGATGATGGCCTGCAGCCGGTCGAGGTGGCTGTCGTCGACGGCGGCCAGGGCGTCCTTCATGCCGGCCGCGCCGGGCAGCATGCCCAGCAGGTTGCCGATCGGTCCCATCTTGCGGATCGCCAGCATCTGATCGAGGAAGTCCTCCAGCGTGAGCTCGCCGGAGCTGATCTTGGCGGCGGCCTCCTCGGCCTTCTGGGCGTCGAAGACCTGCTCGGCCTGCTCGATGAGTGAGAGCAGATCGCCCATGCCGAGGATCCGGCTGGCCATCCGGTCGGGATGGAAGACGTCGAAGTCCTCGAGTTTCTCGCCGGTGGAGGCGAACAGGATCGGCACCCCGGTGATCTCGCGGACCGACAACGCCGCGCCACCACGGGCGTCGCCGTCGAGTTTGGTCAGCACCACGCCGGTGAAGCCGACGCCCGCGCCGAACGCCTCGGCGGTGGCGACGGCGTCCTGGCCGATCATCGCGTCGAGGACGAACAGCGTCTCGTCGGGCGACACGGCGTCGCGGATCGCGGCGGCCTGGGCCATCAACTCCTCGTCGATGCCGAGGCGGCCGGCGGTGTCGACGATCACGACGTCGAAGTGCTTGGCCTTGGCCTCGGCCAGACCGGCGGCCGCGACGGAGACCGGGTCCCCCGGCGGTGAGTCGTGCGACCCTTCGGCGGTACCCGGATGCGGGGCGAAGACGCTGACGCCGGCCCGCTCACCGACGATCTTGAGCTGGGAGACGGCACCCGGGCGCTGCAGGTCGCAGGCCACCAGCAGCGGGGTGTGGCCCTGGCCCTTGAGCCACTTGGCGAGCTTGCCCGCCAGGGTGGTCTTACCGGCGCCCTGCAGGCCGGCCAGCATGATGACCGTCGGCGGGGTCTTGGCGAAGGACAGCTGCCGGGTCTCGCCGCCGAGGATGCCGACGAGTTCGTCGTTGACGATCTTGACGACCTGCTGGGCGGGGTTGAGCGCGCCGGAGACCTCCGCGCCCTTGGACCGCTCCTTGATGCGGTTGATGAAATCCCGCGCCACCGGCAGCGAGACGTCCGCCTCGAGCAGGGCCAGCCGGATCTCGCGGGCGGTCGCGTCAATGTCGGCGTCGGTGAGCCGGCCCTTGCCACGCAGGCCGGCCAGCGCACCGGTCAACCGGTCGGAGAGGGATTCGAACACGAGGGCCAGCCTAGCGGCCAGGTCGGCTCAGCTGGCCTCCACCACCGGCGGGGCAGGCGGCGGCGTGGGCAGCACCGCGTACAGATCGCGTTCCAGCGCATCGCGGGCCTCATCGGAGGCCGGCGCCGAGATGGCGAAGACGTCGATCACGGCCGCCCCCAGGGTGGTGATCTTGGCCCAGTCGATGTCGACCCCGGCCCGTTCGAACACCGCGGTGAGGATCGCCAGCAGGCCCGCACGGTCGTTGGCCCGCACCTCGACGAGCCGACGGTCCGGCGTCGACGCGTCGTGCCAGCGGATCAGCGGGGGCGCCGCCGGGGCGACCGGCACCGCCGGATTGTGCTCGCCGACGCGGCCGATACCGTGCTGGGCGGCCTCCCGGTCACGCTTGGCCAGCGCCCCCAGCACGTCCAACCCGCCGCCGAGAGCCTGGATGAACTGCTGGCGCAGCAACTCCACCGCCGGCGGATCGCCGAACTGGGGCGAGACCACGAAGGTGTTGATCGCCGAAGCCCCGCCGGGAAGAGGTACGGAGTTCACCGAGGCCGAGTGCACCGACAGCGAGTTCAGCGCCAGCACTCCGGCAGCCTTGGACAGCAGACCACGGCGATCGGGAGCGATCATGGTGATCTCGACGGTGTGCGGCACCTCCCCTGACTTCATCTCAACGTGCACCCCGCCGTCACCGGCCACCGAAAGCAGTTCGGCCGCAATGGGTTCGGGCTCGAGATCCGGCTCCCCGCCCATCAGCAGGCGGCAGCGGCGCACCAGGTCACCGATCAGGGCCGACTTCCAGTCGCCCCACACCCCAGGACCGGTGGCCAGCGAGTCCGCCTCGGCGAGAGCGGCCAGCAAGTCCAGCAGGACCGGATCGCCGCCGAGTTTCTCCACCACCTCGTTGATGACGGCCGGGTCCTGCAGATCGCGCCGGGTCGCCGCCAGTGGCAACAGCAGGTGATGACGCACCATCGCCGAGAGGATCCTGATGTCCGACGGCCACATCCCGATTCGGGTGCCGATCTGTTCGGCGAGTTCAGCGCCGATCTCGCTGTGGTCCGCACCGCGGCCCTTGCCGATGTCGTGCAGCAGCGCACCGAGGACCAGAAGGTCCGGCCGGGAGACGCGGGTGGTGAATGCGCTTGCCCGGGAGACCGTTTCGACCAGATGGCGATCGACGGTCCAGGTGTGCACCGGATCGCGCGGCGGCAGATCCCGAACGGCGCCCCACTCGGGGAAGATCCGTCCCCACAGCCCGGTGCGGTCCAACGCCTCGATGGTGGTCACCGCGGTGGGCCCGGAGCTCAGCAGCACCAGCAGGTCTTCGAGCGCATCGCGCGGCCACGGCGTGCGCATCTCCGGCGCGGTGTCGCCGAGGCGGCCCAGCGTCGAGGCGGCGATCGGGATGCCGGTGCTCGCCGACGCGGCGGCCACCCGCAGGGTCAGGCCCGGATCGCGTTGTGGCCGGGCGTCGCGGGCCAGCACCACCTCACCGGACTGCTCGACGACACCTTCGTCGATCGGGCGGCGGACCGGCCGGCGCAGTGCGGACAGCCCGCGCCGGGGCAGCGCATTGGCGGCCGTGCGTAATCCTGCCTCGACGTAGTAACTGATGGTGCGGGCCGAGTCGGACAGCATCCGGGCCAGATCGAACCGGTCACCGATGCGCAGTGCCGCACCCACCTCGTCGGCGAACTGCGCCTGCAGTTGGTCGCGTCCACGCTTGGACACCCGGTGCAATTCGGTGCGGACGTTGAGCAGCGCCAGATGGGCGGCCCCCAGAGACCCGGCCGGCGAATCCGGCGCCATGCTCGGATAGACGTCGGCGAGTTGAGCGATCGCCAGCGCATTGAGCAACTGGATGTCACGCAGTCCGCCCATCCCGTTCTTGAGGTCGGGTTCGGCACGGTGGGCGATCTGCCCACTGCGCTGCCAGCGCGCCCGATTGTGTTCCACCACCTCTTCGAAACGCGAGGCGATGCCGGTGCGCCACTGGCGGCGGGCCCCGCCGATCAGTTGCGCGGACAGGTCGCTGTCGCCGGCGATGTGCCGGGCCTCCAGCATTCCCATCCCGGCTGCCACATCGGAGCCGGCGACCTGCAGCGCCTCCTTGACCGTTCGGACGCTGTGGTCGAGCCGAATGTTGGCGTCCCACAACGGATACCAGAGCGATTCGGCGAGCGCGCTCACCGCCTCCTCCGACTTGTTGTCATGCAGCAGCATGAGATCGAGATCGGAGTAGGGCACGAACTCCCTGCGCCCCAGTCCCCCGGTCGCCACCAGCGCGTAGCCGCTGCCTTCGGCGATGCCCAGCTCGGCCGCCTTGGTGGTCAGCCACAGTTCGTGCAGGTCCAGCAGTGCCTCACGAAGGGCGGCCGCGTCGAGACGACGGTGATCTCCGTTGAGCAGCTGCCGGCTGGCCGCCGCCAGGTCGGTGGCGGGATGCGCAGATCCCGCCACCGAACCTTCTGTCTGCTTCGTCATCTCATATCCCCTCGGGTGTCGACTCGGCAGCAGCGGACGTCAGATCGCGTCGGTTCCCCGCTCACCGGTGCGGACCCGGACGATGGTGTCGACCGGGCTGACCCAGACCTTCCCGTCGCCGATCTTTCCGGTGCGGGCTGCCGACACGATGGTGTCGACGACCCGGTCCACGGCGGCGTCGTCCACGATGACCTCGACCCGGACCTTGGGCACGAAGTCGACCGAGTACTCAGCGCCGCGGTAGACCTCGGTGTGCCCCTTCTGACGGCCGTAGCCCTGGACCTCGCTGACCGTCATACCCAGAACGCCGAGCTCTTCCAGTCCGGTCTTGACGTCCTCAAGAGTGAACGGCTTGATGATCGCAGTGATCAGCTTCATATCCCTTAAACCTCCGCGCTTGTCCGAGAGAAAACGGAACCGGTGTTGGCAACTGCAAAGTCGTACGCGGTCTCCGCGTGCTGCGCTTCGTCGATGCCGCCCGCCTCGTCTTCGCGGTCAAGCCGCAGTCCGATGGTGAATTTCAGGAGCAAGGCCAAGATAGCGGTGACGACCGCCGAGTACCCCAGAACAGCGAAGGCACCCACGGCCTGTCGCCACAACTGTTCGGTGCCGCCGCCGTAAAACAGGCCGGACACCGCCGCCGGCGCCTCCTTGGTGGCGACCAGTCCGATCATCAGCGTGCCGAACAGACCGCCCACCAGGTGCACGCCGACCACGTCGAGCGAGTCGTCGAACCCGAACTTGTACTTCAGGCCCACCGCCAGCGCACACAGGATGCCTGCTCCGGCGCCGATGGCCAGCGCGCCGACCACGTTCACCGACGAGCAGGCCGGAGTGATGGCCACCAGGCCGGCCACGATGCCCGAGGCCGCACCGAGGGAGGTGGCGTGGCCGTCGCGGATCTTCTCGGTGAGCAACCAGCCCAGCATCGCCGCCGCGGTGGCGACCGTCGTTGTGACGAAGGTCGCACCGGCGATTCCGTTCGATCCCACTGCCGAACCGGCGTTGAACCCGTACCAGCCGAACCACAGCAGGCCGGCGCCGAGCATGACGAACGGCAGGTTGTGCGGCCGCATCGGGGTGGTCGGCCAGCCCAACCGCTTGCCCAGGATGAGGGCCAGCACCAGACCGGCGATGCCGGCGTTGATGTGCACCGCGGTGCCGCCGGCGAAGTCGATCGC
The DNA here is from genome assembly GCF_017853185.1 of Mycolicibacterium sp. GTDB lineage: Bacteria > Actinomycetota > Actinomycetes > Mycobacteriales > Mycobacteriaceae > Mycobacterium. The sequence continues at coordinate 23,509 of NZ_JAFMJZ010000018.1, forward strand.
CTTGAGCTTGGTGGCGATCCAACCGCCCTTCTCACCCGTGACGCCGTCGAAGGCGAACACCCAGTGCGCCACCGGGAAGTACACGAAGGTGGCCCACAATCCGGCGAACGCCAGCCAGGCGCCGAACTTGAGGCGGTCGGCCACCGCGCCGGAGATCAGCGCGACGGTGATGATCGCGAACATCAATTGGAACGCCACGAACACCGTCTGAGGGATCGTTCCGGCCAGCGGAATCGACACCGCCGGGGCATCCGCAGTCGCCTGCAGATACGTTCCGCCGACGAGGCCCTTCAGCCCGAAGTACTGGCCCGGATCGCCTACGACTCCGCCCTTGTCGGTACCGAAGGCCATCGAGTAGCCGTACAGCACCCACAGCACCGTGATGACACCCATGGCGCTGATGCTCATCATGATCATGTTGAGCACGCCACGGGCGCGCACCATGCCGCCGTAGAAGAACGCCAGGCCCGGCGTCATCAGCAGAACGAGCGCGGCGCTTGCCAGCATCCACGCGGTGTCGCCGCTGTCCGGTTGTCCCATTATGGGGAATCCATCCACCTCGCAGTCCCTCCTTATTGGTCACGGTCGAGCACCGAGACTTAGGGACGACAATGCGCAGTGGTTGTATCCGCTGGACTGCCTTGGCGTTTCGCTGATGTGAACGGATCGGCGAATCAGGTTTCGCTCGTGTAAACGCCCTAGCCGAGCAGGGCGTCCACGAATGCGGCGGGCTCGAACGGGGCCAGGTCGTCGGGCCCCTCACCGAGCCCGACGAGCTTGACCGGCACTCCGAGTTCCTGCTGAACCCGGAAGACGATGCCGCCCTTGGCGGTTCCGTCCAGCTTGGTCAGAGCGACGCCGGTGATATCGACGACGTCGGCGAACACCTTGGCCTGAGCCAGTCCGTTCTGACCGATGGTGGCGTCGAGCACCAGCAGCACCTCGTCGACGGCGGCGCGCTTCTCGACGACGCGCTTGACCTTGCCGAGTTCGTCCATCAGACCGGTCTTGGTGTGCAGGCGTCCGGCGGTGTCGATGACGACGACGTCAGCGCCGGCCTCGATGCCCTTGTCGACCGCGTCGAATGCCACCGACGCCGGATCGGCGCCCTCGGCCCCGCGGACCACTTCGGCGCCGACCCGGGAGGCCCAGCTCTGCAGCTGATCGGCGGCAGCGGCGCGGAAGGTGTCGGCCGCGCCGAGCACCACCCGGCGTCCGTCGGCCACCAGCACCCGGGCCAGCTTGCCCACCGTGGTGGTCTTACCGGTCCCGTTGACGCCGACCACCAGCAGCACCGAGGGCTTCTCGGCGTGCGGCAGGGCCTTGATGGAGCGGTCCATCCCCGGGTTGAGCTGCTCGATGAGAACCTCGCGCAGCACCGCGCGGGCCTGGGCTTCATTGGTGACGGTGCCGGCGGCGATCTTCTCCCGCAGGTGCCCGATGACCGCGTTGGTCGCGGTCGGCCCGAGGTCGGCGATCAGCAGGGTGTCCTCGACCTCCTCCCAGGAGGCCTCGTCGAGGTCGCCGCCGCCGAGCAGGCCGAGCATGCTGCGCCCGAAGGCGTTCTGCGACTTGGCCAGCCGGCCGCGCAGGCGTTCCAGCCGGCCGGCTGTGGGGGCGATCTCTTCGACAACCGAGACCTCCGCGACAACCGAGACCTCCGCGGGGGCCGGCGCCTCATCAACGACTGCCGCCTCGACGACCGCGACTTCGTCGACTACCGACGGCTCGGGAAGATGTACCTGCGCGATGGGCCGCTTGACCGAATCTCGCGGCAGGGCGGCATCGTCTCCGACGCCCGGCAGGCCGGATCCTGACGATTGTGTGAAGGTTATGCCCGAGGAGGCGGTGTAGCCGCCGGAGCGGTCCGCGGGTGTGGGAGCCTCGATGGCGTCGGGTTCGCCGCGCAGGCTGACCTGGCGGCGCCGATACAGCAACGACCCGGTGACGAGTGCGACGATGACGAGGACGGCGATGACCGCGATGGCGATCCAGAGACCCTGGGACACGACATCATTGTCCCTCCGGGACTGGAGGCCCTCGGTTCAGGGCATCCGATGACCGCAGACAGCGGCGGGCTCAGTGCCCGCAAACTCCGCCACATCGACGCCTGCCTGACCGGACCGGTGAACCACGGCCGGCTCACCACCGGCTTCGAAGCCTTCGAACTGCCCTACAACGCCCTGACCCAGACCAGCCTGACCGCCGTCGACCTGGGCACCCGGTTCCTGGGCATGCCGTTGCAGGCGCCGGTCCTGATCGGTGCCATGACGGGCGGGGCGGAGCTGGCCCGCACCATCAACCGCAATCTGGCCGACGCGGCCCAGAAGCTCGGGGTCGGCATGATGCTCGGTTCCCAGCGGGTGATGCTGAACAACGATTCCGCGGCCGCAAGTTTCGAGGTCCGCGATCTGGCCCCCGACGTGCTGCTGATCGGCAACATCGGACTGGCCCAGGTGTCCGGGGAGATCACCCCCGCGCTGGACGTCGCGCTACGCCGGGTCGGTGCGAATGCCCTTGCGGTGCATACCAATCCGTTACAGGAGGCGATGCAGGACGGCGGTGACACCGACTTCAGCGGCTCACTGGACCGGTTGGCTAAGCTGGCCGCCGACCTCGAGTTCCCGGTGCTGGTCAAGGAGGTCGGCCACGGGATCGGCACGGCGGCAGCCGAACGCCTTCGCGGTCTGCCGATCGCGGCGGTCGACGTCGCCGGCGCCGGCGGCACCTCGTGGGCGCGGGTGGAGCAGGTGGTCCGCTACGGCGAGGTGCGCTATCCGGCGGTGGCCGACTGGGGCGTGCCGACCGCGCAGGCCCTGATGGAGGTCCGCAGGGCGCTGCCCGGGATGCCACTGGTGGCCTCCGGCGGGATCCGCACCGGGATGGACGCCGCCAAGGCGCTGGCCCTGGGCGCCGACGTGGTGGCGCTGGCCCGGCCCCTGCTGGCCCCGGCGATCGAGTCCTCGGCGGCGGTCGTCGACGTGCTCGGCGGCTTCATCGAGGAACTGCGGACGTGCCTGCACTGCGCCGGCGCTGCCTCGATCGACGAACTGCGCCGGATCGGCGTCAGCGACTAGCCGGCGGGAGACGCAGAAGCCAGGTTCTCCCCGCGCATCCGCTGGGAGATCACCGCGGAGATGCCGTCACCCTGCATGCTGACGCCGTAGAGCGCGTCGGCGATCTCCATCGTCGGCTTCTGGTGGGTGATGACGATCAGCTGGGACTGCGAGCGCAGCTGCTCGAACAGGCCGATCAGCCGGCGCATGTTCGCATCGTCGAGTGCGGCCTCGACCTCGTCCATCACGTAGAACGGTGAAGGCCGGGCCCGGAAGATCGCCACCAGCATGGCCACCGCGGTCAGCGACTTCTCGCCACCGGAGAGCAGCGACAGCCGCTTGACCTTCTTGCCCGGCGGGCGGGCCTCGACCTCGACACCGGTGGTGAGCATGTCGTTGGGGTCGGTCAGCAACAACCGGCCCTCGCCACCCGGGAACAGCGTTGCGAACACCTGGGTGAACTCGCGCTCCACGTCGGCGTAGGCCTCGGTGAACACCTCGAGGATCCGGGCGTCGACGTCGGAGACGACGTCGAGCAGGTCCTTGCGGGCCGCCTTGACGTCCTCGAGTTGGGTCGACAGGAAGTTGTAGCGCTCCTCCAGGGCGGCGAACTCCTCGAGTGCGAGCGGATTGACCCGGCCGAGTTCGGCCAGTTCCCGCTCAGCGCGCTTGGCGCGACGCTCCTGGGTGGGCCGGTCGTAGACCATCGGGGCCGGGGCGCTGACCTGCTCGCCCTGCTCGCGGGCAGCCTCGTACTCGGCGATCTCCAGTTCCGAGGGCGGCAGTTCCACCTGCGGGCCGTACTCGTTGATCAGATCGTCGGGGGCCATGCCGAACTGCTCGAGCACCGTCTGTTCAAGCTGCTCGATGCGCAGCGTCGCCTGCGCCTTGGCGACCTCGTCGCGGTGCAGCGAGTCGGTGAGCGTGGCGATCCTGGCGTTGAGCGCGGTGACCTCCTCGCGGACCGCGGTCATCCCGCCGGCGCGCTGCTGACGCTCGGCGGCCAACTGGTCGCGCACCCGCGAGGCCGCAGACACCACGCTGCTGAGATGACCGGCGACCTTGCGCCCGGATTCGGCCACCGCGGCAGCCACCTCCGCGGCGTGCTGGCGGGCGGCCCGGGCCGCCTGTGCGCGCACCCGTGCCTCGCGCTCGGCGACGGCCGCACGGCGCAGCGAATCAGCTTGTCCCCGAACGGCATTCGCGCGCTCCTCGGCGGTGCGCACGGCCAGGCGGGCCTCCACCTCGACGGCACGGGCGGCCTCGGCGTCAGCCTGGATCTGCTGACGCTCACCCGGCGACGTCTCGACGACGGAGTGCGTCTCCTGCGCGGCGTGCAGCCTGCCCTCGAGGCCGGTCAGTTCCTCGACGGTCTGCTCGCGGCCGGATTCCAGCTCCTCGCGCTGGGCCACCAGCCGCCGCCACTCCTCCTCGGCGACGCGCAGGTCCTGGCCGAGCCGGCCGAGCTGCTCGTAGATCGCCGAGATGGTGGCGTCGGACTCGTTGAGGGCGGCCAGCGCCTCCTCGGCGGCCTCCTGCCGGTTGGACTGCTCGGCCAGCGCCCCGGCCAGCGCGGCATTGAGTTCCTCGACCTGGGCCTCGGCGGCGGCCAGTTCACCCTTGGCCTTCTCGATCGCGCCGGTGATCTCAAGGGTCGAGGGCTTGCGGTCGGAGCCGCCGTCGATCCAGCCGGCACCCACCAGATCGCCGTCGGTGGTGGCGGCACGCAGATCCGGACGGCCGGACACCAGGTCCAGGGCGGCTTCCAGGTCGTCGACCACGGCGACCCCGGACAGCATGGCCGCCACCGCTCCGCGCAGCCGCGGTTCGGCCTCGACAAGTTCGACCGCCCAGCTCGCACCGGAGGGCAGCGCAGCGAGATCGTGGGTAGACGGAGCGGGCCAGTCGGCCAGCACGATCGCCGCCCGGCCGCCGTCGGCCTCCTTGAGCGCCCGCACCGCCGAGCGGGCCGAACCCGACCCGTCGGCCGCCACCGCGTCGGCGGCGGCGCCGAGCACCGCGGCCAGCGCGGTCTCATAGCCGGAGCGGACCTTGACCAGATTGGCCAGCTTGCCGAGAAGCCCTGAGCCACCGCGGTTCTCGACCAGCCAGGCGTTGCCGTCCTTGCGTTCCAGGCCGACGGCGAGCGCCTCGATCCGGGCCCGCAGCGAGGCGACCTCCCGTTCGGCGGCGCGCTCGGCGGTCTGCAGTTCGGCCACCCGGGCGTCGGCCTGACGCAGCGCGGTCATGCTGCGGTCGTGGTGCTCGTCGAGTCCGACCTCGCCCTGATCGAGTTCACCGACCTTGCTCTGCACGATCTCGAACTCGGCCTGGGTCTGCTGGACGCGGCCGACGGCCTCCTCGATGGCCGCGGTGAGCCGGGTGACCCCTTCGTCGATGGATTCCACCCGGGCGCGGGCGGTCTCGACCTGACCGGCCAGCCGGGCCAGGCCCTCGCGCCGGTCGGCCTCGGCCCGCACCGCCGCCATGTGGGCGCGCTCGGATTCGGCCGCCGCGGTCTCCTTGGCGGTCAGCTCAGCGCGGGTGGCCTCCAGCCGGGCGCGCGCCTCGGCCAGTTCGGCCACCAGCTGGCGCTCCTGCTCGGCGACCTCCTCGGCCTGGACGTCGAGTTCGTCGGGGTCCGGTCCGGTGTTGGCGGCGGTTTCGGTCTCCAGGTACTGCGCGCGCTCGCTGGCGATGCGCACGGTCGCGCTGACCCGCTCGGCCAGTGCGGAGAGCCGGAACCAGGTCTGCTGGGCGGCGTCGGTGCGCTCCGAGAGCGAGGCCACCGCGGCCTCGTCGGCGGCCAGTTGCTCTCCGGCCTGGGCCAGCCGGGCGGCGGCCTCGTCGTGCTCGCGGCGCAGCGAGGTCTCGATGTCGTCGGCCCCGGTGTACTCGGCGCGGCGGGTCACCAGGTCGTCGGCGGCCAGCCGCAGCCGGGCGTCGCGCAGGTCGGCCTGGATGGTCTGGGCGCGTCGGGCCATCTCGGCCTGCCGGCCCAGCGGCTTGAGCTGGCGGCGCAGTTCGGTGGTCAGGTCGGTCAGCCGGGACAGGTTCGCCGAGGTGGCGTCGAGCTTGCGCAGCGCCTTCTCTTTGCGCTTGCGGTGCTTGAGGACGCCGGCGGCCTCCTCGATGAAGGCGCGGCGGTCCTCCGGGCGCGACTCGAGGATCTGGGAGAGCCGGCCCTGACCGACGATGACGTGCATCTCCCGGCCGATGCCGGAGTCACTCAGCAGTTCCTGGATGTCGAGCAGGCGGCAGCTGTTGCCGTTGATCTCGTATTCGCCGGCGCCGTCGCGGAACATCCGGCGGGTGATCGACACCTCGGAGTAGTCGATCGGCAGGGCGCCGTCGGAGTTGTCGATGGTCAGCGTGACCTCGGCGCGGCCCAGCGGGGCCCGCGAGGAGGTGCCGGCGAAGATGACGTCCTCCATCTTGCCGCCGCGCAGGGTCTTGGCGCCCTGTTCGCCCATCACCCAGGTCAGGGCGTCGACGACGTTGGACTTACCGGAGCCGTTGGGGCCGACCACACAGGTGATGCCGGGCTCGAAACGCAGAGTCGTCGGCGAGGCGAAGGACTTGAAGCCCTTCAGCGTCAGACTCTTGAGGTACACGACGAAAGACCCTACTCAGCGCTCGCGGAACCCCTGCATCGGCTCACCCGGCTCGGCGTAGTCGGAGACGACGTTGTCCACCCGACCGGGGGTTTCACCGCCGCGCAGCAGGGCCAGCAGCTGCTCGCAGCCGGCCCGCGGGCCCTGGGCCACCACCAGCACCCGACCGTCGGTCTGGTTGGCCGCGTAGCCGGTCAGACCCAGTTCCAGGGCCCGGGAGCGGGTCCACCACCGGAAGCCGACGCCCTGCACGTAGCCGTGCACCCAGGCGGTCAGCCGGACATCGGTCACGTGGCTGACGGCTTGTCGGCGATCTCCACGGTGACCTCGGTCCCGGACTTCAGCGTGCGGCCGACGGTGCAGACCTGGTCGATGGCCCGCTCGACCACCAGCAGCAGCCGTTCGCGTTCCTCAGGCGTCAGCGCGGACAGGTCGATCTCGAGGCGCTCCTGCAGCAGCGGGTAGCGCTCCGCGTCGCGGTCGGCGTCGCCGGAGACCCGGATGACGGCCGGGTAGTCGTCGCCGAGGCGGCGGCGCAACGGCTGATCGCTGGACAGTCCGCTGCATCCGGCCAATGCGATCTTGAGCAACTCCCCCGGCGTGAACACACCGTCGTCGGTCACCGAACCGATCAGCACCTCCGCGCCCCGGCTACTGCGGCCGGTGTAACGGCGGATGCCGGTACGTTCCACCCACAGTTCGGTCGGCTGATCACTCATCGGCGCAGATTACCGCGCGGCCGCGGCTGGCACACCGGGCAGTAGAACGAGGACCGGTTCATGAACTTCTCCCGGCGGATCACCGCGCCGCAGCGCCTGCACGCCTGATCCTCGCGGCCGTAGACGTTCAGCGAGCGGTCGAAGTAGCCGGACTGCCCGTTGACGTTGACGTAGAGCGAGTCGAAGGATGTGCCGCCCTCGCGGAGCGCCTCGCGCATCACCTCGGCCGCGCAGTCGAGCACCTCGCCCAGTTGCTTGCGGGTGAGCTTCTCGGCAACCCGCGCCCCGTTGACACCGGCGCGCCACAGCGCCTCGTCGGCGTAGATGTTGCCGATCCCGGACACCACGGTCTGGTCGAGCAGCTGGCGCTTGATCTCGGAATGCTTGCGGCGCAACACATTCACCACCGCATCGCGGTCGAAGAGCGGGTCCAGCGGATCGCGGGCGATGTGCGCGACGGGCTCGGGCAACCGGGCGCCGTCGACGGTCGCCAGGTCGGCCAGCTGCCAGCCGCCGAAGGTGCGTTGATCGACGAAACTCAACGCGGTGCCGTCGTCGAGCATCGCGCCGATCCGCAGATGCTCGGTGCGGGTGATCGGGCCGAGCAACATCTGCCCACTCATCCCGAGATGCACGACGAGTGCGGTGTCGTCGGACAGCGTCAGCCACAGGTACTTGCCCCGCCGGTCGGTGCCGTCGATCCGGGCGCCGAGCAGCCGTGCGGTCAGGTCTGCGGCGCCCGCCTCATGGCGGCGCACCGCACGCGGGTGGTGCACCTGAATCCCGGTGATCGTCTTGCCGGCGATATGCGCCTGCAATCCGCGCCGCACCACCTCGACTTCGGGTAGCTCAGGCATCCAACTGTTCGGCGTCCAGGGCGGTCCAGGCCTGCGCCGCGGCGTCGGTCTCGGCGGCCTTCTTCGACTTGCCCTCGCCATGGCCGCAGGCCTCACCGCCGACGTAGACCACCGCGGCGAATCGGCGGTCGTGGTCGGGGCCGTCGGCGCTCACCTCGTAGCGCGGCACCCCCAGCCCGCGGGCCGAGGTCAGTTCCTGCAGGCTCGACTTCCACTCCAGCGCCGCACCGAGCGTCGGCGCGGTCTCCAGCAGATCGGCGAACAGTCGCAGGATCACCGACCGCGCGCCGGTCAGGCCGTGCTGCAGGTAGATCGCCCCGATCAGCGACTCCAGGGTGTCGGCCAGGATGCTGGCCTTGGCGTGCCCGCCGGTCTGGATCTCGCCGCGGCCGAGCAGCAGGTACTCGCCCAGGCCGTCGTCGGTCAGCCCGCGGGCCACCCCGGCCAGCGCCTGGCTGTTGACGATGCTGTTGCGCAGCTTGGCCAGATCGCCCTCGGAGTTCTCCGGGTGCCGGCGGAACAGTTCCTCGACGATCACCAGGCCGAGCACCGCGTCGCCGAGCAACTCCAGTCGCTCATTGGTGGGCAGGCCGCCGTGCTCGTAGGCGTAACTGCGGTGGGTCAGGGCCAGGGTGAGCGCGTCCCCGGGCAACTCGACGCCGAGCGCGTCGAGCAGGTTCTGCCTCGACGCGGTCATGGCGCAGGGGTCTCCCGGTCGGGCGGCAGCATGTTCGCCAGCTTGGCCCAGCGCGGGTCGATCAGGTCGTGCTGATGGCCGGGTTCGGCCGATGCCAGCGCAACACCGCACTGCGGGCACAGTCCCGGGCAGTCCTCGGCGCACAGCGGCGTCAACGGCAGAGCCAGGCCGACCGCGTCGATGATCGGCTGCTCGAGGTTCACGGTGTGGTCGATGACGCGACCGACCTCGTCTTCCTCGGTGGTCGATTCGGTCAGGCTGTCCGGGTAGGCGAAAAGTTCGGTCAGATAGATCTCGACGTCACCGCTGGCCGGATCGAGGCAGCGTGAGCATTCACCGCTGGTGTCCGCCCGCACGGTTCCGGTCACCAGCACACCTTCGGAGACCGCCTCGAATCGCAGGTCGAGGTCGATGTCATCGCCGGGCTGGATCGCGATGAGGTCCAACCCGATTCGCGCCGGAGACGGCACGGTCTCCTGCACCGTCATCATGGATCCGGGACGGCGGCCGAGCCGGGAGATGTCGAACACCAACGGCGAACGGGGATCGTTCGCAGACTTGGATCCCGCCGACTTCGATCCCGCAGACTTCGATCCCGCAGACTTCGATCCCCTGGCAGCCATGGCTGGATTCTACGGGGAGCGACGAGCCTCAATCAGACGGTCAGTGCTGGACGTAGTCGTGGGTGCCCGACGCCGTGCGCAGCTGATGCCGGCCGCGGCTGACCGAGCGCAGGGTGCCGTTGAGGTAGTCCTCGAACTGGGCCAGCTTGTTGTCGACGTAGATGTCGCACTCGCCGCGCAGCCGGTCGGACTCGGCGTGGGCCGTGTCGATGAGGCGGGTGGCCTCGGCGTTGGCGGCCTGGACCACCTCGGTCTGGGAGACCAGGCGCTGCTGCTCCTTGATGCCTTCCTGGACGGCCTTCTCGTAGGACATGTTGCCGCTCTCGACCAGGCGGTCGGCCTCGGCCTTGGCCCGGCTGGTGGCGGCCTCGTAGTCACGCTTGGCGGTGGTGGCCAGGCGGGAGGCCTCATCGCGGGCCTCACCCATCATCTGCTCGCTGTGCGAACGGGCCTCGGCCACCATCCGGTCGGCCTGCGACTTGGCGTCGGACAGCAGCCGGTCGGCCTCGGCGCGGGCATGGCTCAGCAGCGACTCGGCCTCGGTGCTGGCGCCGTTGACGGTGGCGTCGGCGTGATCCTTGGCCTCCTGCAGCACCGTGTCGCGGGCGTCGAGCACGTCCTGCGCGTCGTCCAACTCGCCTGGGATGGCGTCCTTGATGTCGTCGATCAATTCCAGGACGTCGCCGCGCGGAACCACGCAGCCGGCCGTCATCGGAACACCACGGGCTTCTTCGACGATGGCGCTCAGTTCATCGAGCGCTTCAAAAACTCGGTACACGGCGCCCTCCCGGCGGTAGTTGGTAGTGACCAGTGTGCCTGTTGTTACGCCTGTGAATGGTGTGGTGACACCGGTGTGTCGCAAATGAGCACGCACGCGTTGAGTGAGGAACGTTGCAGACCTCTACTCGGGTGGATTCATACGGTCAATGCAATTTCCTAGCTGTGGAGGTTGCAGATG
>NZ_JAFMJZ010000122.1 GCF_017853185.1 Mycolicibacterium sp.
TGGCACCTTCTTGACCTGTCTGCTCAACGACCACCCCAGAAACAGGACCGCGATCAGCAGCAACACGACGATCACCAGGCCGATGGGGCTGGCCTTGCCGAAGTCCGGACCGGTGTTGACCGGGTCCTCTGCGAGCAGAACGGTCAGCATCAGTTGGTTCATTCGAAGTCCTCGATTCCGGCGAACAGATCATCTTCAGGCAGGGTGGTCGGCACCCGGGAGCGCGCGAGTTCGAACTCCTCGGTCGGCCAGAGTCGCCGCTGCCACTCCATCGGGGTGGCGAAGAAGAATCCGTCCGGGTCGATCTGGGTCGCGTGCGCACGCAGCGCGTCATCGCGCCGATGAAAGTGGTCGGCGCACGGCACCCGGGTGGTCACCCGCGCGGCGAACATGTCGCGGTCGGGATCCCAGTTCTCCAGCCATTGTGCGAACGGACCCTCACGGCCGTTGCGCGCGAACTCGTCCTGAATCAGCTGCATGCGCTCCCGGAGGAAGCCGTGGATGTAGTAGAGCTTGCTCACCGCCCAGGCCGGACCCGTCTCGGGATGGAGCGCCGGATCAGCGGCCGCCTCGAAGGCTGCAACCGAAACCTGATGGCAGCGAATGTGATCCGGATGCGGGTAGCCACCGTTCTCGTCGTAGGTGGTCATCACGTGCGGACGGAACTCACGGATCAGGCTGACCAGTCTGGCCACCGGCTCCTCCAACGGCACCACCGCGAAGCAGCCGTCGGGCAGCGGCGGCGGCGGGTCGCCCTGCGGCAATCCGGAGTCGATGAAGCCGAGCCACCGGTGCTCGACACCGAGGATCTCCGCGGCCCGGGCCATCTCGTCGCGTCGCACGTCGGCGATCCGGCCGTGCACCTCCGGAAGGTCCATCGCCGGGTTGAGGATGTCGCCGCGTTCGCCGCCGGTCAGGGTGACGACCAGCACCCGGTGACCCTCGTCGGCGTAGCGCGCCAACGTGGCCGCGCCCTTGCTGGACTCGTCGTCCGGATGGGCGTGAACCGCCATCAAGCGCAGTTCGGTCACAACGGTCCTCTGGTCCCTCTGGTGCTTTCGGCTGCCGCCCTGAACGCAGGGCATATAGTTCGGGACTTCATAATTCCACCCGGGGTAGGGCTACCCGTAATCCAGCCTGCTCTGAGGAAGGCCACGCACCTATGACCGAACCGTCCGCCGGGCGCACACCACCGGCGTCACGCTACGGCCGGGCACCGATGGCCGCCCCGGCCCGGCGCCGGCTGGGGATCGTGCTCGGAGCGCTGGTCGTGCTGGCCGGCGTGGTCATCGCCCTGGTCGCCTACCAGCGGTTCGAGAACGTGGATGTGGAGGGCAAAGCTGCCGCCTTCGACATCCTGGACGACCACACCGTGGTGGTCACGATCAGCGTGACCCGAAAGGATCCGTCCCAGCCGGTGGTCTGCATCGCACGTACCCGATCCAAGGACGGTGTGGAGACCGGGCGCCGGGAGGTCCTGGTGCCGCCGTCGGAGTCGAAAACAGTGCAGGTGAAGACCACAGTTAACTCGTTCAAGAGGGCTTTCGTGGGCGATGTGTACGGCTGCGGGACCGACGTTCCGGGGTACCTCGTCGCGGGCTGAGCGGGGAGAAAACCCTCCGATCGCGGCAGACCTCGGTGTTACACTGGCCACATGCACGGTTCCTGCTGGGAGCCGTGTATTGCTTCATTTGCGCGATGACTCGCCGCTGAGCAATGCACGCGGATATCGACCGCAGTTCCCAGCAGCAACCCCATACCCGCCGCAAGCATCGCGGACCAACACTTGAGGAGTGCCACGAGATGACCGATTCACAGGTGGTCTGGCTGACCGAGGAGTCCTTCGCGAAGCTCAAGGTCGAACTCGACCAGTTGATCGCGCACCGGCCGATTCTCGCGGCCGAGATCAACGACCGCCGCGAGGAAGGCGATCTGCGGGAGAACGGCGGTTACCACGCCGCCCGCGAACAGCAGGGCCAGGAAGAGGCGCGAATCCGCCAGCTTCAGGAACTGCTGAACACCGCCAAGGTCGGCGAGGCTCCCAAGCAGTCCGGCGTGGCCCTGCCCGGCTCGGTGGTCAAGGTCTACTACGACGGTGACGAGTCCGACACCGAGACCTTCCTGATCGCCACCCGCCAGGAGATCGTCAGCGACGGCAAGCTCGAGGTCTACTCGCCGAACTCGCCGATCGGCGCGGCCCTGCTCAACGCCAAGGTGGGCGAGACCCGCACCTACACGGTGCCCAGCGGCAACACCGTCAAGGTGACCCTGGTCAGCGCTGAGCCGTACCACACCTGAGCGGCCCTGGGTTATGGCGCGTATCGCCGAAGACCTGCTGCTACTGCTGCTCGACAACCCCGATTCACAACCGGCGCTGGACCGCACCGCGCTGAGCCGGGTGCTGGCCGCGGCCCTGATCCTGGATCTGGCCTACGAATGCCGGGTGCGCCCGGCACAACCCAACGAGCCGGTGCCGCCGGGCCACCTGATGGCCCTGGCCGGCGGCGTGCCGATGGACCCGGCCGTCCGGCCGGCCCTGGCGATCCTCGAGCAGGGGCCGGTCTCCGCTCGCTCAGCGATCACCAGGCTCCGCAAGCGTTCCGAGGACGACGTCCTCGACCAGCTGCTGCGCAGCGGCGAACTGCATCAGATCCAGTTGTCGTCACATCGGTTGCGCCGCAACACCTACTCCTGGCCGCTGCATGACCGGGTCCGGGTGGATCAGATTCGCGCTGCGGCACTGGGTGCACTGTTCGAGCGGCACCGCCCCGATCCGGTGACCGCGGCCGTCGTCGCACTGTTGTACCGGGTGGGCGGGCTTGCCCGCGCCCTGCACCTCAATGACGAAGCGGCGCAACGGGCCGCGCAACGAGCCGAGGAGATCGCCGCCGGCGGATGGGCGGACGGATCGAAGACCGATGAGGTGAACCTCGCGGTCACTGCTGCGGTGGTGCTGCCCGCGCTGGGTTGAATGGCGCTGGGCTGAATGGCGCTGGGCTGTTTCAGCTCAGCGCCTGCTCGAGATCGGCGATCAGGTCGGCCGGATCCTCGATCCCGACCGACAACCGCACCAGATCGTCCGGGACCTCCAACTGTGAACCCGCCGTGGAGGCGTGCGTCATGGCGCCGGGATGCTCGATCAGGGATTCCACGCCGCCGAGCGACTCGGCGAGAATGAAAATCTCTGTGCCAGAACACAATTTGCGCGCGGCATCCGCCCCGCCAGTCATCCGGATCGACACCATGCCGCCGAACCCGCTCATCTGCCGGGCGGCGACGGCGTGGCCCGGATGCGAGGGCAGACCCGGATACAGCACCTGGCTGACCGCCGGATGCCCGGTGAGGAAATCCGCCACCCGGGCGGCGTTGTCGCTGTGCCGTTGCATCCGGAGTTCAAGCGTCTTGAGCCCTCGCATCGTGAGATACGCGTCGAACGGGCCCGGCACCCCGCCCGCCCCGTTCTGCAGGAAGGCGAACTTCGCGTCGAGGTCCTCGCTGTTGGTGACCAGTGCGCCGCCGACCACATCGGAGTGGCCGCCGATGTACTTCGTCGTCGAATGCAGCACGATGTCGGCCCCGAGGCGCAGCGGTTGCTGCAGCGCCGGTGAGGCGAACGTGTTGTCCACCAACACCGTTGCGTTCGCGCCGTGACCGATCTCGGCGATGGCTGCGATGTCGGCGATCGACAGCAGCGGATTGGTGGGGGTCTCCACCCAGATCATCCGGGTGTCGGGTGTGAGCGCGGCCCGGACTGCGTCGAGGTCGGCGAGGTGGACCGGGGTGTGGTTGACCCCCCACTCCCGAAACACCTTGTCGATCAAGCGGAAGGTGCCGCCGTAGGCGTCGTCGGGAATGACGATGTGATCGCCCGGACGCAACACCGACCGCAGCGCGCAGTCGCTGGCCGCCATCCCGGAACTGAACGCCCGCCCGAACCGGCCGTCCTCCACCGCCGACAGCACCCGCTCCAGGGCGGCGCGGGTCGGATTGCCGGTGCGGGCGTACTCGAAGCCGCCGCGCAGTCCGCCGACGCCGTCCTGGGCGAAGGTGCTACTGGCGTAGATCGGGGCGTTGACCGCCCCGGTCGCCGGGTCGGGACGGTAACCGGCATGGATCGCCTTGGTGGCGAAGCCATGCCGCCCGTGTTCGCTGTCGTTCATCGACGTCGAGCCTAGGCGATCGCCGGAGCCACCGATCCGCCGCTGAGCTTGCGGTAGGTGTACACGATGAACAGGTAGGTCACCGGGGCGGCGACCAGCAGGCCGACGCCGCACAGCAGCGCACCGACGATCATCAGCGCCACGGAGGTCAACCAGGCCAGTAGAACGGGACCGAAGTTGCCCTTGACGATCTGGATGCTCGCCTTGATGCCGTCGATCGGCGAGAGGTTCCGATCGACGATGGCGACGGTCGAGAACACCGTGAAGATGCTCACGATCAATCCCGGCAGGATGCACAGCACGGTGCCGATCGCGGTGAGCACGCCGACGATCAGCGACGCGATGATCACCGAAACGATGTTGCGCGGCCGGAAGAACGACCCGATCGCCACCGGCTGGCCGTTGGCGATGTCGAGCATTCCGCCGTAGTAACCGGACGCGATCGCGGCCTCGACCACCATGTGCGCCAGCATCGACACGATGAGGACGGCGAAACCTGCGGCGGTGATGGTCTGGGTGGTCGACTCCATGAAACCGTCGGTGGTGTCGACGGAGGTGAACGACTCCGGCGAAACCGCATTCATCAACGCCTGGAACAGCGTGTTGAGCACCACCAGGATCACGCCGAAGACCAGCGTCGCGACGATCAGCGGCACCGGGTTCTTGGTGAACTTGGCCCAGGCCCAGGACAGCGCCTCACCGACGCTGTAACGGTTGGACGGGATGCCGTAGCCGGGAGGGGGCGGCAGGTAGCCGCCCGCAGCGGGCGGGGGCGGCGGGTAGCCGTATCCCGGAGGCGGGGGCGGCGGATAGCCCTGACCCCATCCCGGGGGCGGCGGCGGGTAGCCACCGGGCGGCGGGGGCGGGAAGCCTCCGGCCGGCGGCGGCGGATAACCACCGGGCGGCGGGGGCGGAGGGAAACCGCCGGGGGGCGGGAAGCCGCCCTGAGGCAGGCCACCCTGAGGAAGGCCGCCCTGCTGGATCTCGCCACCCTGGGGGAAGTCGCCCTGGGGAACGTCACCATGCGGGAAGTCGCCGGTCGGATTGGGGGGTTGGGTCATTCAGCACTCCTGAGTAGGTCGACAGCAGCCTATGCGTCGCGCGGGGATCAGCGCGGAAGGCATACCGTGGACATGATCTTGTCCGCGATGGTCTGCCGCTTGGCATCCCACAGCGGGAACAGGTAACCGATGTAGCAAATCAGGGTGTCCACGATGTGCGCGAGCTGGCGCACGATGGACATGCCGAAACCGATGGGCTGCCCGGTCTTCTCGCTGACGACCTTGAACTTCATCACCGATTTGCCGATGCTCGAACCGGTGGTGCCCTGCCGGTAGCCGTAATTCCAGATCGCGAAGATCGCGGCGATCACGGACAGCACCGCCGACACCGCCAGTCCGGTGCCGGTCGGCTGCGAGGTGCACACCGCGTCGAAGCCGGATTCCGATCGGCCGGTGATGCACTCGTTGTGCGCGGTGCCGAACATCACCGCCTGTCCGACGCCGACCAGAAGTCCAACCGGGATGCCGTCGATCAGGTAGGCGATCACCCGGGTGAACCAGGAGGTGTAGGCCTCCTTGGGCAGCGCGGCGGACGGCACCGGGGCGTAATAGCCACCCGGATAGCCGGGCGGGTAGCTGCCCGGAGGCGGCGGGGAGTAGTTGCCGGGCGGCGGCGGGGGGTAATTGCCCGGTGGCGGCGGAATCTCGGTCATATCGACCTCCCAAGGAGATTGCAGACTCATCGCACGATTTTCGTGCAGCAAACCCACCCTAGCCCCGCCGCACGGCGGGGGCAGCGCGACGAGACCGCGCGATCAGCGCCGGCGAGGCCCTTCGGAGAGGAATCCCAGCAGGTCATGGCGGGTGATGACGCCGACCGGCTTACCGCCCTCGACCACCATCACGGCGTCGGCGTCACGCAGTGCCTCGGCCGCGGTACTGACCGACTCGCCGGCCCCGATCAACGGCAGCGGCGGACTCATGTGCAGGGCCACCGCGTCGGCGAGCTTGGCCCGGCCCTCGAACACCGCGGAGAGCAGTTCGCGTTCGGAGACACTGCCGGCGACCTCCCCGGCCATCACCGGCGGTTCGGCGCCGACGACCGGCATCTGCGACACCCCGTACTCACGCAGGATGCCGATGGCGTCGCGCACGGTCTCCGACGGGTGGGTGTGCACCAGATCGGGCAACTCGCCGGACTTGCCCCGCAACACGTCTCCGACGGTGGGAGCCGGACGGGACTCATCGAGCGGGGTGCGCAGGAAGCCGTAGGACGACATCCAGGCGTCGTTGAAGATCTTGGACAGATAGCCACGGCCGCCGTCGGGCAGCAGGACGACGACGAGCGCGTCCGGCCCCTCCCGTTCGGCGACCTTCAGCGCGGCGACCATCGCCATGCCGCAGGATCCGCCGACCAGCAGGCCCTCCTCGCGCGCGAGCCGACGGGTCATGTCGAAGGAGTCCGCATCGGAGACGGCGATGACCTCATCGGCCACCGTCGGGTCATAGGCCGCCGGCCAGAAGTCCTCACCGACGCCCTCGACGAGGTAGGGCCGGCCGGTTCCGCCCGAGTACACCGACCCCTCCGGGTCGGCGGCGATCACCTTGACCCGGCCGCCGGACACCTCCTTGAGGTAACGCCCGGCGCCGGTGATGGTGCCGCCGGTGCCCGCGCCGGCGACGAAGTGGGTGATCTTGCCGTCGGTGTCGGCCCAGATCTCCGGACCGGTGGTCTCGTAGTGACTGGCCGGACCGTTCGGGTTGGAGTACTGGTCGGGCTTCCAGGCGCCCTCAATCTCGCGGACCAGTCGGTCGGAGACGTTGTAGTAGCTGTCCGGGTGTTCCGGCGCAACGGCCGTCGGGCAGACCACAACCTCAGCGCCGTAGGCGCGCAACACGTTTCGCTTGTCCTCGCTGACCTTGTCCGGGCAGACGAACACACACCGGTAGCCGCGCTTCTGGGCCACCAGGGCGAGGCCTACCCCGGTGTTGCCCGAGGTCGGCTCGACGATGGTGCCGCCCGGCTTGAGTTCGCCACTGGCCTCGGCCGCGTCGATCATCTTCACGGCGATGCGGTCCTTGGAACTGCCACCCGGGTTGAGGTATTCGATCTTGGCGGCCACGACTCCGGCGCCTTCCGGGACGACGGAGCTCAGTTGAACCAGCGGGGTGTTGCCGATGAGGTCGGTGATGTGCCGCGCGATTCGCATGGCTACATGGTCTCAGTTGACCCCGGAGCCCCGCTCAGCCGGTGGCTTCGCGGATGTACTCACCGATCTGACGCAGCGACCGTCCGGCCTCCGGAATGATCGGCGCGGCCAGCTGGAAGTCGTGGATCTGCCCCGGCCACACCCGGACCTCGGTGGGCACCCCGGCCGCCGCCAGCCGCCGCGCGGCCAGCCGGGCGTCGTGCAGCAGCACCTCCGATCCGGAGACATGGATCAGGGTCCGCGGCAGGCCGGGCTCGATGTGGTCGAGCGGTTCGTAGACGCCTTCCGGCTCCCCGTCGACGATGTTCTTCGCGGCCGCGCGGGCGACAAGGGCCACCAACGCGTCAAAAGCCTTGGGCGGGAACATCGCATCGGTGTAGGCGTTCGGATGCGTCAGCCTGGGATCCTTCTCCAGTTGCAGCAGCGGGGAGAGCGCGACCAACGCAGCCGGGGTCTCCCCCTCGGCCTGCAGCCGCTGCGCCAGCGTCAGCGCCAGATAGCCGCCGGCCGAATCCCCGGCCAGCACGATCTGATCCGGCTCATAGCCGCGCAACCGCAGCCACCGGTATCCGTCGTAGCAGTCGTCGACGGCCTTGCCGACCGAATGCTTCGGGATCAGCCGGTAGTCGACCACCAGGACCGGCGAGTCGGCGTACTTGGACAGCGCGACCGCGATTCGACTGTGTGAGTTGACCCCGCACGTCATGAAGCCGCCGCCGTGCATGTACAGCACCACCCGGCGGCGCCCGTCGGCCGGCAGGACGCCGGGAGCCCGGACGAGTTGCGCCGACGCGTTCGGCAGACCCACGGTCGCGCGCACCGTCCCGGGGTTGGGCAGCAGTGCGCGGGCAGCGAAGTCCACCAGGCCGAACGGCCAGGGTAGGTGCGGGACGTGGCTGAGGACCGCCAGCGCCGGCCACACAGTGGCGCGGGTGCCCAGCGAGACCAGTCTGGCCACCAGGCTGGGGCCGTCCTCGACGACTTCGACGGGAACGCCGTCGCTGACCGGGTACCGGCGCGGTCGGGCGGTTCCGCGGTGATGTCGCTGCTCAGCGGCAGTCGGAATCCTGATAGGTGCGGTCATGGTCAACACTCCCTACGCGCTGGTAGCGATGTGCCGGGGGCTGCTGGAGTCAGCCCGGGAGATCAGCTTGACAGCTGTGACGAACGCCACAAACCAGCGATAGCAATTGTTGCCGGATCTGATATCCGTCCGTTACCAGCAAACCCGTTTCAGGCGCGAAACTGACTTCCGTGACCAGTTGGCTCGGGTCTAGCAAGGCACTGGCCGTCGCAGGAGTGATTGCCTCGACGGGCGGCGCGGTGGTGGGCGCCCGCAACCTGTTGACCGGGCAGGCCGAACAGGCCCGCACCGTGATCCCCAGGGCATGGGATGCCCCGCCCCGAGCCGACGGCGTGTACGCGCCCGGCGGAGGCCCGGTGCGCCGCTGGGACCACAGCCTGCCGTGCGGCACCCATCTCATGGTCTTCGGCGACTCGACGGCCACCGGATACGGCTGCACCCACCCCGACGAGGTGCCCGGCGTTCTCATCGCCCGTGGCCTGGCCGAGCAATCCCAGACCGCAATCCGGTTGTCCACCAAGGCCATCGTCGGAACGACGTCGAAGGGGTTGGCCAGTCAGGTCGACGCCATGTTGGTGACCGGACCGCCGCCGAACGCCGCGGTGATCATGGTCGGCGCCAACGACGTGACCACGCTCAACGGCATCGGCCCCTCGGCGCGACGACTCGGCGCGGTGGTGCGACGGCTGCGTTCGGTCGGGGCGGCCGTCGTCGTCGGGACCTGCCCGGACTTCGGCGTGATCACCGCGATCCCGCAGCCGCTGCGCTGGACGGCCCGGTCGCTGGGGCTGCGGCTGGCCCGGGCTCAGATCGCCGAGGTCAGCGCTGCCGGCGGTGTCCCGGTACCGCTCGCCGACCTGTTGGGGTCGCACTTCCGCACCGATCCGCACCGGATGCTCTCCGACGACCGCTACCACCCCTCGGCGGCGGGATACGCGTTGGCGGCCGGTCAGTTACTGCCGCCACTGTGCCGCGCCCTCGGGGTTGGGTGACCGGGCGCAGCACCCGCCGGTTAGGTTGCTTTCACCAGTCACGACCATCAGGAGTCCTGCCATGCCCGAAGCCGTCATCGTCTCCACCGCCCGCTCCCCGATCGGCCGCGCCGGTAAGGGCTCGCTGGTCTCCATGCGTCCCGACGATCTCGCTGCGCAAATGGTCCGCGCCGCCCTGGACAAGGTGCCCGCGCTGGATCCGCACGACATCGACGACCTGATGCTCGGCTGCGGCCAGCCCGGCGGCGAG
>NZ_JAFMJZ010000123.1 GCF_017853185.1 Mycolicibacterium sp.
CGATGCTGGATGCCTGGTTCGCCAAGTTCGCCGCCCCCGGCATGTGCAACCCCGACGACGCGATATCGGTCACCGACGGTGAGCCTTCCGAAGAAGTGGCCGCCCGGGACAGCCGAGGGCATGCCCAACGCCAGCATGACGCCTTGGTCGCCCTGATCCGCGGGCAACTCGGCGACCCGAAACTCGGCCAGCACAACGGACTCCCAGTCACCGTCATCGTCAGCGCCACCCTGGAACAGTTGCAGACCGGGGCCGGACACGCGGTCACCGCCGGCGGGACCCTGCTACCCATCCCCGATCTGATCCGGATGGCCTCACACGCCTGGCACTATCTGTGCGTCTTCGAGCAACACACGCAACGCGCTTTGTACCTCGGTCGTAGCAAGCGGATCGCCTCGGCCGATCAGCGAATCATGTTGCACGCCAGGGATCGTGGCTGCACCGCGCCAGGATGTGACAAGCCGGGTTATCACACCGAGGTGCACCACAACCAAGAATGGGCAGCCGGTGGGCGCACCGACATCAACGACCTCACGCTGGCCTGCCACAGCGACCACAAACGCATCACACCCGGTGGCTGGCGAACCCGACAACGCCGCGACGGCCGAACCGAATGGCTACCGCCACCCGGCCTACCGTTCAACGGCGGTACCAACGACTACCACCACCCCGAAAGACTGCTCCCCCGTGATGACGAAACGGCCTAGCCGTTCTCAGACCGGCGGTTCCAGGATCACGTCGCCGGGGTCCTTGTCCGGCCGCAGCCCGCGCCAGCTCGGATGGCGCAGATGGCCGTCGGATGTCATCTCGCCGTAGCGGACCTCGCCGACCAGTTCGGGCCGGACATAGGTGACACCCCGGGCCTCGACACGCGGAAGTGCCGGGCGGAAAGGTGATTCCGTCGTGTGCAGCGGGGCGAGGATGCTCTTGAGCCCCGCCAGTTCCTTCTCGGTGAAGCCGGTGCCCACCCGACCGATGAACCGCAGTCCGCCTTCGCTCGGAACGCCGAGCAACAACGCGCCGATACCGCTGGAGCGCCCACCATTACCCTCGCGCCATCCGCCGATCACCGCTTCCTGGGTGTTCCAGTTCTTGTCCTTGATCCAGGATGCCGAGCGCCGGCCAGGCTGATAGGTGGAATCCCACCGCTTGGCGACGATGCCCTCCCATTTGCGCTTACGAGATTCGGCGAGCGCTGTGGGACCGTCACCGTCGAGCAACCCGGGGACGATCAACGGTGTTCCCTCAGCGAAGGTTTCGAGGACCTGACGTCGGTCGCGGTATTTCGCCCGCAGCAGTGATCTCCCATCGAGTTCAAGAATGTCGAAGGCCCAGAACTGGATTCGGCTCGCCCGCGCCCGGTTCTGCATCTGCGCGAAATTCGGCACTCCATGCTCATCGAGGGCGACCGCCTCGCCGTCGAGGATGACGTGATGTTCAGCCAGCGCCTCGGCGAGAGGCTGCAGCTGCGGGTACTCCGCTGTGACGTCACGTCCATTGCGCGACTGCAGTCGAAGCCTGCCGTGGTCAGCCTCGAGCAACATGCGGTATCCGTCGTACTTGCCCTCGAACGAGTAGTGCGCCGCAGTCAGCTTGTCCACGGAGCCGAGCGTGGCCAGCATCGGCTCGAAATCCTGCAGACGCGCCCCGGGTTGCTCTTTCATCCGGTGCGCCAGCCACTGGTCGCCGTCGGTCTGAATCAGCACATAACGGCCGGAAATCCGTTGTCCCGCAAGATCGACGATAACTTCGCCGCCGGAATCACCGGAGACGTTGAACTTCTCCGCCGTGTAGGTCCCGGTGTCCCAGACAACCACCTTGCCGGCGCCGTACTCCCCCTTCGGGATGGTTCCCTCGAACGTGGCGTACTCCAGCGGGTGGTCCTCAGTGTGCACGGCGAGGTGATTGACAGCCGGCTTGTCGGGGAGGTTCTTGGGCACCGCCCACGACACCAGAACGCCATCGCGCTCCAGCCGGAAGTCGTAATGCAACCGCCGGGCGCGGTGCTCCTGGATGACGAAGCGATCGCCGTTTCCCGAACCCGGCGTCATGGGCCTCGGTGCCGCCGACGGCAACGGCTCCGGTGTCTTCGCCGCGTCACGCTTGCCGCGGTAGGTGCGCAGACGGTCTGGAACACCGTCGAGTCCGGCCAGCAGGTCACCGTGCTCGGCGACCCTCGCGAGTACCTCGTCATAGCGCACCTGCCGGAGTCCGGCATCGGACAGCTCATCCCAGGTGCGCGGTGCCGCGACGGTCGGCGCCTCACGCCCGCGCATCGAATAGGGCGCGATCGTGGTCTTGGCGGCGTTGTTCTGACTCCAGTCCAGGAAGATCTTCCCGGCCCGCAGACTCCTTGCCATCGTGGCCGTCACCAGCGTGGGCATACTCTGCTCAAGCTGCTGGGCAACTTTGCGCGCGAGCACCGCCGCACCGCTGCTGCTCACCGGGTCGGCCAGCGAGGCGTAGAGGTGCAGCCCCTTGCTGCCACTGGTCACCGGATAGACCGTCAGCCCGATGTCGTCCATCAACTCCCGGACCGCGTGCGCAACCTCGCACATCTGCGCCATCGTGACGCCCTCGCCCGGGTCGAGGTCGAATACCAGCCGGTTGGCCGGCCCCGGCTTCCCATCGGCGCCGAATCGCCATTGCGGGACATGCAACTCCAGCGCGGCCTGCTGAGCGATCCACGCCAGTCCGATCGGGGTGTCGATGATCGGGTACACGGTGTCACCGGAACGGTGCGCCAGCACGCCCCGGTGCAACCAGTCCGGCGCCGAGGACGCCAACCCCTTCTCGAAGAACGCCGGCGATCCGACGCCGTCGGGCCATCGCTTACGGGTGGCCGGCCGACCCGCGATGTGCGGCAGCATCACCTCGGCGATGGCCGTGTAGTAGCGGAAGACGTCGGCTTTGGTGGTGCCGGTGGCCGGATAGAGCACTTTGCCGGCATTGGTCAGCGTGACCACAGGTCCCGTCGTCGCTCCCGGTGGCCACACCTCGATCACCACCTCACGGTATTACCCGCTGATAGCCTGGACCAATGAAGAGCCTGATAGCGGCCGCCCTGCTGGTGGCGACGGCATTGCTGGCCGCCCCCAGTGCCGCGGCCAATCCAGACATCACCGATCCGTACTGCACCGAGGGCCAGGAACCGATCTTCGGCGAGTGCAAGGCCATCCCCGACGTGCCCGGCATCAACGAGGGCAGTGGCCTCGACCCCAGTATCGGTGTCGGCCTGGACCCGGCGAGTGTGCCGGTGATCTGATGCGGTCGATCTGGAAGGGCTCGGTCGCCTTCGGACTGGTGAACGTACCGGTCAAGGTGTACAGCGCCACTGAGGATCATGACCTGAAGTTCCACCAGGTGCACGCCAAGGACAACGGCCGCATCCAGTACAAGCGCGTCTGCAGCGAGTGCGGCGAGGTGGTGGAGTACAGCGACATCGCCAAGGCCTACGAGGCCGACAACGGCCAGACCGTGGTGATCACCGACGACGACATCGCCTCACTGCCCGATGAGCGCAGCCACGAGATCGAGGTCCTCGAGTTCGTCCCGGCCAACGAGATCGACCCGATGTGGTACGACCGCAGTTACTACCTCGAGCCCGACGGTAAATCGGTGAAATCCTATGTGCTGCTTGCCAAAGCGCTCAGCGAAACCGAACGCGTCGCGATCGTGCACTTCGCGCTGCGCAACAAGACCAGACTGGCCGCCCTGCGCGTGCGCGAGTTCTCCAAACGCAACGTGATGGTGGTACAGACACTGCTGTGGCCCGACGAGGTCCGCGACCCCGACTTCCCATCCCTGGACGCCGACGTCGAGGTGCGTGCGCCGGAACTGAAGATGGCCGGCCAGGTGGTCGAATCGATGGCCGGGGACTTCCGCCCGGAGGAGTTCACCGACACCTACCAGGAGCAGTTGCGGGAACTCGTCGAAGCGAAACTAGCCGGAGGCGAGGCCTTCGCCACTGAGGAGAAGCCCACGCCACTCGATGAGACCGCAGACGTCTCCGACCTACTGGCCAAACTGGAGGCCAGTGTCCGCAAGCGTCGTGAGCAGGCGGAAGGCGCTGAACCTGCCCCGAAGGCCGCTGCGAAGAAAACAGCCGCCAAGAAAGCGCCAGCCAGGAAAGCTGTGGCTAAAAAGTAGAACGTGTTACAACCAGTAGGTGATCCTCGACAAATTTCGCCTTGATGGACAGGTCGCCGTCATCACCGGCGCAGGCCGCGGACTCGGGGCCGCCATCGCAGTGGCCTTCGCCGAGGTGGGCGCCGACGTCCTGATCTCCTCGCGGACCGAATCCGAGCTGGAGGTCGTCGCCGAATCCGTCCGGTCGCTGGGGCGACGCGCGCACATCGTCGTCGCGGACCTCGCCCAACCCGAGTCGACCGCCGAGTTGGCGGGTAAGGCGGCCGAGGTGTTCGGCCGCCTCGACATCGTGGTCAACAACGTCGGCGGCAGTATGCCGAACACCCTGCTGACCACCAGCGTCAAGGACATGCGCGACGCGTTCACCTTCAACGTGCTGACCGCCCACGCGCTGACCGTCGCGGCGGTTCCGCTGATGCTCGAACACGGCGGCGGCAACATCATCAACATCTCCTCGACCATGGGCCGGCTGGCCGGCCGCGGCTTCGCCGCCTACAGCACCGCGAAAGCCGCACTGGCGCACTACACCCGGCTCACCGCCCTGGACCTGTGCCCGCGGATCCGAGTCAACGCCATCGCGCCGGGTTCCATCATGACCTCCGCCCTGGAGATCGTCGCCTCCAACGACGCGCTGCGGGAACCGATGGAGAAGGCCACCCCGATGCGCCGCCTCGGCGACCCGGCCGACATCGCCGCCGCCGCCGTCTATCTCGCCTCACCGGCGGCAAGCTTCCTGACCGGGAAGATGCTCGAGGTCGACGGCGGACTGATCGTTCCCAACCTGGATCTGCCCATCCCCGATCTGTGAGGAGCATCGAATGACGAAGAAGAACAGGCCCATTCGCGTCGCGCAGATCGGCACCGGCAACGTCGGCGGGCACGCGCTCAAAGCGCTGATCACCAACCCCGACTACGAACTCACCGGCGTGTGGGTCTCCTCGGAGGCCAAAGCCGGCAAGGACGCCGCCGAACTGGTCGGCCTCGACACCCGCACCGGGGTCAAGGCCAGCACCGATCTCGACGAGGTGCTGGCCACCAAGCCGGATTGCGCGGTCTACACAGCGATGGCCGACAACCGGTTGCTCGAAGCACTCGAGGACTACCGCCGCATCCTGGCCGCCGGCGTCAACGTCGTCGGCAGCGGCCCGGTGTTCCTGCAGTTCCCCTGGCAGGTGATCCCCGACGAGATGATCACCCCGCTGGAAGATGCTGCGCGAGAAGGCAAGTCGAGCCTCTACGTCAACGGCATCGATCCGGGCTTCGCCAACGACCTGTTCCCACTGGCCTTGATGGGCACCTGCCAGAGCATCGACCAGGTGCGGTGCATGGAGATCCTCGACTACGCCACCTATGACAGCGCGACGGTGATGTTCGACGTCATGGGCTTCGGCAAGCCGATGGACGAGATCCCGATGCTGTTGCAGCCCGGTGTGCTGAGCATCGGCTGGGGTTCGGTGGTGCGCCAACTCGCCGCGGGCCTCGGGGTGGAACTCGACGGGCTCGAGGAGATGTATGTGCGCGAGCCGGCGCCGGAGGATTTCGACATCGCCTCCGGCCATATCGCCAAGGGCACCGCGGCCGCGTTGCGCTTCGAGGTGATCGGTCTCGTCAACGGTGCGCCGGTCATCGTGCTGGAGCACATCACCCGGCTGCGGCCGGACCTGTGCCCCGAGTGGCCGCAACCGGCCAATCCCGAGGGCGGCAACTACCGGATCGAGCTCACCGGCGAACCGTCCTACGTTCTGGAACTCGGATTGAGCAGCCCCAACGGCGACCACAACCATGCCGGGGTGCTGGCCACCGCGATGCGAATCGTCAACGCCATACCCGCCGTGGTGGCCGCCGACCCGGGCATCCGGACCACCCTGGACCTTCCGCTGGTGACCGGAAAGGGCTTGTACTCTGCCCGTTAGGGAGGCCCTCATGGTCGGTGTGCGGCTCTGCATCACGGCACTCTGCGTCGCTGCGCTGACACTCCTGCTCGCCACCCCCGCTCAGGCCGCTCCGGAGTGCACCGACATCGCACCTCACACCCGACTGTGCACCACCGGACCGGGACACACCGCGATCGTCACCTCGCCCGACCCCGCGTTCACCAACCCCTTTCCAGGCTGGGGCTTCGGCGGGCTCGGGTACGGCTTCGGCATCGGTGGCGTCTGGGTCGGCATCTGAACATTTCTGCCCAACGGACCCATCCGGGCTGACACCGGCTCCGAATAACGGGTATGACGGCCACAATCGCCAGGGCGGCGATCTATCCGACCCGCGTCACCCACCTGCACCGTTCGCCGGTTCACCACTACGGCGAGCACGGCAGTTACAGCTGGTACGTCGACATCGACGACCTGCCCCGGCTGCCGTGGTGGGTGCGCCCGTTCGCCCGCTTCGAGGCCGCAGACCATCTCGACGGGGCTGCGCACGACACCCTGCGCCAGCGCGTCGATGCCTTCCTCGCTCGCAACGGCGTTCACCTGACCGGTGGACGCGTCACCGCACTGCTGATGCCCCGGGTGCTGGGCCACACATTCGCCCCCCTGAGCCTGTTCTGGTGCCATGACGCGGCTGGCGCACTGCGCGCTGTGGTCGCGGAGGTTCAGGACGTCGACGGCGGGCGCAAGGCCTATCTGCTGCCGCCGGGCGACCGCGATCCGGTCGCGATGAGCGGTTACCTGTTGCGCGCACCGAAGCCGGGTCAGGCCCTGGATCTGACCCTCTCACTGCACGGGAACACTGCGGCCGGCCAACAGGCCGCCATGGTGGCCACCTGGCGCGGCACCCGGCGCGACGCCACACCCGCCCGGGTGCTCTGGCAGCAACTCCGCACACCGCTGGCTCCGCAGCGCGCGGCGTGGAGCATGCGGATGCAGTCGCTGTTGCTGCGCCGCCCGGTGCGGCGGGCCGGCTGGCGGCCTTCGCCGGCCTGGTCGGCGAACGGCCGTTCATTCGCCCCCTCGTGACTGCTCTGCTTGACCGGGCTACGCTTCGGTTCGATGTCGACCAAGAAGGAGAGCGGCTGGTGAGCGCCGATCTCGATACCCTGCTGCGGCGGGTGGCGCACCGCGACCGCGAGGCTTTCGCCGCCTTCTACGACGCCACCTGCTCCCGGGTCTACGGGATGGTGTTGCGGGTGCTGCGCGATCCCGGCTACACCGAGGAGACCACCCAGGAGGTCTATCTCCAGGTGTGGCGTACCGCGGAGAGCTACGACCCGGCTTCGGGCACACCACTGGCCTGGCTGCTCACCCTGGCGCACCGCCGTGCGGTGGATCGCGTGCGTTCCGAGCAGGCCGCCAGCCGGCGCGACTTCCATTACGGCACAACGAGTGTGGAACGCCCCGCCGACCATGTCAGCGACGCAGCGATCGCCGGCGACGAACGCCGCCGGGTCACCGCCTGCCTGGACGGACTGACCGATGTCCAGCGCGAGTGCATCGAACTCGCCTACTTCGGTGGCATGACCTATGTAGAGGTCTCCGAGCGACTGGCCGCCAATCTCGCGACTGTGAAATCGCGGATGCGCGACGCGCTGCGCGGGCTGCGTAAATGTCTGGGTGTGCCATGACACGCAGCGACGAATTGTTGGAGCTTGCGGTGCCCTACGCGCTGCATGCGGTGCCGGACAGCGAGCGGGACGAGCTGGAGAGCCTGCTGGCGAATGCCGGGCTGCCGGCGAGCGACGCCTTCTACGACGAGGTGCGCGCCGTGCGCGAGACGATGGCCGTGGTCTCGGCGGCCTCCGCCACCGAACCACCGGCCGATCTGCGCGGGCGACTGTTGTCGGCGATCGACGACGACAACGTGCGGATGCTTCCTCCCTCGCGTTCACACCGCCGGGTGGCGGTCCTGGCGGCCGCCGCCGCGGTGGCCATCGGACTCGGTGCGGTCGGTGTCGGCCTGACGCTTCGTCCGCCCGCCCCGCAGTCCACCGCACAGCAGGTGTTCACCGCCCCCGACGTGCACACCGTCTCGGGTGCGATCCCGGCCGGCGGCACGGCGACGGTGGTGTTCTCCCGGGACCGCAACGCCGGCGTGCTGGTGATGAACGACGTGCCGCCGCCGACGTCCGGCACGGTCTATCAGATGTGGCTGATCAGCGACAGCGGCGCAACGTCAGCCGGAACCATGGATGCTCAGGCGGTTTCACCCTCGACCACCGCTGTCCTGGAGAACCTCGGCACGTCGACCAGACTGCGGTTCACCCTGGAACCGGGTGCGGGTTCGACCAAGCCCACCGGTCAGGTGATCGCGGAGTTGCCGCTCATCTGATGGCGCAGACCACGTGATGGCTAGGGACTTCAGGTTCGGCATCGGCCTGCGGACGATCAAATCCGCGGACCGGCTACGGGAGAAGGTCCGCCGGTTTGCCGATCTCGGATATGACGTCGTGCATGTACCGGACCACCTCGGCGCACCGGCGCCCTTCCCGACCATGGTCGCCGCCGCCCACGCCGCGGACATCCGGGTCGGCACCTTCGTGCTCAACGCGGCCTTCTATTCGCCGGCACTGCTGACCCGTGACGTCCAAGCCGTCGACGTGCTGACGAACGGACGGCTCGAACTCGGACTCGGCACCGGCTACGTGCGCGAGGAGTTCGACATCGCCGGCATCCCCTATCCGAGCGCCGGTGAACGTGTCCAACATCTGCGCGACACGACGATCTACGTCAAGAAATCCGCGCCAACCGTTCCGATACTGATCGCGGGCAATGGCGACCGGGTACTTCGTATCGCTGCGCGTCATGCCGACATCATCGGCTTCACCGGCGGCGGACTGCCCACTCCCGAAAATCCGGACCCGATGGCCGAGCGCGTCGACTTCGTTCGCGCCGAAGCTGAAAACCGTTGCAGTGAAATCGAATTCAACCTGGCGATCACCGCCGTCCCCACCGACCACTCCGGCATCCCGGATCT
This sequence comes from Mycolicibacterium sp., assembly GCF_017853185.1. GTDB lineage: Bacteria > Actinomycetota > Actinomycetes > Mycobacteriales > Mycobacteriaceae > Mycobacterium. The sequence goes on from NZ_JAFMJZ010000123.1 coordinate 9,061, forward strand.
GAACTTGACCCGCGCGTATTTTTCCGGCGCGACCGACGAGCAATTGCTGGCATTGCCGACGGTGCTGAAGGGATCGCCGGCGGAGATGGCCGACACGTTGCGATCACATCGCGAGCGCTACGGAACGACGTATTTCACCGTTCAGGACTATCATGGTGAGCACTTCGCTCACGTCATCAACGCATTGCGTTGACGGCTACCGCACTGAAAGGCGGTGACGACATGAACCGACGGGTTTACGCCACGACATTCACTCCGGGCCGACTGAGTACCTGGATCCGCAAGGACTACCCCCGATCCGCACCGGCTCGTGGTCACTGCTACCTGATTGCGCTCTGCGGTATCGACTACGCGGGCAGGTGATCACCGGGGCGGGAGCGGGCAGGCGGTAAGCTTCCAGCCTGTCCAGCCCCCGTAGCTCAGGGGATAGAGCACGGCTCTCCTAAAGCCGGTGTCGCAGGTTCGAATCCTGCCGGGGGCACCGTGTGATGTCCCGAGACACCGTTGACAGGTGTCTCGGGACATCATTTACATCTGGGGTTTGTTGGTGGGGCTGTTTCCGGGTTTTACGCCGCGTGGTTGGTAGT
>NZ_JAFMJZ010000124.1 GCF_017853185.1 Mycolicibacterium sp.
ATTGCAGCGCGACCTCGAGGTCGGCGCCCTTGAGCAGCGCCTGGACCGTCTGCAGGTCATCGCGGCTCTTGGAGGTCACCCGGATCTCCTCGCCCTGGATCTGGGTCTTGACGCTCTTGGGGCCCTCGTCGCGGATCAGCTTGGTGATCTTCTTGGCGTTCTCGCTGCTGATGCCTTCTTTGATGGTTCCACTGACCTTGTAGGTCTTCCCCGACGCCTGAGGTTCGCCGGCATCGAAGGCCTTCATCGAGATGTCGCGCCGGATCAGCTTCTCCTTGAAGACGTCCACAGCGGCCTTGGCGCGCTCCTCGGTGGAGGACACGATCTCGATCACCTCGTCGCCCTTCCAGGCGATGGTGGTCTCGGTGCCGCGGAAGTCGAACCGGGTGCTGAGCTCCTTGGCCGCCTGGTTGAGCGCGTTGTCGGCCTCCTGGCGGTCGACCTTGCTGACGATGTCGAAGCTTGAATCAGCCACGGGGGTGCCTCCTCGGTGTCGGCCGGGGGATCGGGCCGGTTTGTGTCCGGGGTACATCTTCGTTGTACCCTGCTACTCGCATCGAACCGGGTTCTTCGGTTTGACCCAGGCAGGTTGCCCGAGCGGCCAATGGGAGCGGACTGTAAATCCGTCGGCGAAAGCCTACACAGGTTCGAATCCTGTACCTGCCACCAGTGTTACCCCAGATCAGGGGCGGGATCAGTCGCCTGCCGCCGGTCGCAGCGGGGCTGCCGTCCGCAAATCGTCCGCAGCGTTTCTGTCCAAGGCCTCCGCGACAGCGTCGAGGTCGTCAGGGAACAGGTGCCCGTAGCGGTCGAGAGTCTGGGTCGCGGTCTTGTGGCCCAGCAGCTTCTGCAGCACCTTGACGTTCGCGCCTGCCCGGATCGACAAGGAGGCGCAGGTGTGGCGCAGGTCGTGCAGTCGGACGCCGTCGATGCCCTCCACAGCCGCCACCGCCAATTTGAAGCGATAGCGGGCCTGGCCGAGGGTCAGGTATTCGCCGCGCTTGGGCCTGAACACTAGGGAGTCGCTGTCGAGGTTCTCGATTTCGGTGGCGAGCAGTCGTGCCACCGACTGCGGGATGGGTACGGTGCGCGACTCGTGGTTCTTGGTCGGCCCCTCGATCAGCCCCCGTTTGCGTACATAGGTCACCGACCGCCGAACGGTGATGCGCCGGGCCTCGACATCGACGTGTGCGGCCCGCAGTGCCGCTGCTTCCCCGAACCGCAGACCGCAGTATCCGAGTACGAGGATCATCGTCCGCAGGTGGCCCGAGGCCATGGCGACGCGGTAGAGCTGGTCGTGCGTGAGGTACTGCTGCTCGACCTCCGGCAGCTTCGGGAGTTCGACCTCGTCGGCAGGATTCGACTTCAGGTGCCCGGCCTTCACGGCGAACTTCAGGACGGCACCGACAAGTTGGTGGGCCTGCCGCACGCGGGACGGGCTGAGGCCCTTGCCTTCAAACCGTGCTGAGCCGTCCACCGACAGGCCGGAGACCCACACCTGGACATCGTCGTAGCGGATGTCGCGCAGCGGCACCTCCTTCCACCGGGGGAGCACGATGGTGTCGAGCAGAGACTCGTAACCGGCAACAGTCTTCGGTGCCCGGTGTGCCTTGGTAAGCAGCCACTTCTGGGCCAAGGCCCCGAACGTCACGCCGCCCAGGGCCGGGTCGATCCACGAGCCGGTGACCTGGTCGCTGATCTGCTGCTCCAGCCACTGCTGGGCATCGACCTTGCGGCGGAAGCCCTTGACGTGTTCGCGGCCCGCATCATCAACGTACCGAGCACGCCACCGTGAACCCTTCTGGTGGTTCGCGCTGGGAACCGTGGTGGTGGTGCCGTCGGGATGGTGGACGGTCTTGTTCCAGCGGTCTTCTACCCCGGCCCGGCGGTTGCGTTTCATTCCTCGGGTACGTCCATTTCCATCAACGCCTCCTCGGCCAGTTCCGGTCGGCCCTGTTGTCGTCGAATCAGTTCGTGGGTGAGGTCTACAAGGTTGATCAGTGCCTCGGATGTTTCGAACAGGTGGTTCGCCCACGCGTCACGGCCTACTCGCTGGAGCATGTCCGAGTGCTCGAAGTTCGCCGGTAGGTCGTCGAGAAGCTCGCGTAATACCTCCGTCGCGGCGTAGGACTGGTGGTAGTACTGCCTGGCCGTATCCCGAAGGGTGCGCAGCTGAAACTCCAACTCGGTGGTCTCCGTGCCGGGGGTGCGCCCCAGGAGCGCGTCGAGCGACATCTCGAATAGGTCGGCCATGGCGGCGGCTTCGTCGATGCGCACAGACCGCTCGCCACTCTCAATTTTGGCAACCGTAGTTGGGTAGATGCCCTTAATCCCTTTGTCTACCAACATGTTCGCCAAGTCGGCCTGTGACAGGCCACGCTGCTCGCGCTCCTGCCTTACCCGCTCCCTGAAGCGTGCCTCCGCCGACCGCCCTCTACCCATAATCGGAGCATACCTTATTTCGGTTGACAGGTGCGGCCAACGCTGGTAGCACTGGTAGTAATCCCGAAATCCGGGAGTAACCGATGAGAGGTATTGAGCATGGTGGACAAGGAGTTTCTGAGTTCAACCGACCTGGAGAGGCTGACCGGCACGCGAGCTTCGACCTGGCGGTACTGGGCCAGCATCGGCCACGGCCCGGATTCGTTCCGCCTGGGCCGCCGCCGGGTTTGGCCCAGGGCCAAGGCACTCGCCTGGCTGGCCGAGCAGGAGGCCGCGACCGGCACGGGCGGTGCCCGGTGATCCGCACGATGCGACCGAACGTCGAGCAGTCCTCGCGTGACCTCCTGGAAGACCTCGCCCTGCCCAGGGTGGATGATCAGCCGACCGCTGAAGCCCGGCAGCGCAGCTACCAGAAGGTGGCCGCTGCGTCGTTCTGGAAGACCTGCTCGGCATGACGAAGCTCAGCCGCTCTGACCGGACGCTGCTGGCATCGGCCTGGCGGCAGGTATCCGGTAACCCCGAGGTGCGGTTCAGGAAGTCCACGGGGCCGTTCAGGGCACAGTACGGGGGCTTCTGTGGCCGGTGCGGTCGGGAGGTTGAGACCGGCCAGATGATCCAGTGCCACAAGGACTTCGACGGTGTCGTCCACATCGGATGTGATGCGCCTGAGATTGTCGTTCGCACCGTCAAGACCGTCGCCGTGACGCCGCCGACTCGCGGTGTCGGTGCGGTCGCTCCACAGCACCCTGCGCTGTGCCCTGACTGCCACCTGGAACACGCGGGGGAGTGCTGGTGAAGACGGGCCTCAGCATCTTCGATTACTTCAACAGTGAGGTCTGGAAGGGGCCGCACCCGGAACTCGCCCTCGGCTGGCGGGACGACCAGCTCGACCCGGTGGCGGCGTTGCTCGCCCCCCTGCTGCCTCGCTGCCTGCCCAGCAAGCCGGGGAAGGTGATCACCCCGGACATGAAGCGGGCCATCGCCTGCTGCGCCCGCTCCCTGGTGGTGACCTTCGTGCTGACCGACAAAGCGGTGCGCTACAGCCGCGACCGGAACCACTACGGGGGTGCACCGCGCTACCGGCGAGGCGACCGTTACTACAGCTACCACTACGTCACCGGGGCTATGGGCGTGCTCGACCATCTCGGACTGGTCGGCCACGACTTGGGCCAGTGGGGCGGCTCCGGCACCAAGGGCGGCCAGTCGGTGGCCCGGCCCACCGACGCCCTCATCGAGCTTCTGGTGCCGGTGATCGACATCGCGGAGCCGTGCGGTGAGCCGCATGAGGCCGAAGTCATCGTGCTGCGCGACCGCAAGGAGAAGCGGCAGATCGACTACGAGGACACCGACGAGACCAACGACATGCGCGTCCGGGTGCAGGCCCTCAACGACGCGCTCGGCAAGCTGGAATTGCTCCGGAACGGTCGTCGATACCCAATCCGGTTGCTGCGCAGAATCTTCAACCCGGTGATTGACCCGGATCACATCGGGGATGCTGACACCGACCGGGGTGGCCGGTTCTACCACCACGGCCCCTCGTACCAGAACCTTGCCGCCGAGGAGCGGCGCGAACTCCAACTCCGCATCGGCGGGGTCTTGCACAGGATGGTCGAGGTTGACTACGCCAACCAGCACGCGGTGATGGCCTACACCGAGGCCGGTCTGGCGATCCCACCCGGCGACCTCTACGTCATCGAGGGGTTCGACCGCACCCTGGTGAAGCGGGCGTTCAACATCTTGCTCAACGCCGCAGACCGGCATCGGGCAGTCAGTGCTCTCACCCAGAGGCTCGCGGTCAAGGACGATGAGCTGTGGCGGCGCAGCGGGCTGGCCACCCGGTCGATGGGCGAGTGCTACCGCCTGGCCGACGCCGTGGTCGCGGCCATCGAGGACAAGCACCACCCCATCGCGGAGTTCTTCGGGTCGGATCAAGGTGCCCGGTTTCAGCGGCGTGATTCGGACATGGCGTTACGGGTGATGGAGCGGGTGTTCGCGGAGACGGGGCGGTGTCCTCTGGTTGTCCACGACTCCTTCCTGGTGGCTGATATCGACCAGGGGGTGCTTGTCCGTGTCATGCAACAGGTGGCTGTCGAGGAGGGCCTGGCTCTTTGCCTCAAGGACTCCGAAGGGCAGTCCTGGCCCGCCACCATCTGATCCATCCCCTTCTTCACTTGGCAGATACAACCCCTGACCTGCATAGATAGAATCACCCCGGAACCCCTAAAAGCCCAGGTGACGGAGACCGAGAACCGATCAGCCGCGAGTTAGCTGGCATCAGGATGGCCAGGACGGCACCAGCGGGATTTCCCCGGTCATGAAGGGCAGTTACACACCGCCGCCGTGTTCGTCGCCCTGCGGGCCGTTCAGCGGCAGCCGCGCCTGCATCGGGGCGAAGCCCATCCCCCTCCGGCGCGAAGTCCGTTCGGATGAAATGTTGATGAACGAATTCTGGAAGTCGCGCTTTGCGTCCGACGAAGCTGTGAAAAAATAATTGCGATATCGCGCGTACACGGGGGACTCCACTAGCACTGCGCATGTGTCGGTCTCGTGGTCGTGCTGCCTTCGTCTACGGGAGACCGCCGTGCCATCACAAGATCCTTCCCAGCTCACCGGTTACCAGTTCTCGGGTTCTGCTCGCTATGTCGGGCGGGTCGGCGCGCTGGCGTTCGTGTTGGGTGTGGGCGCGGCAATCGCGGCGATGCCGACGGCGGTGGCCGATACGTCCGGTTCTGCCGGTGTGAGTGCCTCGGATTCTGTTGGAGCTGGCAAGGTTTCGCCGCGACGCGCCTCGGCGGTTCGGGCAACGGTGGTGTCGGATGCATCCCATCGCGGCAGCGACACCAAGACCGGGAGCGTCCCGGCGCGGGCTTCCTCGGCTTCACGGCAACCGGCTGCGGCTGCTGTTACGGCAGCGGGTGAGGTCAGCGGTGCGGGTGCGAATGTGGTGTCGTGGCTGGCCTCGGGCGGCGACGGTAGTGCGCCGGTGGCCGAGCCGCTGGTGTGGACTGCTCTGTCGGTGACCCGCCGTGGGTCAGGCGGCGGTGCGCCGGTGGCGGTGAAAGCCTCAGCGGTGACGAGCAGCAGTGGCGGCCCGAGTGGTGCGGTCGTGGCCTCCGCGGTGGCGGCTGCGGCTCCGCAGCCGGGCAGCATTCTGCGGTTTTTCATCGGTGACGGCACTGCCGACAATCCCAACGCGGGCATCTTGCTCGGCAATGGCTACAGCTACGGAAGTGTTGCTGGTGACTGCGTCGGAGTCTGCAACGGCGGCAACGGCGGCCTGATCGGTAACGGCGGCAATGGGTTTAACGGCGGTAACGGTGGCGCAGCAGGCTGGTTCGGACACGGCGGTGACGGCGGCGATGCCACGGTTGCCGGTGGTGCGGGTGGCACCGGTGGCCGGGGCGGGCTGTTCAGCGGCTCTGGCGGCAACGGCGGTGCCGGTGGCACCGGCGCGGTCGGCATCGCTGGCGGCAACGGTGGTGCCGGTGGCGCAGTGGGCATCTTTAGCCTGACCGGGCACGGAGGTGACGGCGGAGCGGGCGGAGCGGCTGGGGATGGCCCTGCCGCTGGCGCGGGCGGTGCTGGCGGCTTGGGAGGCGGTAGCGGTGCGGGTGGAGCACCCGGCCCCGCCGGGCCCGCCGGGCCTGCCGGGCCGCAGGGTGTCGCGGGAGCGACCGGGCCTGCCGGGCCGCAAGGTGTCGCGGGAGCGACCGGGCCTGCCGGGCCGCAAGGAGTGGCCGGGCCAACCGGGGCGACCGGGCCGCAGGGTGTGGCGGGGGCGACCGGGCCAGCCGGGCCGACCGGGTCAGCAGCTCCGGGGTCTGTAGGTTTCACGGCGACTAACGCCAATACCAACGGCGGGCTCGGTAGCGATTACGTGAACGGCGTGTACGCCAGCGTCTTGCCATTCTCGAACAAAATCTACGCGGCGACCGAAGCCGGGGTGGCCACCTCCACTAACGGCGGGGTGACCTTCACCAACCACACAAACGGGTTGGCAGGCCGCGTGCTTGGGGTGTACGCCATCGGCAGCACCATCTACGCAGCCACCCCCAACGGCCTGCGCATTTCCACGAACGACGGGGCGAACTTCGTTGACAAGGGTCAGGGCTACGTGTTGTCGGTATACGCGCTGAGCAACGGTGCCGCCACCACCATCTACGCGGGCACCCACGGCGTGGCTATTTCCACTGACAGCGGGGCGACCTTCACCAACTACTCCGCCGGTCTGGTCGGCTTAGACGTGGCGGGGGTGTATGCCATCGGCACTGGTGCTCTTGATGCAAACACCACGGTCTACGCGGCCACCAACCAGGGCTTGGCCGTCTCCACCAACGGCGGGCAGAGCTACACCAACTACACCAACGGGCTTGGTGGCGGCGATATCGTGACGTTCGGGGTCTACGCCATCGGCACCGGTGCTCTCAATGCAAACACCACGGTCTACGTGGCCACCAGAGGTGGCCTGTCCATCTCAACCGACGGCGGCCAGAACTACACCAACTACACCACCAGCAACGGACTCGGTGACAACGTCGTCTACGGGGTGTATGCCGTCGGCACCGGTGCCGCGAGCGGAACCACCATCTACGCGGCGACCCAAGGCGGCCTATCTATCTCCACCGACGGCGGGGCGCACTTCACCAACTACACCAACGCCAACAGCGGGCTGGGTAACAACCTCGTGTCTGGGGTGTATGCGACAGGAGGCACCGTTTACGCGGCCACCCAGGGCGGCGGTGTGAGCCTTACCAATCGGATCGTGACGTAATCGCGGTCGCGGTAGCGACCATGCCCTTAGTGCAGGCGGTCGCGGTAGCGACCATCGAGTCGAACGGTGCTCGACCGCCGACACCACCCTGCGCCGCATTGGGCAGCCACAGCCAACTCACGACTCGCCCGAGGGGCGAGTGTCTCGCCTCCCGGGGCCTCTCAAATCTTTAGTTGTGAGAGCACCCCGTCGAGGGCGAGCTGCGGGCGTTGGCGGCACACAACGCGCAGGTGGGTTTTCGCAAAAGTCGTTGCACAACCAGTCTCTCAATATTGTAATTGTGAGAGACTTTTGATAGAATCAGCGCATGCCCACCACCACCGGAGTCCTGCTCGGCTACGCCAGGGTCAGCACCAATCACCAGTCGTTGGATCAGCAGATCGACCAGCTCACCGACAACGGGGTGCGGGCCAAGGACATCTACAGCGACAAGCTGTCGGGCACCTCGACCCGCGAGCAACGACCCGGCCTCGACAAGCTGCTGGCCGATGCCCTTCCCGGCGACACCATCGTCGTCGTCGGCATCGACCGCCTGGGCCGGAACGCCGCCGAGGTGATGACGACGATCAAGGGCTTGGCCGACAACGACATCGTGCTGCGCTCGCTGCGGGAGGGTATCGACACTTCGACCGCCGCTGGCCGGATGGTCGCCGGGGTGCTTGCCTCTCTGGCCGAACTCGAACTCGAACTTGGCCGGGAACGTCGCTCAGCTGCCCGTGAGGCCCGCCGGGCGCGGGGTCAGCATGTCGGTCGCCCGAGGGCACTGGACTCGGACAAGGCCGCACTGGCGCAACGAATGCACGCCTCTGGCGAGCCGGTGAAGACCATCGCCGCGACCTTGGGGGTGTCGGCTGCCACCGTGTACCGGGTCGTGGCGACGGGCTAAAGCCGAACACCGTTCGGTCTATAACGTGTAGCGCATCATGAACTTGGACTCCCGGATTTTTTACGCGATCAACCATTTCGCGCGCAGCACACCGTGGCTGCACTCCATCGTGCTGGGCTACGCCACGTACGGCACGGTGTTGTTCGCGGCGTTGATGCTCGCGGGATGGTGGATCGCGCGTTCTGAGGGAGACCTGCGCCGGATGGCGGTGGCGTGCTGGGCACCGATTGGCGTTCTGGTCGCCTTGGGGATCAACCAGCCTGTGGCCGATGCTGTGGGTGAGGTTCGCCCGTGCAATGCGCTGCACGACATCGTGGTGCTGCACTGCAACACCGATGCCGGGTTCCCCAGCGACCACGCCGTGATGGCTGGTGCCGCCACGGTGGGGCTATGGCTGGTGCAACGACAGTTGGGCGTGCTGGCAGTGTTGGCGGCGGCGGTGATGGGCTTTGCGCGGGTGTACGTCGGCGCGCATTACCCCCAGGACGTGCTGGCCGGGTTCGCGCTCGGCGCGGTGGTGAGCCTGGCCGGTTATGTGCTGATGCGCTCGGTATTGCTGTGGCTGCTCGGTGCCGTGGGTCGCAGCCCGCTGCGGCCCTTGATCGCCGCGCAATCGTTCGAGAAGCCCTCTGCACCTTGAGTTTCAAGTGGGCGTAGGCATGTTCACAAATGCGGTGGGGCCGGTCAGCTGGGTTGTGATCGTCGGACTTGTTGGTCTGCTTGTGATTGCGGTGGGAATGGCGAGTCATCCGTTCGTGGACTGGCGGCGACTCCCGGTGATCGGGAATGTCGTTCGTTTCCTCCCGGCGCGTGTGGACGCGGTGGCCAAGCAGTTGCAGGCCCGCGTTGGAATGAGCGGTGCCGCCATGGCCGCCGGGGTGATCGGGCTAGCTGTGGTGATGGCCTTGGCGGTGGGATTCACCGCATTGCTGGACGACGTGCTTGAGGGTGAAGGTATCGCCCAGGTTGATGAGCCGATCACGCACATGCTGGCTGGCCATCGTGAGGTGTGGCTGACGAAACTGCTTGTGGTAATCACCCGGCTTGGAAACGTGGACGCGCAGACGGTCTGGCTGGTGCTGGTGTGCGCGGTTGCAGCGTTGTCGGCGAGGTCGTGGGTGCCGATCCTGGTCGGTGTCGCAGGTGGTGGCGGGATCGCCGTCGTGATCGTGATCGCCAAAGTCTTAGTCGGTCGGCCACGGCCAGCCTCACCGTATGCAGTGATGCCCGTGGATGGGTTTTCATTTCCCTCAGGTCATGCCACCGGCGCGTCTGCGGTCGGACTATTGGGGGCATGGATGTTGTGCCACTGGGTGGTACGGCGGTGGGCTGCACAGGTCACTGTGTGGACACTGACCGTCGGCATGATCGGCATGATTGGCTTTTCGCGCTGCTATCTCGGCGTGCATTTCGTCACCGACGTGCTGGCAGGCTGGCTGCTGGGAGCGGCGTGGGCAGTATCGGTAGTGCTCCTCGCCGCGTGGTGGCCGAGGGCAGTATCGGCTCGGCGCGGATTAACGCAGCGCGGCCAGTAGTTCGGTTAAT
>NZ_JAFMJZ010000125.1 GCF_017853185.1 Mycolicibacterium sp.
GCGGCGGCCAGTCGCCGCGCGTACACATCCTGGGGGAACCGCGCTGTCATAGGGGTCAGGCTAGCGTGGAGCCTTATGTCGGCACCGGTTCTGCTGCTCGACGGGGCCAGTATGTGGTTCCGGTCCTACTTCGGGGTGCCCTCCTCGCTGACCGCGCCGGACGGCCGCCCGGTCAACGCGGTTCGCGGGTTCATCGACAGCATCGCCACCCTGATCACCCGGGAGAAGCCCGGCCGCCTGGTGGTGTGTCTGGACCTGGACTGGCGCCCGGCCTGGCGGGTGGAACTCATCCCGTCCTACAAGGCGCACCGGGTGGCCGCAGAAGCCGATGAGATCGAGGATGCCGACACCGAGGAGGTTCCCGACGACCTGAGCCCGCAGGTCGACATGATCATGGAGATCCTGGCCGCCTACGGCTTCGCCACCGCCGGCGCCGAAGGCTACGAGGCCGACGACGTACTGGGCACCCTGGCGGCGACCGAACGCCGCGATCCGGTGGTGGTGGTCAGCGGGGATCGCGATCTGCTGCAACTGGTCGGCGACGACCCGGTTCCGGTGCGGGTGCTGTATCTGGGCAAGGGGCTGTCGAATGCGACGACGTTCGGCCCGGCCGAGGTGTCCGAGAAGTACGGCGTTCCCCTGGACCGGGCCGGGGACGCCTACGCCGAACTGGCCCTGCTGCGCGGTGATCCTTCCGACGGACTGCCCGGCGTGCCGGGCGTCGGCGAGAAGACCGCAGCCACCATGCTGACCCGCTACGGCTCACTGGCGTCGATACTGGCGGCCGCCGCGGACCCGAAGTCCGACCTGCCCAAGGCTTTTCGGGCCAAGCTACTGGCGGCCGCGGACTACATCGAGGCGGCCCAACCGGTGGTGCGGGTGGCCCGCGACGCACTGGTGGAGCTCTACGCCGACGACGACCGGCTGCCGTTGCACGCGGCCGACCCGCAACGGGTGGCCGAGCTGGCCGAATGCTACGGCCTCAGCTCACCGATCGCCCGGTTGCAGAAGGCGTTGGACCGACTTACTTAGGACGCCCGACCTCGTAGGTGCCCTTGTCGTCCTGGAAGGTGACCGTCACCTGGCGCTTGGTGCCGTCGATGCTCACCTCGCAGGTGAAGTTGTCACCCTTCTTGACGGTCGGGTTGGCACCGTTGTTGCACTTGACGTCCTTGACGTTCTTGGCGCCGTAACCGTTGGACTCGTCGGTGAGGATCTGCTGCACACCCTGCTGGGCCTTGTTCACGTCCAGCTTGGTGGTGACGAAGAAACCGGGCTTCCAGAAGCCCAGGATCAGCACGGCCAGCAGCGCAACAGCGGCCAGCGCCCCGAGCAGGACACCGGCGGCCTTCATCGACTTCTTGCCGGCCTCCGGGCCACCGGGGACGCCGTAGGGGTTGTACTGCCCGGGCTGACCCGGGTACTGGCCCGGCTGGCCGGGGTACTGACCGGGCTGCGGGTACTGGCCGTACTGCGGCTGGCCGTAGGGGCCGGGCTGGCCGTACTGACCAGGCTGGACGGGCTGGCCATAGGGGTTGTACTCGGGTGCACCGGTCTGGGGCGCGCCGTACGGCGGTGCGGCCGGATAGCCCTGGGGCTGGCCGTACTGGTACTGCTGCGGGTAGGCCTGCGGCTGCCAGGCCGGCGTCTCGGACCCTGCCGGCTGTCCCCACACCGGGGGTTGCTCAGAGCCCTGAGCAGGCTGATCCTGACCCTGCCATCCAGTGGGGTCAGATCCCTGCGGTCCGCTCATCGTCTCTCCTTGTTCGCTGCTACCAGCTGGGCTGCATTCGCCGCCCCCACCGTAGCGTTTGGATCACCCTACCCGCTGTCAACAGCCACGACGCCGCGCCGGATGTCGTCGATCGCGCGTTTCGCGGCGGTGCGCACACTGCTCTCCGGAGCGGTGTTTCGCACCTGATCCAGCAGGTCGAGCACCTGACGGCACCAGCGCACGAAATCCCCCGCCGGCATCGGCGAGCCGTTGCCGGCGACGTCCGAGGCGTCCAGCGCGGCGGCAAGATTGCCGTTGGCCGCCCAGTGGTAGACGGCAGGCACGAAGCCCGGGTCGGGTTCGCGGGTCGGACTGAGCCGGTGGCGCTGCTCGTCGGCGCGCAACTGACCGGACAGCCGGCGGGTCTCGGCCAGCGCGCGGCGCACCGCCGGGGTCGGCATGTCAACGGCGTTGACCGGAGTGGGGCCGTCGCTGCCGCGGGTCTCGAACACCATCGCCGAGAGCGCCGCGGCCAACTCGGCCGACTTGAGTCCCTTCCAGACTCCGGTGCGCAGGCACTCGGCGACCAGCAGGTCGCTCTCGCTGTAGATCCGGGCCAGCAGACGTCCGGCATCGGTCACCGTCGGGACCCCGTCACCAACAGGAGTGTCACCAACAGAGATGTAGCCCCGCTCGCTCAACAGCGCCACGATCCGGTCGAAGGTGCGCGCCAGCGAGTTGGTGGCGGCGTTGACCTTCCCTCGGATCTGCTCGTTGTCACGCTCCACCCGCAGATAGCGCTCGGCGATGCGCACCTTGGCCTCCCGTCCGGCCACGCTGTGAGCAGGGTGGTGGCGCATCTGCTCGCGCAGCTTGAGCAACTCGGGATCGATGTCGGGATCCTCATCCCCGCTTGCCCGCCGCTTGCGAGGTCCGATGACCAGCCCCGCCCCGGCCGATCGCAGCGCCGAAGCCAGGTCGCGGCGCACCCTCGGCTGGCGGTGCTCGACCCGCTTGGGCAACGCCATCGAGCCCACCGGGCCGGCCGCACCGGGATAGTCGGCGGTGGAAATCCTTCCGGCCCAACAATCTTCGGTCAGCACCAGCGGGCGCGGATCATCGGCGTCCCGGGCCGGTTCCAGCACCACGGCCAGTCCGCCGCGACGGCCATGGGTGATGTTGATGATGTCGCCGCGACGCAATGCCGCCAGCGCCTCACCAGCGGCAGCCCGGCGCTGCAGCCTGGACGCCCGGGACTGCGAACGCTCACGCTCACCGATGCGGGCCCGCAGCCGGGCGTAGTCCAGAGCAGCCGGCTCGATCGCGTTCGCCTTACGGTCCCAATCCAGTTCGGCGGCGATCTCGTCGAGCATCTTCTCGCCGCGCTCGGCGCCTCGGACCAGTCCGACCACCGAGCGGTCCGCCTGGAACTGGGCGAAGGAACGCTCCAGTAGCTGGTGGGCCTGCTCCGGTCCCATCTGGCTGACCAGGTTGATGGTCATGTTGTAGGACGGTGCGAACGAGCTGCGCAGCGGGAAGGTGCGGGTCGAGGCCAGTCCGGCGATCTCGGTCGGCTCGACGGTCGCGTCGTGGGCGTTCCACAGCACCACCGCGTGGCCCTCGACGTCGATGCCGCGGCGCCCGGCCCGGCCGGTCAGCTGGGTGTACTCCCCCGGTGTGAGCGGCATGTGCTGTTCGCCGTTGAACTTGACCAGCTTCTCCAGCACCACGGTGCGCGCCGGCATGTTGATGCCCAATGCCAGTGTCTCGGTGGCGAATACCGCCTTCACCAGTCCGGCGGTGAACAGTTCCTCGACGGTGTGCCGGAAGACCGGCAGCATCCCGGCGTGGTGGGCGGCCAGACCGCGCAGCAGCCCCTCCCGCCATTCGTAGTAGTCCAGCACCTCGAGATCGGCGGCGGCCAGGTCGGCACACCGGCGGTCGATCACCTCGGCGATCCGGGCCTGATCCTCGGCGGTGGTGAGCTTGAGTGGACTGCGCAGGCACTGCTTGACCGCGGCGTCGCAGCCGGCCCGGGAGAAGATGAAGGTGATGGCCGGCAGCAGGCCCTCGCGGTCAAGGGTGGCGATCACGTCGGGTCGCGACGGCGGGCGGTAGAGGCCCCCGCCACCGCCGGGCCGGCCGCCCCGATTGGGTCCGCGCCGGCGGGGTTCCCAGTCGGTCAACCGTTCGGCTTCCCTGCGGTGGGCGATATGGCGCACCAGTTCCGGGTCGACCAGATGAGCCTTCAGCGGCCGGTCGCCGATGGACTCGTAGTCGAACAGGTCGAACATCCGCTTGCCGACAAGCACGTGCTGCCACAACGGGACCGGACGATGCTCGTCGACCACCACGGTGGTGTCGCCACGCACCGTCTTGATCCAGCCGCCGAACTCCTCGGCGTTGCTGACCGTCGCCGACAGGCTCACCAGTCGCACATCGTCGGGCAGGTGCAGGATCACCTCCTCCCAGACCGCACCGCGCATCCGGTCGGCCAGGAAGTGCACCTCGTCCATCACGACGTAGGACAGCGAACGCAAGGTGTCCGACCCGGCGTAGAGCATGTTGCGCAGCACCTCGGTGGTCATCACCACAACCGGTGCGTCACCGTTGATCGACTGGTCTCCGGTCAGCAACCCGATCTTGTCCGCGCCGTAACGGCGGACCAGGTCGTTGTGCTTCTGATTGCTCAGCGCCTTGATCGGCGTGGTGTAGAAGCACTTCTGCCCGGCCGCCAGTGCCAGGTGCACCGCGAACTCACCCACCACCGTCTTGCCGGCGCCGGTCGGCGCACACACCAGCACACCGTGTCCGCGCTCGAGCGCCTCACAGGCCTGCACCTGGAACGGGTCGAGCCGGAAGGTCAGGCCCGCGGTGAAGTCGGCAAGCTGGTCAGGTGATGTCGTCATGAGCCGCCACCGGATCCGGCGCCTCGATCGGCGCGGCCTGGTCGTCGGGGACCTCGATCCTGGCCTGCCGCTTGGCTTTCCGCTTGTCGTGGATGCGGGTGATCTGGATGGCGAACTCCAGCAGCACCGTCAGCGCCAGGCCGAGCGCCAGCATGGAGAACGGGTCCTGGCCCGGGGTGGCGATCGCCGCGAAGGCGAAGACGCCGAAGATCAGTCCGCGCCGCCAGGACTTGAGCTTGTCGTAGGTCAGCACCCCGACGACGTTGAGCATGACGATCATCAACGGAAACTCGAAGCTGACGCCGAACACCAGCAGCAGGTTCATCAGGAAGCCGAAGTAGCGGTCGCCGGACAACGCGGTCACCTGAACGTCGCTGCCCACCGTCAGCAGGAAGTGCAGCGCCTTGGCCAGCACCACGTAGGCCAGCAGGGCGCCGGCGACGAAGAGCGTGGCGGCCGACACCACGAACGCCACCGCGAACCGGCGCTCGTTCTTGTAGAGGCCCGGGGTGATGAAGGCCCACAGCTGGTGGAACCAGATCGGGCAGGCCAGCACGATGCCGGCACTCAGGCCCACCTTGAGCCGCAGCATGAACTGGTCGAACGGGGCGGTGGCCAGCAGCCGGCACCCGCCGTCGGGGCTGATGTCGGCCCGCGCCGAGGCCGGCAGCGCGCAGTACGGGTGCCGCAGCCACTCGCCGAGGCTCTCCACGCCGAACAGCGCGTGGCTGTACCAGACGAAGCCGACGATGGTGGTCAGGGCGACCGCCGCCATCGAAATCAGCAGCCGGGTGCGCAGTTCCCGGACATGGTCGACCAGGGACATGGTCCCGTCGGGATTGGTACGGGCCCGCCGTTGGCGGGGGTCCAGGCGGGAGAAGAGTTTGGGCGTCTGCACGGCGTTCACCTAGCGCCGTCGCCGGCGCCGCTGAAAGGGGTCGGACTCAGGCCGGGGGGTTCTGAACCGGCGGACTGACCGGCGCGTCGACCCGCTCGGAGGCGACCTGCTGGGCAGGCTGGGCCGGGGTCACCGGGGCGTCCGACTTGTTGTCGGCCTGCAGTTCCTTGACCTCGGATTTGAAGATCCGCATCGACTTGCCCAGCGAGCGCGCGGCGTCGGGTAGCCGCTTCGAACCGAAGAGCAGCACGAGCACCAGGATGAGAATCGCCCAGTGCCAGGGACTGAGAGCGCCCATTTCTTACCTCCAAAGGTCGTTTCGATGCTACCCCGGCGCTAGTCACCGAGGTCGGCGTAGGCGGCCAGTGCGCCCGCGGCGGCATTGCGGACGCTCTCGGCCAGCGATGCCGGCGCCAGCACCTGCACGTCCGCGCCGAACCCCAGGATCAGCCGGGTCATCCACTCGTCGGCCGCGTAGGTCATCGCGGCCTCGCAGTACCCGTCGGGCAGGTCACGGATGACGCGCATCGGAAAGTACTCCAGCATCCAGGCCGCGCGCGGGGCGATCCGCAGGGTCGCCGAGGGCAGCGACGGGTCGGCCTCGAACAGCGCCGTGCTGGGCGGGGCGTTGACCGCGGGCCGCGGTGGCGCCGACGGTTCGTGGAGTTCGTGGGCCTCGACGATGCGGTCGAAGCGGAACAACCGGACCCCCTCGGCCTCCCGGCACCAGGCCTCCAGGTAGCTGTGGTCGCCGACCAGCACCACCCGGATGGGGTCCACGATCCGATCCGACAGGGTGTCGCGGGAGGCCGAGTAGTACTCGATGCGCACTGCCCGGGAGTCCCGGATCGCCTCGCGGACCGTGGTGGCGGCTTCCGCCTCGATCGGCGCGGGCTCGTCCTCGGCGGCCACCGCGTCGTCGTCGACGACGGTGCCGGCGGCGGCCTCGATCTTGGCGATCGCGCTGCGCGCGGCGGTGGGGTCCACCACCCCCGGAATGTCGGAGAGCGCCCGCAGCGCGACCAGCAGCCCGGTGGCCTCGGTCGAGGTGAGCCGCAACGGTTCGTCCATCCCCGCCGAGAAGGTGACCGAGATGGAGTCGCCGGACAGCGCGAAGTCGATCAGGTCGCCGGGGCCGTAGCCGGGCAGACCGCAGATCCAAAGCTGATCGATGTCGACCTTCAACTGCTTGACGGTGACGCCGAGATCGGCCGCGGCCTTGGTGTAGCTGACCCGCGGGTTGGCCTTGAAATACGGGACCATGTTGAGCAACCGCACCAGGCGGGTGGAGACCGGGGTCATGCGTTCGCCCCGTTGAACAGGCCCTCGGCCTGAGCCGTCAGCCGGACGATCACATCGGCACGCAGTGACGCGGGTTCCAGGACGAGGGCGTCGACGCCGTATCCGGCGACCTCCCGGGCCAGCCAGTCCAGCGCCCCCACCTCCAGTTCGATGACATCCCCCTCACGTTCTCCGATCCGGCGACGCTCGACGACGCTGCCCAGTCGGCGCAGCGCGGTGGCGTGGCCGTCGGCGACCCAGACCAGCGCCCGTCCCCCGGTGGCCGCCCCGCCGCTGACAGCCGCGCCGATCGCCTGATTGACGATGGTGCGCAGATCGACCTCGGGCTTGTGGACTTTCCCTTGCGGCCCAACGGCTTTGACGTCGATGACGCGGGACAGCCGGAAGGTCCGGGTGGCATCACGGTTGACGTCGTGGCCGACCAGATACCAGCGGCCGCGCGCGGTGACCACGCCCCACGGCTCGACGGTGCGCACGGTGTAAGCCTCGGCCGGATTGGGGCGGTGCTGGAACTGAACGGCCTGCCGGGCGTCGATGGCGGCCATCAGCGCACCCAGAACGGCATCGGAACCACGCAGTCCGGCCGGACCGGCGCCGGTGCTGATCGCCACCTCACCGACCTCGTCGACGTCGATGCCGGCGGCCCGCAGTTTCAACACCGCGTTCTGCGCGGCGGTGATCCGTTCCGGTGACTCCCACAGTTTGGTGGCAACCGCCACGGCGGCCGCCTCGTCGGGGGTCAGGTCGACATCGGGCAGTGCGTAGTCGCTGTGTTTGATCCGGTAGCCCTCGACCGGATCGAAGCCGCTCGTCTTCCCGGTCTCCAGGGGAATGCCCAGATCCCGCAGTTCGCTCTTGTCGCGCTCGAACATCCGGGAGAACGCCTCATCGCTGGGACACTCGCCGTAGCCGATGACGCTGTCCCGAATCTTTTCGGCGGTCACGAAGCTGTGCGCGGACAGCAGGGCGATGACCAGGTTCATCAGCCGCTCGACCTTGGAGATTTTGGTGGCCACGAACGACAGATTAGGTCACATACTGGCGATGAGGCGCTTCACGCGCTCGTCACTGGACCGGAACGGGTCCTTGCACAGCACCGTGCGCTGCGCCTGATCGTTGAGCTTGAGGTGCACCCAGTCCACGGTGAAGTCGCGGCCGGCGTCCTGGGCGGCGGCGATGAACTCCCCGCGCAGCTTGGCCCGGGTGGTCTGCGGCGGGGTGTCGACGGCGGCCTCGATCTCCTCATCGGTGGTGACCCGCGCCGCGAGGCCCTTGCGCTGCAGCAGGTCGAACACACCGCGGCCGCGCTTGATGTCGTGATAGGCCAGATCCAGCTGCGCGATCTTGGGATCGGACAGCTCCATGTTGTAGCGGTCCTGGTAGCGCTGGAACAGTTTGCGCTTGATCACCCAGTCGATCTCGGTGTCGACCTTGGCGTAGTCCTGGCTCTCCACCGCGTCGAGCTGGCGGCCCCACAGGTCGACGACCTGCTCGAGCTGGGCGTTGGGCTCACGGGACTGCAGGTATTCGTGAGCCCGGGCGTAATACTCCCGCTGGATGTCCAGGGCACTGGCCTGCCGTCCACCCGCCAGCCGCACCGGGCGCTTGCCAGTCAGGTCGTGGCTGACCTCGCGGATGGCCCGGATCGGGTTGTCCAGCGAGAAATCCCGGAACGGGATGCCGGCCTCGATCATCTCCAGCACCAGCGCGGCGCTGCCCACCTTGAGCATGGTGGTGGTCTCGCTCATATTGGAGTCGCCGACGATGACGTGCAGCCGGCGGTACTTCTCGGCGTCGGCGTGCGGTTCGTCGCGGGTGTTGATGATCGGGCGGCTGCGGGTGGTCGCGCTGGAGACGCCCTCCCAGATGTGCTCGGCGCGCTGGGACAGACAGAACGTCGCCGCCTTCGGCGTCTGCAGCACCTTGCCGGCCCCGCAGATCAGCTGACGGGTCACCAGGAACGGCAGCAGCACGTCGGAGATCCGGGAGAACTCACCGGCCCGCACGATGAGGTAGTTCTCGTGGCAGCCGTAGGAGTTGCCGGCCGAGTCGGTGTTGTTCTTGAACAGATAGATGTCGCCGCCGATGCCCTCGTCGACGAGCCGCTGCTCGGCGTCGATCAGCAGGTCCTCGAGGACCCGCTCACCGGCGCGGTCGTGGGTGACGAGCTGGAGCAGGTTGTCGCACTCGGCGGTCGCGTACTCCGGGTGGCTGCCGACGTCGAGGTACAGTCGGGCGCCGTTGCGCAGGAAGACGTTGGAACTGCGACCCCAGGACACCACCCGGCGGAACAGGTACCGGGCCACCTCGTCCGGCGACAGCCGGCGGTGACCGTGAAACGTGCAGGTGACACCGAACTCGGTCTCGATGCCCATGATCCTTCGCTGCACGGATCTGAGCCTACCGGCCGACGGGCGTGCGCCGGGGATTCCCGGTCCAGCAAAATCGGCGTGACCGCGCCCCGGTGCCGAAGGCAAAGCCGCACCGATCGTCGCGGTGCGGCGTGGTGGCTCCGTCTGATCAGGATGTCTTCACTAAGCTCGCGGCCGTGGACGCCAGTAACCGTGCCCCCGGTCCCCGGCTGTGGGTGTATCTGGCTGTCCTCGCCGGGGCCGGCGTCGTGGTGCTGAGTTGGATGGTTCCCGAACCGCCCGCACCGAAGAGAACCCCGGCGCAGCCTTACCAGCAGGTGTCCCACACGCGCTGCGCGGCACAGCAGTCGGCGCCCGGCTACGGCAGCCGTTCGACCAATGCCGCGCTGGCCAACGCCTGCCCAGACTGATCACGCCC
>NZ_JAFMJZ010000126.1 GCF_017853185.1 Mycolicibacterium sp.
TCCACTGGGCGACCACCAGCGGGGCGGTCAGGATCGTTTCCAATGCCGATCCGTCGGTGTCGACCTCGGCTTCGTACGAGTGCAGGAAGGTCCGGCGCTGCAGGTCCAGTCCCGCGGTGACCGACCGCGGCGCGACGATGAACGCCGCATTGCCGGCCAGACCCCACTCCGGGTACACCTGCGCCCAGTCCGATGACCGGGTGCTGACGTGGGCGGCGGCCCGCTCCGGCGCCAGCGCTCCGGTGACGCCGGGCAGGGTCGCGCAGCGCTCGGCGGCGAGTGCAGCCCCGGCTGTGTCGAGGTCGTCGAGCAGCCGGGCGACCTCGCCCCGGTGCTCGTCGGGAACCAGGTGGGTGTCCAGCAGTGTCACCCGGTCCACCGCGGTGTCGTGCTGGGCAGCGATGAACCAGGTGTCATCCGGGATGTCGATCCCGACGCTGCGCAGGCCGGCCCGGACCTCGGCCCGGTTGAGGATGGCCACCGCGGTGCGGGCGTTCGGCCCGCCGGACTGTCCGCCGCAGGCGCCGCAGTCCAGCGAGGCCTGGTACGGGTTGTTCTCGGTGGTGCTGCCGTGCGCGCACATCACCACCAGCCGGCTGAAGTCCCGGGTCAGACCCATCGTGGTGAGAGCCACCTGGGCGAAGAGCACCTGCTCTTGCTGCGGCACCGCCTCCAGGTCGATGACGGTCGGGGCCTCCGGCGCGACCGCGTCCCGCAGCCGCCGCCGGATACCCGACGCCAGCGAAGGGGTCAGCGTCTTGGCCGCCGCCAGCGGGGCCGCGACCCAGCCGGCGGCTTCGGCGAGGGTGAAGGGTGCGGCCAGGGACTCCTTGGCCGAGTGGAAGGCGGACTCGGCGCCCGCCAGCCGGGTGACGCCGGCGACCCGTCGTGCCACCGCACCGGTTGCGTCGGGCACCGCCTTCTCGGCGATGTCGTGGTTGGGCGAGATCAGCACTGGGCACAGGTCGCTCGGCTGCCCGCCGAGGATGCCGGTGAACCGGATGGCCACCGCGAAGAAGCCGGCGAAGCCGAACGTCTCATACCCGCCAAGCGACTCCAGGTGCCGGCGCAGTCCCTCGGAGCGGGTGTCGATGCAGGCGACCAGCTGGGTGTGCGCCGGGCCTCTACGCGCCGGGGTGGGGCGATCGAGCGAAGCCAGCAGGCCGTCGCGGTAATGCGCCTCGAAGGCGTTCTGCCACAACAGTTCCCGTGTGCTGACCGGCAGCACCGTGAGGACCCGGGCGATCGTGGCGATCTTGTCCTCGTCGCCGGAGGGCACACCGAGCACACCGGCCAGATGCTCCGCGCGCTCCCGCGCGGTGGGCACCGGGTCGGCTGTAGCGGCAGCAGCGGCCGCGGCCCCGGTCCGCCGGCGCGGCCGGTGCTCCATCAGCAGCGCCTCGTAGGTCAGCCGCATCGCCAGGTAGTCCATCAGGTCGACGCCGGCGTCGCGGGACGCGCACCACTGGACGTGGGCGGCCCAACCGGGCATCCGGGTCAGGTGCGCCTGCAGGTAGGCGATGCGGTCGTCGTCGCGGACGGCCAGCCGGGTCAGGGCGTCGAGGACAGCGTCCTCGGGACGCTGTGCCAGTCGACGCAATTCGGCCCGCGCGCCGCGCGGCACGGTCCGGTCCGCCGGCGCAAGCGCCCGCCAGGCCGCATAAAAGCCGTCCTCTCGGCCGGGCATCGGCCAGGCGGCGCCACCGAAGAAGGCGGCGCACCACTTCGAGGTCTGGGCGTCAACCGCCTCGATGACGGCCGGCGCAAGTCTCTCGGAGTGGGTTGCCAAGCGCCGCTTGGCCGTTGGCTCCCCGATACCGTGCAGGAGTTCGGCGCGCAGGATCTCCAGGGCGCCGAGTTCGCGCCCGTCGATGCGCACGCCGGTCGCGCTGACCTGAATCGGGTAGCGCCGGGTCAGGGCGCGGTCCAGGTCGGCGTCGGTGATCCGGCCTTCGGCGTGCAGACCGCGGAAAGCCGCCTCGCCGAGGGTCCCGGTCATCCCGTAGAGGTCACCGGCCCGCCGGATGGCCTGCTCGAACGGCATGTCCTCGAGACCGGCCAGTGGGTTGACCGCGATGAAGGTCTCCAGGGGGTAGTGCGTCGGCACCACCCGCGAGGCCAGGCTGACGTCAGCGCGCAACCGGGCGCGGCGGGTGTCGAGATCTGGTGCGGTATTCACGAACGAGCTCCTGTCGGTCGGGCGGGTGTCGGTCGGACGGGTTTGCGACGAGCGGGTCATGCGGTCCGTGCTCCCAGATGTCCGGCGCTCAGCGCGTGGCTGTAGAGCGCGCGCCGGAGGCGTTCGGTGCCGGACGCCGTGCGGGCGGCGGCCAGGCCGGCCAGGGCAGCCAGGGCGGCGGCCGTGATGGCCCACACCACCGGCGCCGGCAGACCCGACGGCGGGAGCGAAGGGGCGAGGTAGGCGGTGACCGCGTTGACCACCGCCAGGTAGGCGACGGTCGCCGGGATCAGCACCGCGGCGACGGTCAGCGCGCCGGCCGGGCCGGGGTGGCGCTGCAGCCAGCCCCAGGTGAACGCCGCCGCGGTGACCCAGGCGAAGGCCAGCAGAGCATGCTCAGAACCGTGGTCGCCACCGGGCATCGGCGCCAGGGCGATCGCGGTGATCACCGCGATGGTCGGCAGTGCCACCGACACGACTCCGGTGAGAATCCGTCCGCTGAGGCTGACCGGGGCGGCGGCCGGCAGTGCCGCGTGGCGACGCCGGGCCGCGATCGCCGACCCGGAGGCCAGGAACAGAGTGGCCTTGTAGAAGCCGTGCGCAAAGAGATGGACCACCGCGGCTGCCCACAGCCCCAGGCCGCAGGTGAGGATCATGAAGCCCATCTGCGCGGAGGTCGAGTTGACCAGGGCGCCCTTGACGTCGGGCTTGACCAGCATGACGACCGCGCCGTAGGCCATGGTCGCCGCACCGGCCAGGATCGTCAGGGCGCGGGCCAGGTCGTCAGTGGCCAGCGGCGCCAGCCGCACCAGCAGGATGCCGCCGGCGTTGACCACACCGGCGTGCAGCAGTGCTGAGACCGGCGTCGGTGCGGTCAGGGTGGCGGGCAGCCAGCGGTGGAAGGGGATCTGGGCCGACCGGGACAGCGCCGCGACCACGACCAGGACTGCCAGCACCGCGACGGGCCAGCCGGTGAACTGACCCGGCTCGATGTTGCGAAGCTCGATGCGACCCCAGGTGGCGGTGGCCAGGGCGACGCCGGCCCACAGCGCCAGGTCGCCGATCAGGAAGGCGGCCGCAGTCCGCCGGACGCCGTCGCGCGCAGCCGGCAGCTGCCAGTACATCCCGAGCAGCAGGCACAGCGCCAGGCCGGCGAGGCTCCAGAAGAAGGCCAGGCCGACAAGCGTGGCCGCCGTCATCAGTCCGGCCGAGGCGGCGGTGAGCAGACCCGCTCCCCCGGTGAACCAGGCGGCGCGGGAGTCGCCGGCAAGATAGCGCAGCGCGAAGGTCTGCACGATCGCGCTGACCCCGAACACCAGTAGCAGCAAGACCGCCGCGAGCCGGTCGGCCACCAGATCAACCGGGCCGATGGCCACTGCCGCCGGCTCACCGCGTCCGGCCTGGACCGCGAGGAGCACGGCCACGGCGAAGCCGAGTCCGGCAATGCCCGCACCCAGGCGTCCGATCAATCGAGGTGACCGCCGGCCGGCGCCGAATGCCACCACTGCCATCAAGGCCGGCACCACGACGGTGGCTGCCAGCGCTGCACTCATGAAGTTCAACATGCGACACAAAGTACATGTATTGCTGATCGTGTGTCAAACTTCACGAGTTGGAAATATGGCATTTGTTTGCGTTTCGGGTGCGCCTGCCGCCCGATTCCGGCACCCGAGAACTATTCTTTGACGCATGGCGGAGTGGACGTTCCTGACAAACCACGCCCACACTCTGTTGTGCATCGCACGCGATCCGGGCATCCGACTGCGGGACGTGGCCGAGCGGGTCGGCGTCACCGAACGCGCCGCGCAGCGGATCGTCAGCGACCTCGTGGAAGCCGGCTACCTAGATCGGCTCCGGGAGGGGCGGCGAAACAGCTACATGGTCAAGGCCAACCGCCCACTACGCCATCCGGTGGAACGCGGCCACCAGGTCGGGGCGATCCTCGACGTCCTGCACGAGCAGAACGGTTCCTAGCCGTCGAGACCCAGATCGGTCCTGAACCTGCGCATCCCGTCGATCTTGTCCGCCAGCGAGCCGTTCGGCCCGCAGTAGAACATCCACGGCATGGTCAGGATCGCGTCGATCCCGGCGTCGGACGCCCGCTGGTAATGCTCGGGCAGGTACGCGTCGATCAGCGGAGTGATGACGGTGAAACCGTCCATCCCCAGACCGTTCCCGGCCCGCAGTTCGCGGATCCGGTCGATCGAGGCGACGGCCTGGTCCAGGCCGATGAGGTCACCGATCCAGCCGTCGTTGCGGGCGGCCCGGCGCAGGGCGATATCGGACAACCCGCCCGAATAGATGGGGATCCGCGGCGGCGTGGGGGTCATCTCCAGTCGCGGCGTCCGGTAGAACTCCCCGTCGAACTCGGTCCACCCCGGTTGCCACAACGCCTTGAACAACTCGAGCATCTCGTCGGTCCGCTTGCCGCGCCCGGCGAACGGCTGCCCGAGCAGATCGAACTCCTCCTCGCACCAGCCCACCCCGATCCCCAGTTCCACCCGGCCGCCGGAGAGCACCGCCGCGGTGCCGATCGCCTTGGCCGCGGAGTAGGGGTCGCGCATCGCCGGGATGTAGACGGTGGTGACGAACTTCAGCCGTTCGGTTGCCTGGGACAGCGCGCCGACGAGCACCCAGGGGTCCAGCCAGTCGGTGAACGGCTGCCACCGCCGCTGACCGTCCGGGGTGTACGGGTACGGCGTGGTCAGAGTCTCAAGATTCACCACATGGTCGGGAATCGCGATCCCCTCGTATCCGAGTTCGTCTGCGGCCTTGGCGATTTCGACGATCTCGGCGGCGTCCAGGAACGCACTGCTGACATAGAACTTCATTC
The DNA here is from genome assembly GCF_017853185.1 of Mycolicibacterium sp. Classification (GTDB taxonomy): domain Bacteria; phylum Actinomycetota; class Actinomycetes; order Mycobacteriales; family Mycobacteriaceae; genus Mycobacterium. Next base: position 5,013 of record NZ_JAFMJZ010000126.1, read on the forward strand.
GCTGTCCTCCGCCCAGGCCGGCTTGATGAAAACTCCCTCGGCTTCCACGGTCGGCCCTTGGGCATCGCTGATGAACCCGCGGGCGTAGGTCTTGCGTTCCTCCTCGCGTTCGATGAACGCTTCGGCGCGCAACGGCCCCAGCGGGGTGCCACGCAGATACTTCAAGGTGATGGTGCCGGTGAATCGGGGCTTCACCAGGCCACCACTGGCGGCCTCGCCGAGCAGGTGGTCGAGCACGAGTGCGCTGATGCCGCCGTGCGCCAGGCCGGGCGGACCCTCATAGGCGGCGCCGAGGGTGAACTCGCTCCAGCACCGACCGTCCGGTTCGTGGTGGATCACCATCGGCGGGGCCACCGGATTGCGCCCTCCCGCAGCAGGATTGGTGAAGAGAATGGGCCGGCCGGTCTCTGCGTGCCGCAAGGCCTGCCACCCGTCGTCGCTCAGCGGTTTGAGCGACTCGGTCACCGCGTCGATCGCCTCGGCCGCGGCGCGGATGGTCGGCTCGTCGGCCCCGGTGCGCACCGTCGCGTCGATCAGCTGCCGGACCGCATGGGCCAGCGGGTGGTACATCGCCTCGAGCCGATCGAATTCCTCGGCGCTGATCAGCTGGCCTTCCCAATTGTCCACCGGCATCCTCAGCCTCCAAAGACCTTGTTCACAACGGCTTTCGCCCGACGGGTGACGCGCAGGTAGTTGTCCAGGAACTCGCCGCCATCGCCGCCGGACCAACCGGCCGCCACCGCGACCGCGTTGAGTTGACGTCCGGGTCCGGGCAGCTGGTCGACTGCCTTGCCGCGCACCAGCACCAGGGCGTTGCGGGCCCGGGTCGCGGTGAGCCAGGCGTCGCGCAACTGCTCGGCCTCGGACCCCGAGATCAGGTCCGCCGCGGCGATCGCGTCGAGGGTCTCCAGCGTGGAGGTGTTGTGCAGCCCCGGTACCTCGTGGGCATGCCGCAACTGCAGCAACTGCACGGTCCACTCGACGTCGGCGAGTCCGCCCCGGCCCAGTTTGGTGTGGGTGTTGGGGTCGGCTCCCCGCGGGAGCCGCTCGGCGTCCACCCGGGCCTTGATCCGGCGGATCTCCCGCACCGCGTCGGGCGAGATGCCGCCGTCGGGGAATCGGGTCCGGTCGGCGACCTCCATGAAGCGCCGGCCCAGATCCTCATCTCCTGCCACCGGTGCGGCGCGCAGCAGTGCCTGGGCCTCCCACGGCTGCGCCCACTGCGCGTAATAGGCCGCATACGAACTCAGGGTGCGCACCAGCGCGCCGTTGCGACCCTCCGGACGCAGGTTCGCGTCTACCTCCAGCGGCGGATCGTCGCTGGGCGCCCCCAGCAGACCGCGCAGCTGCTCGGCGACCGACACCGACCACTTGACCGCGCGGGTCTCGTCGGCACCGCCCTGCTCGGTGCGCACGGCCGGCTCGCAGACGAACATCACGTCGGCGTCGGATCCGTAACCGAGTTCCCCGCCGCCCAACCGGCCCATCCCGATCACCGCGATGGCGGCCGGAGGCGCCTCACCGGCGGGAGTGTTGGCCCGGATCACCGCCTCCAGCGCGCACTGCAGCACCGCAACCCACACCGAGGTCAGCGCGGTGCAGACCTCGCGCACGTCGAGCATGCCGAGCAGGTCGGCCGAGGCCACCCTGGCCAGTTCGCGGCGGCGCAGGGTCCGCGCGGCGGCGATGGCCCGCACCGGATCGGGATGCCGTCCCGCCGAGGCGATCAGCGCGCGGGCCACCCCTTCCGGTTCGACGTCGAGCAGTTTGGGGCCGGCCGGGCCGTCGGCGTAGGACTGGATGACCTCCGGGGCGCGCATCAGCAACTCGGGTACGAACGCCGAGGTGCCCAGCACCCGCATCAGCCGCTTGGCCACCGCGCTCTCGTCGCGCAGCGTGCCCAGGAACCAGCGCTGCTCGGCCAGGGCCTCGCTGATCCGCCGGTAGGCCAGCAGCCCGATGTCCGGGTCGGGGGTGTCGGACAGCCAGTCGAGCAATCGGGGCAACAGCACCGACTGCACCTGTCCGCGGCGGCCGCTCTGGTTGACCAGCGCACCCAGATGGGTCAGTGCGCTCTGCGGGCCCTCATAGCCGAGCGCGGCCAGCTGCCGTTCGGCGGCGTCGGCGGACATGCCGTGCGCGAAACCGACTGCGCGGCCGACTGATTCGAGCAGCGGGGCGTAGAACAGCTTGGCGTGCAGCCGTGACACCCGCATGTTCTGCCGCTTGATCTCCTCCCTCAGCACGCCCAGCGCATCGCGGATGCCGTCCGGCCGCATGTGGGCGGCCCGGGCCAGCCAGCGCAGCGCCTCCTCGTCGTCGGGCGGAGGAAGCATGTGGGTGCGCTTGAGGCGCTGCAGTTGCAACCGGTGCTCGAGCAGGCGCAGGAACTCGTAGGAGGCGGTGAGGTTGGCGGCGTCGTCGCGCCCGACGTACCCGCCCGCGCCCAGTGCGGCCAATGCGTCGACCGTGGAGGCCACATGCAGCGAATCGTCGGTGCGACCGTGCACCAGTTGCAGCAACTGGACGGCGAACTCGACGTCGCGCAGTCCACCGGTGCCGAGCTTGATCTCCCGTTCCCGCATCCCGGCCGGAACCAGGGACTCCACCCGCCGGCGCATCGCCTGCACGTCGGGAACGAAATCCTCACGCTCGCAGGCGGTCCAGACCATCGGCATCAGCGCGTCGACGTACTGCTGTCCGAGTTCGGCGTCCCCCACCGCGGGGCGCGCCTTGAGCAATGCCTGGAACTCCCAGGTCTTGGCCCACTTCTGGTAGTAGGCGACGTGCGACTCCAGCGTGCGCACCAGCGCACCGGCCTTGCCCTCCGGCCGCAGCGCGGCGTCGACTTCGAAGAACGCCTCCGAACCCAGCCGCATCATCTCGCCGGCCACCCGGGTGGTGACCGGGTCGGCGTTCTCTCCGACGAAGATCACATCGACGTCGCTGACGTAGTTCAGTTCCCGCGCACCGCATTTGCCCATCGCGATGACCGCCAGCCGGGGCGCCGGAGTGTCGTCCTTGCAGACCGTCGCGACGGCGACATCGAGTGCGGCGCCCAGTGCCGCGTCGGCCAGGTCGGCGAGGTGCGCCCCGACTGCCGGAAAGGACAGCACCGGTTCGTTCTCGACGGTCGGCGCCAGGTCCAGCGCCGCCAGGATCAGCAGTTGGTTGCGATAGACGGTGCGCAGCCGAGGCGCGATTTCACTGGGCGCCGAAGCGAATTCGGCAACACATTCGGCGAAGGACCGGCGCAGGTCCGCCGGGGTGGGGAGGGTCAGCTCCCCTTCGAGCAGGCGCCAGCAGCCCGGGTTGGCCACCAGATGATCACCGAGTGCCAGCGAGGAACCCAGGACTGAGAACAGCCGGCCACGCAGGGCGCGGTCCTTGAGCAAGGCGCCGTCGAGTTGCCGCCAGTCCGCACCGAGCGCCTCGGCCAGCCGGACCAGGGTGCGCAGCGCGGAGTCCGCATCAGCGGCACGCGACAGCGACCACAGCAGCTCGACATACGCGTCGGTATCCCAGCCGAGTTCGGCCAGGTCCCCGGCGGCCGACCGTTCAACCAATCCGAGCCGGCCGACGCTCGGCAGCCGGGGTCGGTCGGTCGAGGGTCTGGCCACGACCTGAACGTTAGCGCAGCGGGATCAGAGCGAGAGGTAGTGCTTGAGCTCGAACGGAGTCACGTTGCTGCGGTACTCCTCCCACTCCGCGCGCTTGTTGCGCAGGAAGTAGTCGAACACGTGCTCACCGAGCGCCTCGGCGACCAGTTCGGAGTTCTCCATCTCCCCCAGTGCCACACCGAGGCTGGACGGCAACTCCCGGTAGCCCATCGCGCGGCGCTCCTCGTGGGTCAGCGTCCACACGTTGTCCTCGGCCTGCGGACCGAGCTGGTAGTTCTTCTCGATGCCGCGCAGACCGGCGGCCAGCAGCACCGCGAAGGTCAGGTACGGATTGCAGGCCGAATCGGGGCTGCGCACCTCGATGCGCCGGGAAGCCGCCTTGCGGGGGGTGTACATCGGCACCCGGACCAGCGCCGAGCGGTTCGCCGCACCCCAGGAGGCGGCGGTCGGCGCCTCGCCGCCGTGCACCAGCCGCTTGTAGGAGTTCACCCACTGGTTGGTGACGGCGCTGATCTCGGTGGCGTGCTCGAGGATGCCGGCGATGAAGGACTTGGCGACATCGGAGAGCTGCAGCGGGTCGTCGGGGCTGTGGAAGGCATTGGTCTCGCCCTCGAACAGGCTCATGTGGGTGTGCATCGCCGAGCCGGCGTATTCGGCGAACGGCTTGGGCATGAAGGAGGCCCGCACCCCCTCGGCCAGCGCCACCTCCTTGACCAGGTACCGGAACGTCATCACGTTGTCGGCCATCGAGAGCGCGTCGGCGTAGCGCAGGTCGATCTCCTGCTGGCCGGGCGCGCCCTCGTGGTGGCTGAACTC
>NZ_JAFMJZ010000127.1 GCF_017853185.1 Mycolicibacterium sp.
ATATCGCGGCTAGACCTGCTGGAGGCTATGGACCGGCAGCGGCGCGAGCAGGTCCCGTCCACCGAGCGCGGTCAGTTCCATGATCACCGCGGCCGTGGTCACCTCTGCGCCGGCCGTGGCCACCAGATCGCGGGCGGCGGCCACGGTGCCGCCGGTGGCCAGCACGTCGTCGACGATGGCCACCCGGCAGGCGGTCAGGTCGATCGCGTCGACCGGGATCTCCAGGGTGGCGGTGCCGTACTCCAGTGCGTAGGTGCGGCTGTGCACGGGAGGCGGCAACTTGCCGCCCTTGCGGATGGCCAGCACCCCGATGCCGAGCCGGTGAGCCACCGCCCCGCCGAGCAGGAAGCCGCGGGCGTCGATCCCGGCGATCAGGTCGGCGCCCTCGACCGCGCGGGCCAGGGCGTCGGTGATCGCGGCGAAGCCGTGTTTGTCGGCCAGCACCGGGGTCAGGTCGCGGAACAGCACGCCGGGCTCCGGGAAGTCCGGAACCACCCGGGTCAGCGCGTCCAGCACCGCGCGCACATCGCCGCCGTCGCTCACGGTTCCAGCTTCCACCGGTCCATGTTCCAGCCCGCGCCCCACTTGGTGGGGTTGGCCCGGACCGCGAACATCTTCTTCGACCAGAGCACCGTGCGCTCCTGCCGGTACAGCGGCAGGGTCGGCACGTCGGCCCACAGGATCGGTGAGGCGTCGGTGAGCAGCCGCACCAGTTCCTTGGGATCGACGGTCACCGCCAGGGCCGAGATGATGCCGTCGATCTGCGGGTTGGAGTAGCCCGGCAGGTTGTTGCCGTTGCCGGTGTGCAGTGCGTAGGCGTCCAGCGCGGACGAGCCCGTCGAACCGCTTCCGGTCGCGCCGCCGGTACTGGCCAGCAGGGCGTCGATCTTGCCGTCGCGCAGCGTCTGCGGACCCGTCGAGCCGGACGTCACGTCCTCGACCGTGATGCCGGCCGGGGCGCAGGACTTGGTGATCGCGGCGATGGTGGCCGCCAGCCTCGGGTTGGGCGCCTGATAACCGATCCTGATGGTCAGCGGCACACCGCCCAGGGCGATCTGCGCGGCGTCGGGATTGGCGACGCTGAACTGACCGGCCTCGGCGACGGATTCGGCTGCGCTGTAGGCGTTGTCGCCCACCGGGTAGAGCCGGGAGCTGACGATCGGCGTATCCGCGTTGCGGGCGATCGCGTCGCGGGGCGTGCAGAGCGCCAGTGCGCGGCGGGCAGCCGGGGTGGACAGCGCACCCTGGGAGGCGAAGATGAGTTGCTCGACGCCGCCGGACGGGATCTCCGCACGCTGGTACTCATCGGGCGAGGTCAGCGTTCCCGATGATCCGGTGGCCACGTCGACGACGTGGAAGGTGCCGTTGTTCACCCGGTCCTGGACATCCACTCCGTGCGGCCAGACGGTGACCCGTTTGGTGATCGGCTTTGTGCCCCACCACTTGTCGTTGGCGATCAGCACCACCGCGCCCTCGGGCAGCACCGAGTCGATCTTGTAGGGACCCGAGGACGGGAACCGTTTGAGGTCATCACCGCTGAGGCCGGGCTTGAGGTCCCATCCGGTGTTCCACGCGTCGGCGATCCGGGCGACGACGGCCGGGTCACCGCCGACGAGCGCTGCGGTGACGTCGGTTCCGATCTCGTCGCTGATGACGTGCGAGGGCATCACCGACGTCGCGGTGAACAGGTCCTCGTAGTCGGTGATCGCGCGCCCCGGGAAGAAGTTGACCCGGGCCTTCTTGGAACCGGGCTGGCACTCGATGCCGGAGATGTCGATGTAGCCGGCCTGGCTGGCGGCGTCGAAGCCCGGGAACCGCCCGGACTGGGCGGCCCAGGTCAGCAGCATGTCGTCGCAGGTGACCGGTTTGCCGTCGGAGTAGACCGCGTTGTCGGAGATCTGGTAGTCGAGCACCAGCGGTTCGCGGCCCACCACCGAGACCGTGCCGAAGTCGCGGTCGGCCAGCGCCTGCCCGTCGGGTCCGTGGTAACTGAACCCGGTCAGCACCCGGGCGAAGGCCTGCGGCCCCGAGGACGCGGCGCCGTTGACGGTGTTGGTGTTGTAGCTGCCCAGCGTCCCGTCGACGGCGAAGTTCACCTGATCGGCCACACTGCCGCCACAGCCCGCCAGCGCGGTCGCGGCAAGCAGAGCAGTGGCGGCCGCCACCGATACGGCCGCCGCGCGGCGGCGCCTGACAGCCACGGCTCCCCTACTTGCGGGTGCGCTTGCCGGACGGACGGTTCGGCCGCACCGGACGGGCGCCGGGCGCGGGGGCCGCACCCACCACCAGATCTCCGGCAACCGACGCGCCGGCGCCGGCCAGTTCGCCTGCAGCCGAAGGCTTGCGACGGTTGAGCACCCGGCGAGTGTGGTTGCGCACCAACTGAGTCCGCTCCCGCAACGACACCATCAGCGGCGTCGCAAAGAAGATCGACGAGTAGGTGCCGACCAGGATGCCGATCATCATCACCAGCGCCAGGTCCTTGAGCGTGCCCACGCCGAGCAACCAGACCGCCACGATCATCAGCGAGGCCACCGGCATGAGCGAGATGATGCTGGTGTTGATCGACCGCATGAAGGTCTGGTTGACCGCGAGGTTGGCCTGCTCGGCGAACGTGCGCCGGGTGGTGTGCTCGAAGCCCTTGGTGTTCTCCTCCACCTTGTCGAACACGATGACGGTGTCGTAGAGGGAGTAGCCGAGGATCGTCAGCAGGCCGATCACCGTTGCCGGCGTGACCTCGAAACCGACCAGCGAGTAGATACCCGCGGTGGTGATGAGGTCCAGGGCCAGCGACCCCAGCGCAGCGATGGCCATGAACTTCTCGTAGCGGACGGTGATGTAGATACCGACGAGGACCAGGAACACCGCCAGGGCGATGAGGGCCTTCTTGGTGATCTGGCCGCCCCAGGTCTCCGAGACCGCCGAGTCGCTGATGGCCTGCTTGCTGGGCTTGCCGTCGTCACCCTTGGGCTGGAACTTCTCGAACAACGCGTCGCGCAGCTTGGCGGTCTCCTCGTTGTCCAGGGTCTCCGACCGGATCTGCACCGTGGACGACGCACCGTTGCCGACGACGACCACCGACTCGGGCGCCTTGCCGATGGCCTGGGTGAAGACCTCCTGCACCTGGCTGACAGACGCGTCGCCGCGCGGGAATCCGACCTTGGTGCCGCCCTGGAAGTCGATGCCGAAGGTGAACCCCTTCAGCAGGATGCTGGCGAGGCCGATGGCGACCAGCAGTGCGGTGATGGCGAAGAGCAGCTTGCGCTTGCCCATCACATCGAAGCCGCCGGTGCCGGTGTAGAGCCGGTTGAGGAAGCTGTGCTTGGGCAGCGCGGCGGCCTCGACCGTCTCGGTCTCCTCGAGGATCTCCTCGACAGCCACGTCCTCTGTCAGAACGTCGTCAGGTGTGTTGTCAGTCATCGGTTATCCCGTCCCGCCGCGGCGGCGACCGCCCGGCGCTCGCGCGCGACCTCCTGGACCGCCCCGAGGCCGTTGAGCGCCGGCTTGGCCAGTGTGGGTGACTTGGACGCCAGGAACACCAGCGGCCAGGTCACCAGGAACACCACCACCACGTCGAGGACGGTGGTCAGACCCAGGGTGAAGGCGAAGCCCTTGACCTGACCGACGGCCAGGAAGTACAGCACCGCTGCGGCCAGGAAGCTGACCGCCGAGCCGGACAGGATGGTCTTGCGGGCACGCACCCAACCGCGCGGCACCGCGGACCGGAATGACCGGCCTTCACGGATCTCGTCCTTGATGCGTTCGAAGAACACCACGAACGAGTCGGCGGTGGTTCCGATGCCGATGATCAGACCGGCGATGCCGGCCAGATCGAGGGTGTAGTTGATGTATCTGCCCAGCAGCACCAGGATCCCGTAAACCATGGCGCCGGAGGCCACCAGCGACAGCAGGGTGAGCAGACCCAGCACCCGGTAGTAGGCCAGTGAGTACAGCAACACCATGACCAGACCGACCGCACCGGCGATGAGACCGGCCCTCAGCGAGGTCAATCCCAGTGTCGCGGAAACGGTTTCAGCTTCCGAGGACTCGAAGGACAGCGGCAGCGAACCGTACTTGAGCACGTTGGCCAGCGACCGGGAACTGTCGGCGGTGAACGGCGGATCGCCACCACTGATCTGGGTGCGGCCACCGGGGATGGCCTCGCGGATCTGCGGGGCGCTGACCACCTTGGAGTCCAGGGTGAACGCGGTCTGGGTGCCGATGTTGGAGGCGGTGAAGTCGGCCCAGGTCTTGGCGGCCTCGTCCTTGAACTCCAGGTTCACCACGTAGGCGCCGCTCTGCTGATCGAAGCCGGAGTCGGCGGTCTTGATCTGGTCGCCGGCGATGATCGACTTGTCCAGGATGTAGACGTACTTCTTGTCCTGCGAGCAGGTCACCAGCGGCAGGTTCGGGTCGTCGTTGCCGGCCAGCGGGTCTTCCTGGTCGCAGCGTCCGGCGACGTACTGCACGGCGAAGATCAGCAGCGTCTGGTTGGTGCTCTGACGCAGTTCCTTCTCGAACTTGATCCGTCCGGCGTGGTCGGTCTTGTTGTCCGGAGGTCCGGGCGGGCCGGGCTTGGCCGGTGCACCCGGGGCGGGTGCTGCGGTCGGCGGGGCCGGGGACGGGGCCGGGCTGGACGGGGCCGGGCTGGACGGGGCAGGCGGCGCCGGCGACGGCGTCGGCTCAAGCGGGTACGGACGCGGCTGCGGCGTCGGGCTGGCCGGCGCAGGGCTGGCCGGCGCTGGACTTGCCGGGGCGGGGCTGGCCGGGGCGGGCGGAGCCGCGGGCGGCGCACCCGGAGCGGGAGGCGCACCGGGAGCAGGCGGGGCGCCGGGCGCCGGCTGGGTGGCCTTCTTGTTGATGGCCTCGACCGGGATCGGCTGGCCGATCACCGGACGCACGTACAGCCGCGCGGTCTGGCCGAGATTGCGGGCCTCGCTGCTGTCGTTGCCGGGAACCGTGATGACCAGGTTGTCGCCGTCGATCACCACCTCGGAGCCCGACACGCCCAGGCCGTTGACGCGGGCGCTGATGATCTCCTCGGCCTGCATGAGCGCTTCGCGGGTGGGCTTGGATCCGTCCGGGGTGCGGGCGGTCAGCGTGACGCGGGTACCGCCCTGCAGGTCGATGCCGAGCTTGGGCTTGGCCGCCTTGTTGCCGGTCAGGAATACCAGCAGGTAGACCCCGATCAGCAGGACGAGAAACAGCGCCAGCCAGCGGTACGGGCGCACCGGGGCCGAAGACGATGCCACGAGTCGATTCTCCTACTTGTTTTCAACGCGTTGGATTCCGCGCCGTTGTATTACGCGACTGCCGCCATGACGGCCGACCGCGCTTTCCGCAAAGGGTACGTGTCGGAACCCGCGATTCAGTCCTTGGACAGCCGGTCGGCGTCACTCTCGGTCAATTCGGCACCGCCGAGAACGGGGGCCTCCGGCTCGATCCGGTCGCGGACGGCCAGCTTGATCCAGCGGGTGACCACGCCCGGCGCGATCTCCAGGTCGACGGTGTCGTCGGTCAGTCCGGTGATGGTGCCCTGCAGGCCGGAGGTGGTGTGCACCCGGTCCCCGATCCTCAGCGAGTCGTGCAGGTCGATGGTGGCCTGCATGGCCTTCTTCTGGCGACGGGAGGCGAAGAACATGAATGCGCCCATGATGATGATCAGGGGCAGGAAGCTCACGAGTTGTTGCATGGCAGCGCGTGTCTCTCAGGTTGTCGGGGTCGTCCGTCCGGGACCGGCGGTGACGGGCACAACGTCAGTCCAGTGTGCCATTTGTGGCCCCCGGCACCCACCACCCCATTGCCCGGGACCCGTTGCCCCGGCGCGTGCGGCCCGGTGAAGATGTACCGAATGGAGCTCATCGAGGCACTACGGACCACCGGAGCCGTCCGTCAGTTCACCGACACGCCGGTCGCCGACGAGGTGGTGGCTCGGGTGCTCGACAACGCCCGGTTCGCCCCCAGCGGCGCCAACGCGCAGGCCTGGCATGTGGTGCTGGTCAAGGACCCGGCGATTCGCCGCGCCCTGCGCGATCTGTACCTGCCGGGCTGGCACGACTACCTGGCGATGAAAGCGGCCGGCCTGCGGCCATGGGCTCCCGGAAACGACCCCGCCGCCGAGGCCGACGCGCTGGCCTCGGCTCCCGCAGAACTGCGGGCGGCCGCCACCGAGGGTTTCGCCGCCGACTTCGACCGGGCGCCGGTGCTGCTGGCGGTGTTCGCCGATCTGGCCGCCCTGGCCGCCGTGGACCGCGATTTCGGCCGCTACACCTTCGCCGGGGGCGCCTCGCTCTACCCGTTCGCCTGGAACGTGCTGCTGGCCGCGCGGGCCGAGGGCCTCGGCGGCGTACTCACCACGATGCTGATCCGCGAGGAGGAATCCGTCCGCGAACTGCTCGGGGCGCCCTCGGGGTGGGCGCTGGCCACCGTGATCGCCCTCGGTCACCCGGTCAAACAGCCCCGTCGACTGACCCGACGGACGGTGCCGGAGTTCGCGACGATCGACAGGATGGACGGCACACCCCTTCCCGGACCACCGAAATCGTCGGAAACCGAGGCGCAGGCAACGTAATCCATCACTTGAAGCACCTTCATACCGTGTTATCAGTTGCGGGGCGTCCCTGTCGGACTACGCTCTGATCACCGCTCCACCCCCCGCGCCCACCCCTTCGTCGACTATCCAGGAGTACCGACGTGAGCACCGTCGAACAGAGCCGCAAACTCGTCACCGCGATCCCCGGCCCCAAGTCGCTTGAGATGACCAAACGCCGGACCGCGGCGGTGTCCCGCGCCGTCGGCGTCACCATGCCGGTGTCCTGCGAGCGGGCCTTCGGCGGGATCATCGAGGATGTCGACGGCAACCGGCTCATCGACCTCGGCTCCGGCATCGCAGTGACCACCATCGGAAACTCCTCGCCGCGGGTCGTCGACGCGGTCCGCGAGCAGGTGGCGGACTTCACGCATACCTGTTTCATGGTGACCCCCTACGAGGAGTACATCGCCGTCTGCGAGCACCTCAACCGGCTGACTCCCGGCTCGCACGAGAAGCGCAGTGCGTTGTTCAACTCCGGTGCCGAAGCGGTGGAGAACGCCATCAAGATCGCGCGGGCCTACACCAAGCGTGATGCGGTGGTCGCCTTCGACCACGCCTACCACGGCCGCACCAACCTGACGATGGCCCTGACCGCCAAGTCGATGCCGTACAAGAGCGGCTTCGGACCGTTCGCACCGGAGATCTACCGGGCACCGATGTCCTACCCCTACCGCGACGGGCTGATCAACAAGGAGTGGGCCACCAACGGCGAATTGGCCGCCGAGCGTGCGCTGAGCGTGATCGACAAGCAGATCGGCGCCGCCAATCTCGCCGCGATCATCATCGAACCGGTGCAGGGCGAGGGCGGATTCATCGTTCCTGCACAGGGATTCCTGCTCGCACTGCGGGCCTGGTGCACCGACAACGACGTGGTGTTCATCGCCGACGAGGTCCAGAGCGGATTCGGCCGGACCGGCCAGATGTTCGCCTGCGAGGACGAGGGCATCGTCCCGGACCTGATCGTGACCGCCAAGGGCATCGCCGACGGTCTGCCGCTGTCCGCGGTGACCGGCCGCGCCGACATCATGGACGCCCCCCACGTCAGCGGTCTGGGCGGCACCTACGGCGGCAATCCGGTCGCCTGCGCAGCGGCGCTGGGCACCATCGAGACCCTCGAGATGGACGGCATGCTCGACCGTGCCAAGCAGATCGAACGGTTGATGAAGGACAAGCTGCACCGCATGCAGGCCGACGACGACCGGATCGGCGATGTCCGTGGCCGCGGCGCCATGATCGCCGTCGAGTTGGTGAAATCCGGCACCGCAGAACCGGATCCGGAACTGACCAAGGCGCTGTGCGCCAAGGCGCACGCCCAGGGCGTCATCGTTCTCAGCTGCGGCACCTTCGGCAACATCCTGCGCTTCCTGCCGCCGTTGTCGATCAGCGACGAACTTCTCCTCGAAGGCCTTGGCGTTCTGGCCGAGATCCTCGCCGACTCCAAGTAACACGAAGGGACACCACATGACCACGGTCAAGAACTTCATCAACGGTGAACTCGTCGACTCCGTCGGCGGCGCCACCATGGCGATCGTCGACCCCACCACCGGCGAGAAGTACGGCACCGCGCCACTGTCGAATGAGGCCGACGTCGACAAGGCCTACGCCGCGGCGTCGGCCGCGTTCGCCGACTGGAAGAAGACCACTCCCTCGCAGCGCCAGAAGGCCTTGCTGGCCTTCGCCGACGACGTGGAGCGCCATACCAAGAGCCTGGTCGCCGCCGAGGGCCGCAACACCGGCAAGCCGGTTCACGTGACCACGGCCGAAGAGGTTCCGCCGATGCTGGACCAGATCCGGTTCTTCGCCGGCGCGGCACGGGTTCTCGAGGGTAAATCGGCCGGCGAGTACATGGCCGATCACACCTCGTGGATCCGCCGCGAGCCGGTCGGGGTCATCGGTCAGGTGGCGCCGTGGAACTACCCGATGATGATGGCGATCTGGAAGTTCTGTCCGGCCATCGCCGCGGGAAACACCGTGGTGCTCAAGCCCAGTGACACCACCCCGGTCTCCTCGGTGATGCTCGCCGAGATCGCCGCCAAGCACTTCCCGGCCGGCGTACTCAACGTCGTCTGCGGTGACCGCGCCACCGGTGCGGCCGTGGTGGCCCACCCGACCCCGCAGATGGTGTCGATCACCGGTTCGGTCGGAGCCGGGCGCGCGGTGGCCGCCAGTGCGGGCGCCAACCTCAAGCGCACCCACCTCGAATTGGGCGGCAAGGCCCCGGTGATCGTCTTCGACGACGCCGACGTCGCCGCAGCCGCCGAGGCGATCGCCGTCGCGGGCTACTTCAACGCCGGCCAGGACTGCACCGCGGCCACCCGGGTGATGGCCCAGGCCGGCGTGGCCAAGGATCTCGCCGACGCGCTGGCCGAGCAGGCCAAGGGCGCGTTCACCACGTTCGGCCGCGCCGCCGACGACGAGGACGGCTGGATCCCGCCGGTGAACAACCCCAACCAACTCGAGCGGATCCTGAGCTTCCTGGCCGACATCCCCAAGCACGCCGTTCTGGCGGCCGGCGGAAAACGCCAGGGCGACAAGGGTTTCTACATCGAGCCGACGGTCATCAGCGGACTGCGCCAGGACGACAGGCACATCCAGGAGGAGATCTTCGGCCCGGTGATCACCGTGCAGTCCTTCTCCGACGAGGACGAGGCGATCCGCTTCGCCAACGGTGTCGAGTACGGCCTGGCCTCGTCGGTGTGGACCAAGGACATCAAACGCGCACTTCGGGTTTCGGCGGCGCTGGACTTCGGCTGCGTGTGGATCAACACCCACATCCC
>NZ_JAFMJZ010000019.1 GCF_017853185.1 Mycolicibacterium sp.
GCCGGGATCCGCGACATCCTGGTGATCGCCACGCCCGAGGACAGTGCCGGCTTCGCCCGGCTGCTCGGTGACGGTTCGCAATTCGGGGTCAGCATCACCCATGCCGTTCAGCACAGTCCGAACGGACTGGCGGAGGCCTTCATCATCGGGGCCGATCACATCGGCTCCGGACCGGTCGCCCTGATCCTCGGCGACAACATCTTCTACGGGCCCGGTGTCGGCACGAACCTCAAGCGGTTCAACAACATTGACGGCGGAGCGATCTTCGCCTACTGGGTGGCAGATCCGTCGTCCTACGGCGTGGTGGAGTTCTCCGCCGACGGAACGGCGCTCGCGGTGGAGGAGAAGCCGGCCAAGCCGGCGTCCAACTATGCGGTGCCCGGCCTGTACTTCTACGACAAGGAGGTCGTCGAGATCGCCCGATCGCTGCGGCCCAGCGCGCGCGGGGAACTGGAGATCACCGACATCAACCGCAGCTACCTCGAGCGCGGCCGGCTGCTCGTCGAGGTGCTGCCGCGCGGCACCGCGTGGCTGGACACCGGAACCTGCGACTCCCTTCTGGAGGCAGGCAATTTCGTGCGCACCATCGAGGCGCGACAGGGCCTGAAGGTTTCCTGCCCGGAGGAGATCGCCTGGCGGATGGGATTCATCGACGACGACCAGTTGGCCGCGCGTGCGCAGACCCAACTCAACTCTGGCTATGGCCAGTATCTGCTGGAGTTGTTGGAGCGGCGCTGACGTTCGGTGTTGCCAGCACTGCGGCGAGTGCGGTGGTCAGCGGCACGGCCAGTGCCAACGCGATGCCGCCGACCGCTGAGCGTGCGATCTCTATCGCGACCCCCTCGCTGGTCAGTACGTCCATCAGCGAACGGTTCGCGACACTGAACAACAACAGCAGGGGAAGGGAACTTCCGGCGTAGGCGAGCACCAGGGTGTAGACGGTGCTGGCTATGTGGTCACTGCCCACCCTCATGCCGCGCAGGAAGATCTCCCGACGGCTGCCGTGGCCGACGTGGGCCAGTTCGAACACCGCGGAGGCCTGGGTGATCGTGACGTCGTTGAGCACGCCGAGCGAACCGATGATGAAACCGGCCAGCAACAGGCCCTTGATCGAGACGTTCCCCATGTAGGCGGCGACCTCGTTGTTGTGGTCCTCGGACAGCCCGGTCAGATGGGTGAGTTCGATTGCGCCCCAGGATAAGAACGCCGACAGCAGCATGGCGGTCAAGGTGCCCAGCAGCGCCGCGCTCGTTCGAAGACTGATGCCGTGGGCCAGGTAGATGACGGCGAAGAGGATCGCCGCGGAGGCGACCAATGCCGCCGGTAGCGCAGGGGCGCCGTCTCGCAACGCCGGAAGTAGGAAGACGACCAGCACAGCGAAGGCGACGACGATGCCGGCCAGTGCGCGCAGTCCGCGCCAGCGCGCGACCGCCACGATGACGATCGCGAACAGCGCTGCCAGCAGCGCCAGCGACCAACCGCGCTCATAGTCGTAGAAGCCATAGCTGGTGACGCCCTGCGCATCGACCTGCCGGAAGATCCGGATCGTCTCACCTGCCATCAGTTCCGGGTTGCCGGGGCTGCGAGAGAACTCGATCAGGGTGTCGGCGCCGCTGTTGGGTCCGGTGTCGATGCGCACCATCGACTGCACGCAGGTGCCGCTGCCGGCCACTCCCGGCGCAGGGCTGCCGGTGAGTACTTGGCCGGCTGACGGGCTGCCGCAGTCGGCCAGGGCCGTGGACTGCACCTGGCCGCGCACCGTGCTGACGGCCCCGCCTGCTGCGTTCTGGAATGGCAGCGGAATCTCGGCTTTGTGACCGGAGGGCCACAGCAGCACGGCTCCGACCACCATCGCCAGACCGATCACAAACAGGGCCGCGACGACGGCCCGCGCCACCAGTGGACTCAGCGGCGCCGGCCCCCCTGCGTGCGACTGGGCGTGCGAATGTGAGTGCGGCACCGGTGATTACTGGCGGTAGCCGGCCAGGAAGTTGCCGAGCCGGTCGATGGCGTTGGACAGGTCCCGCGCCCACGGCAGCGTCACGATCCGCAAGTGGTCGGTCGTCGGCCAGTTGAAACCGGTGCCCTGGGTGAGCAGGATCTTCTCCTCGAGCAGCAGGTCGAGCACCAGCTTCTCGTCATCGACGATGTCGTGCACCTCGGGGTCCAGCCGTGGGAACGCATACAGCGCACCCTGGGGTTTGACGCAGGAGACGCCCGGAATCTCGTTGAGTTTGGACCAGGCGACATCGCGCTGTTCGCGCAGCCGACCGCCGGGCAGGACCAGATCGTCGATGCTCTGGTGTCCGCCGAGTGCGACCTGAATCGCATGCTGCGCAGGGACATTCGGGCACAGCCGCATGTTGGCCAGCAGACTGATGCCCTCGATGAAGCTCGTCGCGTTCTCGGTCGGTCCGGTGATCACCAGCCAGCCGGAGCGGTAGCCGGCCACCCGGTAGGCCTTCGACAGGCCGTTAAAAGTCAGGCACAGAACGTCGGGCGCGACTGTCGCCAGGCTGACATGCTCGGCGTCGTCGTAGAGGATCTTGTCGTAGATCTCGTCGGCCAGCAGCAGCAGTTCGTGTTTACGGGCCAGCTCGGCCATCTGCCGCAACGTCTCCCGGCTGTACACCGCGCCGGTGGGGTTGTTCGGGTTGATCACCACCATTGCCTTGGTCTTGGGGGTGATCTTCGACTCCAGGTCGGCCAGATCGGGCTGCCAGTCGTTGGTCTCGTCGCACAGGTAGTGCACCGGCGTTCCGCCGGCCAGTGCCGTCGCCGCCGTCCACAGCGGATAGTCGGGGGCGGGGATGAGCACCTGATCGCCGTTGTCGAGCAATGCCTGCAGGGTCATCGTGATCAGTTCCGAGACGCCGTTGCCCAGGAACACCGAGTCGACGTCGAACCGGGGGAAGCCGTCGACGAGTTCGTATCGGGTGACCACTGCGCGGCGTGCGGACAGGATTCCCTTGGAGTCGGAGTAACCCTGCGCGGTGGGCAGTGCCTGGATCATGTCGCGCATGATCACGTCCGGCGCCTCGAAGCCGAAGGGTGCGGGGTTGCCGATGTTGAGCTTGAGGATCCGGTGCCCCTCGGCCTCCAGGCGCGAGGCGTGATCGTGCACCGGCCCACGGATCTCGTAGAGGACGTCCTGCAGTTTGGTCGACTGCGCGAACGTGCGCGGCCGCCGGTGCTGGCTGGTGCCCTGCCACGGCAGCTGGTTTGTACTCACGCCCTTGATTCTCCCACGACGGTGCAAACCTTTTTCCAGTCACAACTCGCACTCGGTTTCGAAACATGCTGGCTACGGCGTCAATTCCGGCCCAAAAACCCTGTTAGCTTGCCTCCATCAGTTCACAGGAGGCTTACAGACAATGAACCGAGCAATCACGCGCGCACTGGTGGGCGCCGCCCTGGCTGCGGGTACCGCGATCGGATCCGCCGGGTTGGCCCATGCCGATCTCAGTGGCAAGTACTCCGTCGCCGGCGGTTCGGACCAGTTCTACGTGACCGCGACGGCCAACTGCGCCACCGAGGGCTGCACCGCCAGCCTGGTCAGCAACCGAGGGTGGACTGCTGTGGCGACCCTGCACAACAACATCTGGACCTACAACGTGGTCAAGCCGCAGGGCGCCATCTGTGCCGACGGCAACTTCGCCGACATCGTCATCCGCTACGCGATCGACAACAACACCATGGCCGGCATCGCCACCGCCGACTCCAACGGTGAGTGCCCGGGCGGCCAGGTCACCCAGGCGCCGATCCAACTGACCAAGGTCGGCTAGAACTCTCCTACGTGCGCTTGCCCGGCGGGCGTGCGCCCTTGGCCATGCCCAGACCCTTGACCGGGACGGACTCGGTGGGGGCTTGGGGCTCCGGCTCCAGTTTCAGCTCCAACTCCAGCTCCGGCTCAGCGGTGGACGCGGCCTCAGCTGCGGGCTGCGGGGCCGACTCGGCGGCTGCAGGGGCTGCAGGAGCCGCAGGAGCCTTCTTGGCACCCGGACGGCGGGCACCGGCGGCCATCCCCAGACCCTTGACGGGGACCGCCGGCTCGGCCGATACAACCGGCTCAGCCGGAGCGGCCGCCTGGGCCGGAGCTGCGGCGGCCGGTGCGGCCTCAGCAGCCGGTGCGGCCTTCTTCGCACCGGGGCGCTTGGCCCCGGCCGCCATACCCAGACCCTTGGCTGCCACCGCAGGCGCAGCAGGCGTTTCCGCCGCCGGAGCAGGCGGTGCGGCCGCCGGTGCCGCTTCGGCAGCGGGAGCCGCGGCGCTCTTCGCGCCGGGGCGCTTGGCGCCGGCCGCGATGCCCAGGCCCTTGGCAGGTGCAGCCGGTGCGGCAGGAGCAGCCGGTGCCGCCGCGACGGGCTCGGGTTCCGGTGCGGCAGCGGGCTCGACCTTGGGAGCAGCCGGCTTGACCGCCGGTGCGGCGGCCGCGGCCAGCTTGGCGGCGGTGCCCTTCTCCGGCAGCGTCAGCGTGTCGCGGTTCAGCGAACCCAGCAGCAGCTGAGCCACGTCGACCACCTCGACCTCTTCGGCCTTGCCTCGATCGCCGACACCGTCGGTGAGCATGACGCGGCAGAACGGGCAGCCGGTCGCGATCGTCGTGGCATCGAGGGTCAGTGCCTCGTCGACGCGGTTGTGGTTGATGCGTTCGCCGAGGTGCTCTTCCATCCACATCCGGGCACCGCCGGCGCCGCAGCAGAAGCCGCGCTCGGCGTGCCGCGGCATCTCGGTCAGGGTCGCACCGGATGCACTGATGAGCTCGCGGGGCGCCTCGTAGACCTTGTTGTGCCGACCGAGGTAGCACGGATCGTGGTAGGTGAGAGTGCCGTTGGCGCCCGCACTCTGGACCGGGACCAGCTTCTTGTCGCGCACCAGACGGTTGAGCAGCTGGGTGTGGTGCAGCACCGAGTAGTCGCCGCCGACCTGCGGGTACTCCCGGCCCAGGGTGTTGAAGCAGTGCGGGCAGGTGACGACGACCTTGCGGTCCACCTTCTGCACGCCGTCGAACAGATCGTTGAGGGTCTCGACGTTCTGAGATGCCAACTGCTGGAACAGGAATTCATTACCGGAGCGGCGTGCGGAATCGCCGGTGCAGGTCTCGCCATCACCGAGGACGAGGAACTTCACCCCGGCCGCGGCGAGCAGTTCGGCGACCGCCTTGGTGGTCTTCTTGGCACGATCGTCCAGCGAGCCGGCGCAGCCGACCCAGAACAGGTACTCGAAGCCGGCGAAGGAGTCGACGTCCTTGCCGTAGACCGGCACATCGAAGCTGACCTCGTCGATCCAGGTGGTCCGCTCCTTGGCGTTCTGGCCCCACGGGTTGCCCTTGGTCTCCAGGTTCTTGTAGAGGCCGGCGAGTTCACTCGGGAACTCCGACTCCATCATCACCTGATAGCGGCGCATGTCGACGATGTGGTCGATGTGCTCGATGTCCACCGGGCACTGCTCGACGCAGGCGCCGCAGGTGGTGCACGACCACAGCACGTCGGGGTCGATCACACCGAGTGCGGCGGCGTCACCGACCAGGGGCCGGGTGGCCTGCAGTGGCGAATCGGCGGGCACCCGACCGAAGCCGGACTCCGGCACGGAGTGCTCGTCGTGACCGATCTCCAGACCGCCCTCCTTGTCGGTGAGGGTGTCGGTGGCAGTGTCCTTGTCGCCGAAGATGTAGGGCGCCTTGGCGAACAGGTGGTCGCGCAGGTCCATGATGACGAGCTTGGGGGACAACGGCTTTGCGGTGTTCCACGCCGGGCACTGCGACTGGCAACGGCCGCACTCGGTGCACGTGGTGAAGTCGAGGTAGCCCTTCCAGGTGAAGTCCTCGATCTTGCCGCGGCCGAACACCGAGTCCTCGGCGGGATCCTCGAAGTTGATGTATTCGCCCTTGGACTCCATCGGCAGCAGCGGTCCCAACGCATTGGGCAGTCGCTTGAACGTGACGTTGACCGGGGCCAGGCCGATGTGAAGGTGCTTGGAGTGCAACACGATCAGCAGGAACACCAGCATGACGCCGATGTGCAGCAGCAGGGCGACGGTCTCGATGATCTCGTTCGCGTTGTGGCCCAACGGCTCCAGCAGAGCGCCGATCGCGTGGGAGAAGAATGCGGACTTGCCGTAGGGCAGGTTGCCGTTGGCCACCGCCGCACCGCGGAACAGCGCGTAGGTCCAGATGACGTTGAAGATCATGATGAGGATCAGCCAGGCGCCGCCGGTGTGCGAGCCGTAGAACCGCGATCCGCGACCGTATTCCTTGGGTTCTGAACGAAGGCGGATGATCGCGAACGTGATGATGCCGAGCAGCACCGCGACGGCGAAGAAGTCCTGCAGGAAGCCGAGAACTCCCCACTTGCCGATCACCGGGATGGCGAACTTGGGGTTGAACAGCACCCCGTAGGCCTCCAGGTAGACCGAGGCCAGGACGAAGAAGCCCCACATGGTGAAGAAGTGCGCGATGCCGGGGATCGACCAGCGCAGCAGCCGGGTCTGGCCGAACACCTCTTTGATCTGGTTGCCGATCCGCTCGCCGAGGTGGTTCTTGCGGCCACGTTCGTCGGCGGTCGGCTGGCCCGAGCTGATCAGCTTGGTCAGCCACAGCACCCGCTTGACGGCGAGAACGCCGACGATCGCCGTCATGGCGAGGCCGATGACCAACCTGATGAGCGTCTGGGTATCCACGTACATTCCCTCTCTCGTCTGGCCACCGACCGGCAACCGGACTGTTGCTACCCGCGGGTAACTTGCGCATGCCTGCTGTTCATAGTGGCATCCGACGGGTCCGCCGCTCTAGATAGGCTGCCCTAACTTCGCTACTCCGTCGGCGCGGGCTTGTTAGTCGGCGCCTGGGTGGTCACCACGGGCGGCGTGGTCGGCGGCGCGACCGTCGTGGTCGGCGGCGCGATCGTGGTCGTGGGGGGCGCGACCGTCGTCGTCGGAGCCTGGGTCGTCGTCGGCGGTTGAGTCGTCGTCGGAGCCTGCGTCGTGGTCGGCGGCTGCGTCGTGGTGGTGGTCGGCGGCTGCGTGGTGGTGGTCGTCGTGGGCGGCGTGGTCGTCGTGGTGGTGGTCGTCGTCGGCGTCGTCGTGGTCGTCGTGGTTGTCGTCGTCGTGGTGGACGGCGTCGTCGTGGTGGTCGTCGGTGCGGTCGTCGACGCCGTTGTGGTCGGCGGAGGTGTCACGGTGGTCACCGTCGTGGCGCCGTTGTCACCGGTGATCGTGATCGTCGTCGGTGGCGGCGGCGGCACGTTCGAACCCGGAGTGCCGGGAGCCTCGCCGGGTTTGGTCACCCTGGTGGTGGTCGTGGTGGGCGTGCTGTCGCTACTCGTCAGAGTGATCGCGAGGCCGCCGACCGCCACCGCGGCCACCGCCGCGGCGACCCCGAAGAGCAGCGAGGGCCGCCGGTACCAGGGCAGCACGCCCTGCACCACGGCAGTGTCGAGATCATGGCCCTGGTTCGGGTGCCCGGGTTCGAACTCCGTCGACTGACCGCCGGTCGGCGGCGTCACCGCGTAGTCCGCCCCCGTGTAGGGGACCGGCTCCTCGCCGGCTTCGTCGCCCTGCGACCACGCCAGCGCCCGGAAAGTGGACGAGGGGGTTCCGTCACCGACGGCGTCGGTGGCCGCCCAGGCAGCCGGGGCCATGCTGGTGGGAGCATCAGCCGCCACCGTCACCCCGGTGGGTGCGTCGGTCACCACGGTCGCTGACGTAGCGGGCCCGCGTTCGGCGATGATCGCCGCACCGGCGGCCGCGGCAACGCCCGGACCCGGGACGGTGATGACCGGAACCCGCAACTGTTCGGACAGCCGCTGGGCGATCACCGGGATCGCCGCCGCGCCGCCCACGGTCGCGATCGCGGCCAGGTTCGCCACCGGAATCCGGTTGCGCTCCAACACATCTGCGAATGCGTCGATGAAATCGGAGAACGGCCCGGCGAGGATGCTCTCCACGTCTGCTCTGGTGAGCGCGACATCGGCCCGGTAGTCCGGTAGATCGACCGGGACCGTCGCGGCGGTCTCCGAGGACAGCCGCTCCTTGGCCAGCCGGCACTCCTCCCGCAGCCGGGCCAGGCCGCCGAACGAGGCGGTGTCGGCGACGCTGTCGTGGCCGGCCTCCCGAACCTTGTCCAGGACGTAATCAAGCAGGCCCTGGTCGACCTGCTCGCCGGAGAATCCGGTGAAGCGAACCGTCTCGCCGACGGTGAGACCCGTTGCTGCGTCGGCAAGCGTGATCGAGCTGCCGCTGCCGCCGAAATCGCACAGCGCCACCACACCGGCGGCGGGCAGTCCGGGTTGGACCGCCAACGCGGCCAGTGCGGCCGTCGCGTCGGAGATGAGCGTCGGCGGGACGCCGCCGGGGGCGAGCGCCGGACTGGTCCGCAGCGCGCCACGCAGGGCGCCGACTGCGGCGGGTCCCCAGTACGCCGGAACCGCGACGACTGCTGTTGCCGGGGCGCCGCCGTCGCGGGCCATCGCCTCCAGCGCCGCGCTCAGCAGGCTCTCGCCGGTGTGCGGTGAGCCGTCCGCGGCGATCAGCGGCACCGGATCGCCGACGCGTTCGACGAAACCCCGCAGCACAAGTCCCGCCTCGGTGAGATTGGGACTGGTCAGCTCGGGATTCTCCGACGGCACGCCGACCTCGGCGGGCCGGCTGTCCCACAACGTGATCACCGAACGCCGGGTCACCGGTTGACGGCCGGGGCGCGCGGCGACGAGGTTGGTGCTGCCGACGGAGAGCCCGAGTGCCTCGTTCATCGCTACTGGCCGGTCGGCGGCTGGTAGAGCGTCGGCGGCTTCAGCGTCGGCAGGGTCGGCCAGAACGGCTTCGTCGTGGTTTCGGTGATCGTGGTGACCGACGTGGTGATCGAGGTCGTCGTCGACGGCGTAGGCGTCGCGGTCGTCGTGGTGACGGGCGCCGCCGTCGTGGTCGTCGTCGTGGGCGCGACTGTCGTCGTGACGGTCTCGGTGCGCGTCGGTGGCTCGGTGACCGTCTCGGTGGCCGGCGCCGGCGCCGGTGCCGCGGATTGGGTCGAACTGGGCCCGCTGGTGTCCGGCGCGGACGATGTGGTGGCGGAGGTGGTCACGCTGGTGCTGGCGGGTGCCGAGGATCCGGAACCGGTGAACTTCACCACCGCATAGACCAGCAGGGCCAGGATCGCGGCGCTGAGCACACCGAGGGCAATCAGGGCGAGCGGGTTCTGGTTCCAGGGCCTCTTGGGGGGAAGCGGCGCCGGAGCCTGGCCGTATCCGGCCGGCTCGCGGTAGGTCGGACCGGTGTACTCGCTGTAGGCCTCACCGCTGCCGCCCAAATTGGCGTACTGGGTGGGGTCGCTGTCGGAGTAGTTGTTCGGATCGTTCGCCACGCGTTGCGATCCTAATGGGAACTGTTGAACTGCGGCATGACCTCGGTGGCGAATAGTTCCAGGTGGTCGAGGTCGGCGAGATCGAGCACCTGCAGGTAGACCCGCTGAACACCGGCTTCGATGAACGGTGCGAGCCGATCGGCGATCTCCGATGGCGTGCCGACCAACGGCGTGTTCTCCCGCAGTTCGTCGGTTTCACGCCGGATGGCGCCGGCGCGGCGGGCGATCTCGGCTTCGTCGCGTCCGGCGCACACCACGAACGCCGCCGAGTAGGTGATGTCGTCGGCCGGGCGGCCGATCTGTTCAGCGGCGGCGCGAACCCGGCCGAACTGGGTCTGCAGAAAATCCAAGCCGACGAACGCGACGTTGAATTCCGCGGCGAACCGCGCGGCCAGTGCCGGGGTGCGCCTGGCGCCGCCGCCGCCGATGATGATCGGCGGATGGGGTTGCTGAACCGGTTTGGGCAGCGCCGGTGAATCCGAGACGGTGTAGTGGGTCCCGGTGTAGTCGAAGGTCTTTCCGACCGGGGTGGCCCACAGGCCGGTGATGATCTCCAGTTGTTCCTCGAACCGGTCGAAGCGCTCGCCGAGGTCGGGGAACGGGATCGCGTAGGCGCGGTGCTCGTCTTCGAACCAGCCGGCGCCGATGCCGAAGTCGACACGGCCGCCGCTCATGGCGTCGACCTCGGCGACCGAGATCGCCAGCGGGCCGGGGTGGCGGAACGTCGCCGAGGTGACCAGGGTGCCCAGCCGGATCGTCGAGGTCTCACGGGCCAGCCCGGCCAGGGTGATCCAGGAATCGGTGGGCCCGGGTAATCCCTCCACCTTCATCGCCAGGTAGTGGTCCGAGCGGAAGAACGCCGAAAAGCCCAGTGCCTCAGCGGCTTTGGCGACATTCAGCTGGTCGTTGTAGGTGGCGCCCCGCTGGGGCTCGACGAAGACGCGGAAGTCCATGACTCCAACCCTAGGACAGGGGGATCTAGAAGAAGCTGGCGCCTTCGGTACTGATCAACATGCCGTGACCGGTGTCGTCGTTGGTGAACCTGGTGCCGGCGGCGTCGGCCTCGATGGTCCAGCCGAGAGCGTGATAGGTGTCGTAGTCGATCGCCGTGGTCGGTATCGCGCCCAGGTTTCCCAGAATCCAGCGGTTGTCGCCGTTCGCGGACACCTCGGCGCCGTTGGCCGGTTGACCGTCGACGGTCGGCGCGTCGGTGAATTCGGATTCGCAGCCGACCGAGTCGGTGGAGATCTGGCAACGGGTCTTGCCGGACTTGGTCTCGATGTAGACGTCGCCGGTCTCACTGGGCTCCAGCGTGCCGGAGCCGGACGGCGGCAGCTGGGTCGGCATCGTCGGCGACGTCTGGGGGGTCGGGAAGTCCGGTTCGGTCCCGGGTCCGCAGCCCGGGCAGCTGGCTGCTCCGTCGACGGTGGACGTGCATCCACTGGCGGCTGCGCCGGCCGCCAGCAGCCACACGGCCGCGACACCGACCCTCGCCAGACGGGAGATACCCATCCGACCAGGGTACGCACTCAGTGACTGGAGTTAAGCGAGTGACTCGCGGGTGTCAGTCGACCGTGACGTTGACGGTGAACACCCAGGTGTCCTTCTCGCCGCCGGGCCACGGCCGGCCGTAGGTGGTGGAGACCGTGGTCTGACCGCGTTCGGTGCTCTGCAGCATGAACACCTCCTTGCCGGGCGCGCCCGGCTTGTCGGCGGCGGGCGCGATGTTCTCGTGGCCGGTCTGCACCATGACCTTCGGATCGGAGATCAGCATCTTGTCCTCCCACTCGAAGCCGGTGGAGGCGTTGGAGCCCAGGCTCACCTGCAGGAAGTCGCCGACCGGCAGCGTGACGCTGCGGCTGATCTGCTTCTGGTTCAGCAGATCGTCGTAGGAGATCTCGATCGTCGTCGTCTGGGGACCCTGAGCCTTCGGAGCTTCGGTCTTGCCCGCGCAGCCCGTCAACGACGCCGCGGTGAGCGCCAACGCTGCCAGCAGGGTGGTGCGACGGTTCATCATCGGATCCTTTCGAAGGGCCTGAATTGCCGGGTGCGCTTCAGGTAGGACAACACGCGCCAGGCCGGAACGGGTTTCGGCCAGTCGTCGGCGCGGAAGTAGGCATCTGATCCACCGTCGACGAAAACGATGCTGCCACAGAGGAAGTCCGCCGCGTCAGACAGCATGAACACGACCCAGTCCGCCAGCGCGCCCGGATCGCCGAAACCGCCGATCGGCACCGGAAACCGGTGAATGTGCTTGGCCTCGGCCGGGGTGGCCAGTTGCCGCTCGAGCATCGGCGTCATGATCGCGCCGGGGGCCAGGGCGTTGAGCCGGATGCCGGCACCCGCCCATTCCTCGGTCACCGCGTTCCGACGCACCCAGCGGCTGACCGCGATCTTGGACGCGCCGTAGGCCATCGGCGGCGCGTTGCGCCTGAAGATGCGGTAGGTGCGCAATGCCTTGTCTGTGTCGCCGGCCAGCAGTGCGCCGATCGCGCGGCGCGGGACCGCCGGGATCGTGGTGGTCGAGTTGCTGGAGAACACCACTACTTTGGCGTTGTTGGCGGCCGCCAGGGCCGGACGCCAGGCCTGCAGGAGGTCCACCACGCCGAAGTAGTTGACCTCGGTGATCATTCGCTCGGCGCCGGGAGTCGGGCCCAGCCCTGCGGCGAGCACCGCACCGTCGAGGCGCCCCGAACAGGCGTTGAGGACGTCGTCGGCCGCGCGTCGCCGGCCCGCGGCGGTGGAAAGGTCGGCGATGACGTCGGCGTCTTTGATGTCGACCCGGATCACGGTGTGGCCCTGCGCGCGTAGTCGCTCGACGACGGCACTGCCCATCCCGGATGCGGAGCCGGTGACCGCGTAAGTGCCCACAACGTCAGTATGGCCCAACCCGGGCCGCTATCGTCCGAGCGTGGGATTCGACGTCAATAGTTTTCGGCTCGACGGCAAGGTCGTCGTGGTCACCGGTGCCGCGGCCGGCATCGGCCGCGCGGTGGCCGAACTTTTCGCATCCGCGGGGGCCTCGGTGGTGGTGAGCGACCTCGACGGCCGTGCTGCGCAGTCGGTGGCCGAGGCCATCAGCGCCACGGACGGCAATGCGGTGTCCACCGGGTGTGACGTCACCAGCGAGGCCGGTCTGGAGGCTCTGGTCGCCTTGGCGGTCAAGCATTTCGGCGGCGTCGACATCCTGGTCAACAACGCCGGCGGTGGCGGCCCGAAACCGTTCGACATGCCGATGCCGGACTTCGAATGGGCCTACCGGCTCAACGTGTTCTCGACCTTCCGGCTCACCCAGTTGTGCGCGCCGCACATGAAACAACGCGGCGGCGGAGCGGTGGTCAACATCAGTTCGATGGCTGGGGAGAACACCAATTCGGGAATGGCGTCCTACTCGTCGTCCAAGGCGGCGGTCAACCACTTGACCCGCAATATCGCCTACGACCTGGGCCCGATGGGAATCCGGGTCAACGCCATCGCGCCCGGGGCGATCAAGACCCATGCGCTGGCCACCGTGCTGACCCCGGAGATCGAAAAGCACATGCTGGCCAAGACGCCGCTGGCCCGGTTGGGGGAGGCCGACGACATCGCCTACGCGGCGCTGTTCCTGTGTGCTCCGGCCTCGTCCTGGATCAGCGGACAGGTGCTGACCGTGAGCGGCGGCGGTGTGCAGGAACTGGATTAGGGGGATTTCGAATGACTTTCGACGCTTTCGCGGACTTCCGGATGAACGGTCACGTCGCCATCGTCACCGGTGGCGCGCAGAACATCGGTGAGGCGATCGCCCGCACCTTCTCCGGCGCCGGGGCGAAGGTGGTCATCGCCGATCTCAACGGCGAGAAGGCCGCCGAGACGGCCGCGATGATCGCCGCGGACACCGGTGGGGAGGTGCTCGGCCTGGGGTGCGATGTCACCGACGAGGCCGATATCGCGCGGGTTGTTCAGGAGACCGTCGGTGCGTTCGGCGGCATCTCGACCCTGGTGAACAACGTCGGTTGGGGACGCGCCTACGAAGACCCGCTGGCGATCCCGGTCGAGGACATGGTGGAGAGCTACAAGCTCAACACCCTGTCGGCGATGCGGATGACGGCGGCCTGCCGGCCCCATCTGCTCGAGGCCGAGAACGCCACGATCACCAATTCCGGCTCGATGGTCGGAGTGACGCCGGCGTTCGATTTCCTGGCCTACTCGGCGGCGAAGGCGGCGCTGAATCACCTGATGCTCGGCCTGGCGCACTACTTCGCCAAACAGATCAGGATCAACTCGATCCTGATCGGCACCGTGCTCACGCCGGGCTACGCCGACGCCGGCCTCGACGAGAAGACCCGGCACGCGATGGCGCACCCGAAGAACCTGACCGGGCGGTCGGGAACGCCGCAGGACGTGGCCAACGCCTTCCTGTGGCTGGCATCCCCGGCGGGCAGCTGGGTCAGCGGCCAGACCCTCCAGGTCGCCGGTGGTGGCACCCGGATCCGGCTGATCCCGGACTAGCTAGACCACCGATCCGGCGCCGGCCTGTCCGGTACCGCTCCAGAAGCCGTTCATCGGCGGCGCGTACTTGTCGTTGTTGGTGAGAAAGCCGGTGCCGGCCACCGGATCGACGAGCCCCAGCGACGTCTCGATCATGTTCAGCAGGCTGTAATGGTCGTAATGGGTGGTGTCGGTGAAGGCGCCGCCGCGCATGCCGGCCGCGATGGCGGCCTGGTTCGGGATGACGACGGTGACGATGTGATTGCCTTCGTTGCCGAATCCCAGTGAGGTGTTGTTGTTGTCCTCGTCGAAGGTCACGACGAGGGCTGAGGATTCCGCCGAATTCCACGCGTTGGAGTTCAGGATGGTCGGAACGTTGTCGGCCAGGAACTGGTCGAGACCCTTGATGTTGTAACGGTGCTTCGGGTCGATCTGGCTCAGGACGAATTTGATCTTGCCGTCGAGGGTCGACACCGGACCCTCGCCGTTCTGGCTCTCGTTGGCGGCGAACCACGCGTAGTTCGGGGCGGTCGCCACCGATTGCAGGTCAGTGGCCAGCAAGTCCAGCGACACCAGATTCGCGACCTGGGCCGGATCGTTGGCGATCGCGTCGAACGCCAGGAACGGCAGTTGGTCCGTCGCGTAGGTGTCGGTCTCCACCAAGGGATTCCCGCCGACGGCGAGGCCCTGCGCGTAGCCCTTCCACGTCAGGCCGGCCGCCTCGACCTTTCCGACGAGGGTGTCGGCCAGATCGGCGTTGATGCACGGCTCACCGCAGTTGTAGGTGATGCCGTAGTCGGTGCCGCCGAGCACCGGGTAGTAGTTCGGCAGGCTGCCGTGGGTCAACGCGTAGTAGTTGTTGGCGAATCCGTATGCGTTGATCAGGCTGTTGAGGAACGGCGCATCCGGGCTGCCGACGATGTCGTCGTAGCCCTTGTTCTCCATGTAGACCATGTAGACGTGGTCGAGTTGGCCGACCGTGGACGCAACCGGCACAACGGGTTGCGGGGCGGGGGCCAGACCGGTGTCGCTGACGGTCAACGAGATGTTGTCGGCAAAGGCCGAGTTGTAGTCGGCGTTGAGGCCCGGGAAGATCGGTGTCCAGGCCTTGAGGTTCACCGTCACCCGGGCGTACTGGGTTCCGGTCGGCAGCGTTCCGGTGGTGCTGCGATCCAGGAGTGTGGTCTGGAAGAACCGGTCGAACAGATTGACCGGGCCGATCGCGGCGGTGCCCAGGTACGTCTGGTTGGCGTCGAGGAAGTCCACCTTGACCGAGGCCGCCCCGGGGTTGATCAGCCAGCCGCCCAACTGAGCGCTCAGGTCGTAGGTCACGCCGGCAGCCGAGGGGCCCGTGAGCGCGACCAGTTGGGTCAGCGTCGAGGTCGCCACGTTGCCGCCGCCGAAGAACTGCTGATCGGTGCTGCTGCCGCCGGTCGGGAAGCCCATGAAAGCCGGCAGATTCGGGGTAGCCGACGGCAGGCCGACGGGCCACATGTTGCGCGGGGTGCCGTACTTGATCACCGTCGGGGTACCGGTCACCGTCCAACCGGGAACGCTGACCGAACTGTTGCCCGACAACGACGGATCGCCGGACTCGGCTCCGCCGTTGGCGATGAGGTTGTCGCTCATGGTCAGGCTGGTCGTGGTGACAGCGGCCGTCGGGGTGCCGGGCCCGGCTTCACCGAGTTCCCGGCGCGCCCAGGCGAGCGCGGTCCACAGCAACGGCGACCCGGTGGGGCTCAGCGGTCCGCCATCGGCCAGCGGGGTCAGTACCGCATCGATCAACTGCGCGACCGTGGCGGTGACCGCATGGCCGACTGCATCGACCGGGTTCTGCGCCGCGACCGAAGCGGCAACGCTCGGGTTCGACGACGGGGTGGACGACGACTGCGGTGCGGTGGAGTCGCCGGCCACCGCGACCGTCACCGACGGCGCCGCAGCGGAGATCGCCGGCACCCGGACCGCGCGGGGGGCGCGGCCCACGGCCGCTGCCGCGGCAGAGGAGTTTCCGGACGTCGACGCCGCGGGGCGGGCGCCCGACTGCTGCTGACGCCGGGTCCGCGCCGGAGCGGCGGCTGCCGCATGCGTGGCACCGGAGCGGACGGCCGGCGCGGTACCGGCGGACACCGAGGAGTCGCTCGGCTCGGCGTAGGCAAGGCCTGGCGAACTCGCCACCGCCATTCCGATTCCCAAGGCAACCGCCAGGGCTCCGACACGACCGATTCCAGTGGCGTTCTCCATGGAGGTCAGGCTAAGCCGATCGGGTCCCGAAGTCAGCCGGTTGGGGAAGAACTTGTGTCGGTCAGGCCAGAACTGCGACGGGCAGCAACTGCAGGGCTCCGGCCGGCGGGGCAGGCAGCGGCGGATCGGTCGGGGCGATGACGCCCGACCCGGTCAGATGCGCGACCACCCGGGCCAGCGCCTGTGTCACCCCGACCAGGCCGTCGCCGAGGAACTGGACGGCCAGTTCGGTGAGACCGGCCAGCGCGCTGATCACGAAGATGTCCTGGTCGACGATGGCCTGCAACTGCCCGGTGATCGAACTGACGAAGCCGTCGATGAAATAGGGAATCGAGGCGAAGATGGTCCGGGTACCGAGGGCGAGGTCGGTCCCGATGTTGGGGTAGCCGTACATCCCGATCGCGTCGTTGAGGGCCTGCGAGAGGTTGACCGGGGTGACGATGCTGTTCAACACGCTCGCATTGGTGTTCATCGGCACGCCGTCGAAGTCGGACCGCTGCGGCACCCCGAACAGGTTGACGATCGTGGGCGTGACGTCGACGGTCGAATAGTTCAGGTTCTGCTTGCCGTCGTTGGCGCTGTCTCCGGCCAGGTCGAAGATCACGAATGACGATGTCTCATTGGGCGATTGGAAGCCGTGGCCGAACCCGACAGACTGCTGGTGGCCGTGGTCGGTGGTGACGATCACCGTCCAGTCCTCGCCGGTGGCGAGTTCGCGAGCCGCCACCGCGTCCATGATCTCCTGGATGTTGTTGCTGACGTTGGTCACCGCCTGCGCGTATTCCGTCGATCCGCCGCCGTAGGAGTGACCGGCCTCGTCGACCTGGACCTGGTAGGAGAACATGAACGACGACGCGTCGGTGGCCGCGCTGTTGATCAGGTCGATGGTCTTGTTGACCACCTGGGTGTCGGAATCTGCCCAACTGGTTTCGAAGCCGTAGTAGAAGTTCTGGTCGACCGGGTAGCCGCCGGCATCGGCCATCTCGTTGAGGTATGCCCAGTCCCCGATGTACGACGTGTCGATCTCCGGCTTGTTGTATTCGAGCAGATTGAAGGCCGTGGGCCAGCTGTTGTACGGGGCCGGGTTGAACAGATTGTTGATCACCCCGGTCTTGGTGTCCCACGCCCCGGTGAGAATCGTCGACCAGGACGGTCCGGAGATGGTGGTGTGGCCGACGAGAGTCGTTGCGCCGGTGACACTCTGGGCCATCAGATCGGTGAAACCGGTGTTGGCCGGATCGGCCAGGACCTTGCTGAGGTTGGTGCCGTCGGTGCCGATCAGCAGCACATGCACCGGCGCGTCGACGGCCGGCGCGGTGACGGCGGCCACCACGGCGGCGCGGCGGCGCGGACCCACGACAGCCGTGCTCGGCACGGATCGCTGGACGGCAGCGGCCGGCACTGCGGGAGCGGAAACGTTCTTGGCCGCGGCGGACCGGGTGCGCTGGGTGGCCGCGGCCGGCTTGACGGCCTGGCCGCGGGTCCGAGTATGGGACGCCGGACCGGCGTTCGTTGCGGATCCCGTCGACGCGGCCGCCTCGGTCGTATCCGCGTAGGCCACGGCGGTCGCGATCGCGGTACCGCCGCCTGCGACGGCACCGGCGACGGCGACTCCCAAGCAAACCTGTTTGATCGTGGTCATGGTCCCAATCCCCTAAGCACTGAGCGAAATTTGCCGTTTCGCGTGACGCTAGTAGCTACCGAGCGCAGATCACAGTGATTTCACAGATCCGGCGAGCCGAAGGTCCCCCGGGATTGGGGCCTTTCGCCATTGCTGCCGGTCAGTCGGACGTGGTAGAATCAGGTGAACGTTCTCTCCGGGAACGTTCTAGCCGGGGAGGCGCCATGACCGTCAGCGGGTGTGTGGAACGCATCGGTCACCTGGCCGGTCCGCTGGCCGCTGCTGTGGGGATCGGCGCCGCGGTGTTCGTCGGAGGAACCGGGGACGCTGTGGCCGATGCCGGCAACGCGGATTCGGTGGACTCGGTGGTGTCGACGGCGACGCGGTCGGGCGCGCATCGCACAGTCCAGTCGGCCGCTGCCGCCCCGGCATCCGCTCGCCGTGCGGCGCATGGGGCGCCTCGGCCGGCTCGATCCTCCGCGCGTGGTGCCGATCGGACCGCTGCCGCAGCCGCGCCGGGCATCCTTGGCGGACTGGGCTCCGTTCTCAACAACCGGACACCCGCCCTCGCCCCGACCCAGATCGGACAGAGCATCGCCGGTCTGGTCAGCGGACAGTTGAACGCGACGGATGACGACGGCGACGCCCTGAGCTACACGGTCACCTCCGCTCCGGTGCACGGCACGGTCTCCGTTGCGGTCGACGGTGGCTACAGCTACACCCCGGATCCCGCGGTGGCCGTCACCGGTACCACCGACTCGTTCAGCGTGGCGGTCAGCGACGCCGGAAGCGGCTTCCACCTTCACGGTCTGACCGGGCTGCTCAACCTGTTGACCTTCGGCCTGCTCGGCAGCGCTGGCCACACCAGCATCCGGACGGTGGCCGTCACCGTCGCACCGTTCGCCACGTCCTCCGGTGACAACAACGCGCCCACCGGAACCGTGCGGGTCAATGGCGCCGACCCGGTGACCGGTGTGGTCACCGGCAGCGTCCTCGGTACTGACGCCGATGGTGACCCGCTGACCTACAGCGCGCCGGCGAGCACGCCCAAGGGAAATGTGAGCGTCGAGTCCTCCACGGGCGCTTTCAGTTACACCCCGAGCGTGACGGCCCGGCAGAATGCCGCCGCGTCCGGTGCGACCGCCGCCGACCGGCAGGATGCCTTCACCGTCGCCGTCAGCGACGGTCGGGGTGGCACAGCGGCCGTCGTGGTCACCGTGCCGGTCACCCCGTCGTCCTCGGAACCGGCTGCAACGCTGGCGGCATTCCCGGGGGCGGAGGGATTCGGCGCCTACGCCACCGGCGGTCGTGGTGGCAGCGTCATCTACGTCACCAACCTCAACGCCAACGGCCCGGGGTCCCTGCAGTGGGCCATCGACCAACCCGGCGCGAAGTACGTCCTGTTCAAGGTCAGCGGTCTGATCGACACCCAGATTCACCTGACCAACGGCAACGTGACGATCGCCGGGCAGACCTCACCGGGCGGCATCACGATCCGCGGTCTGGTCACCGACGAGAGCCCCTACCAGGACCAGGCCGTCCAGGCCCCGGCCGACTTCGCCGAGAACTGGATCCTTCAGCACATCCGCATCCGGCCGGGCCTGACCGCGCCGGGTGATGACGGACTGCGACTGCGCTACACGCGCAACGCCATCGTCGATCACGTGTCCATCGGCAATGCCCTCGACGAAGCGATCGAGATCTCCTATTCCCATGACATCACCGTGCAGAACACGATGCTCGCCGAAACCGTTGGCGGACACTCGTTCTACGGCGGGGTGCTGATGAACTACTCCAACCCGGCCTACGGATTCGGTTTGGACAACGTCTCGCTGCACCACAACATCTTCAACCGAATCGAAGGCCGGCTTCCCGAAGGCAGCCGAGAGTCACTGGCCGCTGCCAACTCCTACATGAACCTCGAACTGTCGAACAATCTTTACTGGGATCCGCGATTCATGGTTGAACTCGGTCAGTCGACCGGTGTCGTGACCAACGGCGCCGGCGAGCCGTATCCGATCTACTGGAATCTCAATGCGGTGAACAACTATTTCCAGACTTCAGCCGCGTTCCCGTATTCGATGTTCGACGATCTGATCCTGCGGCGGTCCGGAAATAACCTGTATGTCAGCGGCAATAAGATGAACCTCTATCCGGCGCGATCGGACTACCAACTCTTCTACTGCTGCAACGACTACAGCTCGGTGACCGACCCGGGTGGCTCAGCAGGGCTGGCGCATCAACTGGCCACCCGTAACGCCTTTCCCGCGATCACCTACACGCCCACCGATCAGCTGCGCACCGTCCTGCTCGACACGGCCGGCGCATGGCCGCGCGATCCGATGGACACCCGGCTACTCGGTTTCGTCGCCGCCAACACCTTCTCCGGCGCCCCTCCCAACACCAACCCCGCCGGCGACGGGTTGCTTCCGGCCTACACCGGCGCTGCCCCTGCCGCCCCGGCCGACACCGACAGCGACGGCATGCCCGACAGCTGGGAAGTGGCCAACGGGCTGAACCCGAATTCGGCCAACGCCAACGGGACCCACCTCTCCTCGGCCGGCTACACCGATCTTGAGGTTTACCTGCACGAGTTGTCAGACAGCCGGATCACCGGATGGCCGTGATCGACGCCCGAGTGCTGCGGCCCCTGCGATGAGCATCGCCCCCAGGCCGGCCATCGCGATCCATCCCCACGGTTGAAACCACGGACGGTGTTCCACGACCGCCGTGCGGGTGGGCAGTGCGACGAAATGCTTGACGCCGGAATCGGCTGCGGTGCAACTGATGTCGACGACGCGTGGGCCGTCCCCGCGGTTGGTCCAGCCAGCCACGGCGACGCGTTCGAGGCCACCGGTCAACGCCGCGTCGACCGACGAGTCGATGTGCACCGGCCAGCCGAGATCAATCTTCGTCCCGGCCGCCTCGGCCGCACATGACCCCGAGGATGTGCCGGGCAGTCCGCCGAGGTCGGTGCCGACGATGAATGCCACCAACGTGTGGTGTGCCGGAACCGTGAGCGTCGTCGATTGGCCAAGGGGAGTCGCGTCTGCCGCCCGCCAGGCGGCGCTGATGTCCTCGACGACGTCGGACTTATTGCGGAAGGAGATGGTCAGCGCGGTGGCGACCAACCCGATCGCGGCCGCGACGATGATGGCGACGCCCAACCTGACCAGTCGACCGGCCGTAGACGACCCCGGTTCCATGGACCCAGGATAAGTCGCGGGTATACCCTATGGGGTATGCGAACCATCGAAGTCTTCGCCGACGTCCTCTGCCCGTTCACCCATGCCGGCCTGCGCACTCTGCTCGACCGGCGCACTGGGCGGGGCCGCACCGAACCGCGACTGCAGATACATGCCTGGCCGCTGGAACTGATCAACGGCAAGCCGTTGGATGCCGACCACGTGGCCGCCGAGATCAAGGCACTGCGGGGATCGGTGCGCCCGGACCTGTTCGCAGGATTCTCCGTCGACACCTTTCCGGCGACGTCGATGACGGCGTTCGCGCTGACCGCCGCCGCGGATCGCACCGGCGACCCGGCCGTGGTCGAGGGAGTCGGAATGGCACTGCGGAATGCGCTGTTCGAGGAAGGCCTCGACATCGGCCGGCCCGACGTCGTCGCGGAGATCGCAGCGCGTTTCGGGCTGGAACCGCTCGATCCGGAGGCCACGGCCGCCGCGGTCCGAGCGGACTGGGACGAGGGCAAGGCGCGCGGTGTGGTCGGTTCGCCGCATTTCTTCACCGATAACGGCGGCAACTGGTTCTGCCCGGGTCTGGCGATCAGCCGCGATGAGGTCGGCGACTTCGTGGTGGCGTGGAAGCAGGGTACGGAAGCCTTTACGGAGAGCGTCTTCGCCGAATAGGGAACGCGATCAGAGGGTTTCGATCGACCGCAGGATCCCGTCGAGGACGGTGTCGATCGCCTCACTGCTGTCGATCGGCCCGACTGCGGCCTGACGCACCAGGATCGAGGAGATCCCGTGCACGCCGGCCCAGGCGATGAGCGCTGCACGGTCGGCCTGATCCGGCGGTACGACTCCTGCATCGACCAGTTCCCGGATCCCATTCATGAGCACCTCCCATGGTGAGGGGTCGTCCGGCCGGGTGGTGCATCCGGTGGTCGGGGTGAAGGCGGTGTCGAACAGGTGGGGTTCGGCCAGGGCGAATTCGACATATCCCCGCCCGATGCATCCGAACCGGTCCAGTGCCGTCGCCTTGCGGGTACGCCGGGTCGGGGTGCGGTCGCGCTCTTCGGTGAGCCGGACGGCCAGGCGCTCCCGAACGACCTGCGCCACCTCTGCCAGTAGTGCGTCGATGCTGGGTACGTGGCGATAGACGGCGGCCGGGGAAACTCCGACGGTCTTGGCCAGAGCCCGGACCTGGACACCCTGCGGCCCGCTGCGGCGGGCCTCCTCGACGGCGGCGTCCAGGATCGCCTGGTGCAGCGCGCCGTGGTGGTAGGTGCCCGTCATGGGCGGAATTCTGCCATAGATGTTGACAGTGTTCACATCCATCCGTGATGATGTGTACAACGTTCACATTCGAGGAAGGGGAGATCATGGCGAGGGTGCTCGAAGGCCGACGCACCGCCGACCTGGCCGGACGCGACGAGGTCGTCGTGTTCCTGATCGGGATGCGGTTCAACCGGCTGTGGCAGGTTTGGCGCTGGGCGCCGGTGCTGGCGGCAATGCCGCGGATGATCGCCGAACTGGTCAAGGACCCGTCCCGCGGGATGTTGGGCAGGCCCCGCACCTTCCTGTCCGGCCGAGTGGTGCTGGTGGTTCAGTACTGGAACTCGTTCGAGGATCTGGAGCGCTACGCGCGCGACCGGCAAGCGCAGCATCTACCGGCCTGGCGGGCTTTCAACCGTCGCATCCGAAACAACGGATCGGTGGGCATCTACCACGAGACCTATCGGGTTCCGGCGGCTGATCTCGAGACGCTGTACGCCAACATGCCCGCCTTCGGCCTGGCCGCCGCAACCTCCGCCGTCCCGGTAGCCGGCGGCCGCCACACCGCCGCCGCCCGCCTAGGTGTTCGGCCCGATGATCGTGCCCCGATCGATCACTACTAGTTAAGGGATCAGACATGACGAATGTTGCGGTCATTCTCGGCCACCCCGACACCCAGAGCCTGTCGAGCGCAATCGCCCGCGCCTACGCCAAGGGCGCTCAGGACAGTGGCGCGGTAGTCCGCGAAATCGACCTCGCCCAGTTGAAGTTCGATCCGGTGCTCTGGCACGGCTACAACGAGATCCAGCCACTGGAGCCGGATCTGGCCGAGGCGCAGCAGACGATCCAGTGGGCCGACGTGCTGGTGTTCGCTTATCCCACCTGGTGGGGCGCGCCGCCCGCGCTGCTCAAGGGATTCGTCGACCGGGTGTTCCTGCCCGGATTCGCGTTCTCCTACCGGGAGAACTCCAAGTTCTGGGACCGTCTGCTCACCGGGCGCAGCGGTCGGCTGCTGGTGACGATGGACACCCCCGGCTGGTACTACCGCTGGGTGGTGCGCCAGCCGGGGCACCAGATGATGCGTCGCTCCATCCTCGGATTCAGCGGGGTCAAACCGGTCCGCGTCTCCCGGTTCGGCGCCGTCCGCGGGTCCTCGGACGACACCCGCCGGCGTTGGCTTGACCAGGCCCGGGCGCTGGGCGAACAGGACGCTCGGCGTTCTCCGAAGAGAAAATGACCCGATCCGGGAACAAACTCCGGACCGGCCCGGTTACTCCTACTGACAACTTGAGCCAACCCGACTCAACTGTTGGTTGACAGGCACCCGCCGTCTCCAGCAGACTTGAGCGCAGTTCGCTCACACCAGTACGTCTAGCAGGAGGAATACAACTATGGCTCGTGCGGTCGGTATCGACCTCGGGACCACCAACTCCGTCGTCTCGGTTCTCGAAGGTGGCGACCCTGTCGTCGTCGCCAACTCGGAGGGCTCCCGCACGACGCCGTCAGTGGTCGCTTTTGCACGTAACGGCGAAGTGCTGGTCGGCCAGCCCGCCAAGAACCAGGCGGTCACCAACGTCGACCGCACCATCCGGTCGGTCAAGCGCCACATGGGCACCGACTGGTCCGTCGACATCGACGGCAAGCAGTACACCTCGCAGGAGATCAGCGCCCGCGTGCTGATGAAACTCAAGCGCGACGCGGAGAGCTACCTCGGTGAGGACATCACCGACGCGGTGATCACCGTGCCCGCGTACTTCAACGACGCCCAGCGCCAGGCGACCAAGGAAGCCGGCCAGATCGCCGGCCTCAACGTCCTGCGCATCGTCAACGAGCCCACCGCCGCGGCCCTGGCCTACGGCATGGACAAGGGCAGCAAGGAACAGACCATCCTGGTCTTCGATCTCGGCGGCGGCACCTTCGACGTGTCCCTGCTCGAGATCGGCGACGGGGTCGTCGAGGTCCGTGCGACCTCGGGTGACAACCACCTCGGTGGTGACGACTGGGACGATCGGATCGTCGACTGGCTCGTCGACAAGTTCAAGGCCAGTGCCGGCATCGACCTGACCAAGGACAAGATGGCCATGCAGCGGCTGCGTGAGGCCGCCGAGAAGGCCAAGATCGAGCTCAGCTCCAGCCAGAGCACCTCGATCAACCTGCCCTACATCACCGTGGACGCGGACAAGAACCCGCTGTTCCTCGACGAGCAGCTGACCCGCTCGGAGTTCCAGAAGATCACCCAGGATCTGCTGGACCGCACCCGTCAGCCCTTCCAGCAGGTCATCAAGGACGCCGGCATCTCGGTGTCCGACATCGACCACGTGGTGCTGGTGGGCGGTTCCACCCGCATGCCCGCGGTGACCGATCTGGTCAAGGAACTGACCGGCGGCAAGGAACCCAACAAGGGCGTCAACCCCGACGAGGTCGTCGCGGTCGGTGCTGCCCTGCAGGCCGGCGTGCTCAAGGGTGAGGTGAAAGATGTTCTGCTGCTTGACGTCACCCCGTTGTCCCTCGGCATCGAGACCAAGGGTGGGGTGATGACCAAGCTCATCGAGCGCAACACCACCATCCCGACCAAGCGGTCGGAGACCTTCACCACGGCCGACGACAGTCAGCCCTCGGTGCAGATCCAGGTGTTCCAGGGTGAGCGCGAGATCGCGGCGCACAACAAGCTGCTCGGCAGCTTCGAGCTGACCGGCATCCCGCCGGCTCCGCGTGGCGTGCCCCAGATCGAGGTCACCTTCGACATCGACGCCAATGGCATCGTGCACGTGACCGCCAAGGACAAGGGCACCGGCAAGGAGAACACGATCAAGATCCAGGAGGGCTCCGGCCTCTCCAAGGAGGAGATCGACCGGATGATCAAGGACGCCGAGGCGCATGCCGACGAGGACCGTCAGCGGCGCGAAGAGGCCGACGTTCGCAACCAGGCCGAGTCGCTGGTCTACCAGACCGAGAAGTTCGTCAAGGAACAGCGCGAGGCCGAGGGCGGATCCAAGGTCCCCGAAGAGGCGCTGGCCAAGATCGACGCGGCCATCGTCGAGGCCAAGACCGCGCTGGGCGGCACCGACATCGGTGCCATCAAGTCGGCCATGGAGAAGCTGGGCGAGGAGTCCCAAGCTCTCGGCCAGGCGATCTACGAGGCCGCTCAGGCCGACCAGGCCGCCGGTGGCGGCGGTGCCGCGGGTGGCGCCGGCGACGACGATGTGGTGGACGCCGAGGTCGTTGA
The DNA here is from genome assembly GCF_017853185.1 of Mycolicibacterium sp. Taxonomy (GTDB): domain Bacteria; phylum Actinomycetota; class Actinomycetes; order Mycobacteriales; family Mycobacteriaceae; genus Mycobacterium. Next base: position 25,365 of record NZ_JAFMJZ010000019.1, read on the forward strand.
GGACGATCAGGAGAACAAGTGACCTACCCGGACGGACACGATGAGCCGGTGACGTTCACCGACAAGCGGCGCATCGACCCGGAGACCGGCGAGGTTCGTGAAGGTGTCGCCTCCGGCCCGGCCCCCAGTGGGCCGGGTCCGGAGGTGCCCCCGGCGGACGACAAGATCGCCGAACTCACCGCCGATCTGCAGCGGGTCCAGGCGGACTTCTCCAACTACCGCAAGCGCGCGTTGCGCGACCAGGAAGCCGCCGGCGACCGGGCCAAGGCCGTGGTGGTCAGCCAACTGCTGCCCGTACTCGACGATCTCGACCGGGCCCGCAGCCACGGCGACCTCGACAGTGGCCCGCTCAAGAGCGTGGCCGACAAGCTCGTCGCCGTGCTGGGCGGCTTTGGACTGACGGCCTTCGGCGCCGAGGGCGAGGAGTTCGACCCGTCGTTGCACGAGGCCGTGCAACACGAGGGCGACGGCTCCAACCCGGTGATCGGGACCGTGATGCGCCAGGGCTACCGGATCGGTGATCTGGTGCTGCGCCCGGCGATGGTCGGCGTGGTCGACACCGTTGCGGCGCCTCAAGACGCAGAATCAGAGTGAATTGCCTGAATATTCAGTGGGACACGTCGCAGAAGCGAAGGAGGTGACGCGGCATGGTTCAACGCGAATGGGTTGAGAAGGATTTCTACAAGGTGCTCGGCGTCTCCTCCGACGCCAAGGACGATGAGATCAAGCGGGTCGCACGCAAACTGCTCGCCGAGAATCACCCCGACCGCAATCCGGACAACCCGGCGGCGGAGGAGCGGTACAAGGCGGTAGGCGAGGCCAAGGACGTCCTGCTCGATCCGGCCAAGCGCAAGGAATACGACGAGACCCGGCGGATGTTCGCCGGCGGCGGGTTCGGCCGGCGCTTCGGCGGTGGCGGCGGTGGCGGCGGCGGTGGCGGCGGCTACACCGCCTACGACGACGGCACCGGCGGATTCAACCTCAACGATCTGTTCGGCCAGGCCGGCCAGGACGGTGGGGCCAATATCGGCGATCTGTTCGGCGGACTGTTCGGCCGCGGTGCTCAGCAGCCCCGCCCGAGCCGTCCTCGCCGCGGCAAGGACCTCGAGACCGAGACTCAACTCGACTTCCTCGAAGCCACCAAGGGCGTGCGGATGCCGCTTCGGCTGACCAGTCCGGCGCCGTGCACCAACTGCCACGGCAGCGGGGCAAGGCCGGGCACCAGCCCCAAGGTGTGCGCCAGTTGCAACGGCTCCGGGATCATCAACCGCAATCAGGGCGCGTTCGGATTCTCCGAGCCGTGCACCGACTGCCGGGGCAGCGGCTCCATCATCGAGAGTCCCTGCGACGAATGCCGCGGCACCGGCGTCACCACCCGGACCCGGACCATCACGGTCCAGATCCCTCCGGGAGTGGAGGACGGCCAGCGCATCCGGCTCGCCGGTCAGGGCGAGGCCGGCCTGCGCGGCGCCCCGTCTGGTGACCTCTACGTCACCGTGAACGTCCGGCCGGACAACGTGTTCACCCGCGATGGCAACGACCTCCTGGTGACCGTTCCGGTCAGCTTCACCGAATTGGCTTTGGGCACAACGCTTACGGTGCCGACGCTGGACGGCAATGTCCGCGTCAAGGTTCCCAAGGGCACCACCGACGGCAAGATCCTGCGGGTTACCGGGCGCGGTGTACCGAAGCGGGACGGCAAGGCCGGCAACCTGCTGGTCACCGTCAAGGTGAAGGTGCCTCCGAAACTTGAGGGTGAGGCGTTGGAAGCGCTGGAGGCCTACGCCGCAGCGGAGAAGGCCAGCGGATTCGACCCGCGCGCGGGCTGGGCGGGCCTCCGGCCATGACCGCTCCCGACGAGTCGCGGGAGATCCGGACCTTCCTGATCTCGGTAGCCGCCGAGCTCGCCGGGATGCACGCCCAGACCTTGCGCACCTATGACCGGCTCGGGCTGGTCAGCCCCCAGCGCAGTGCTGGGGGCGGCCGGCGCTACTCCGAGCGCGACGTGGAACTGCTGCGTGAGATCCAGCGGCTGTCCCAGGACGAGGGCGTCAACCTGGCCGGCATCAAGCGGATCATCGACCTGAGCAATCAGGTGGAGGCGCTGCAGTCCCGGGTGCGCGAGATGACCGATCAACTGTCCCGCAGCCGGCCGCGTCGGGATCTGGCACTGGTGCCCAAGAGCACCGCGGTCGTGGTGTGGGAGCCCCGCCGCTGAACGGAGTGAAGCGGCTGAATCGGATCCCGCCGCTGAACCGAGCGGTCTACTTCACCTTGATGGTGAACGACGAGTGGGCCGGTCGTCCCGGCACCGCGAGGCCGTAGCCGCCCTTGCGCAGTGCGTTGGTGGGAGCCGCCATCGGCTCGATTCCCACGACGTCATCATTCTTCGGGGCGAAGATCTGCACGGCCGGATAGCCGCGGTCGAAGATGACCTCGATGCGCCGGTCGCCACCCGACAGCGCGAATTTGCCGCCCTGGGGCACCTCGTCGAAGCCGTCGTCATAGGTCTTGTCGCCCAGCGTCTCCGAAATCGGAGCCCAGTCCTCGGTGGCTCCGGTCGGGATGCCCCAGTTGTCCACCGGCAGGTGGCGCAATGGCGGGGTCTCCAGCTTCCACTCCGAGCGCGGCACGTCGGGGATGGTCAGGTAGGGGTGGAAGCCGTAGCACAGCGGCACCGAAGCCGAGGTAGTCGGCGTGACCGTGGTCTCGAAGGTGAGCGCACGGTTGGCCAGCCGGATGTCGAGGGTGACGACGTGAGGGAAGGGGAAGCTGGCCAGCAGTCGCGGCTGGCCGCCGTAGTCGAGGTCGGCGACGAGCCGGTTGTCGGAGGCCTTGACCAACCAGCCCGGGTAGGCGGCCAGCACGCCGTGGATCACCAGGCCGTGCTCGTCGGAGCGCACCCCGCCCACGCCGGGGGTCAGGGTGACGGCGCCGCCGTCGACGCCGTAGCCGTTAGCGCTGAGCCGGTTGGCGAACGGGTAGAGGATCGGGATGCCCATGGTCTTGCCGGTGTTCAGGTAGGCGGCAAGACCGCGCCGCTGGCCGAGCAGTTCGACTCCGTCGTCGGACAGCGAGGTGCAGACCATGCCCGCCGACGGCACAAAGGTGGCGGTGAGGGCGGACGACGGGTCCTTGAGGGTGATCGAGGGCAGCTGAACCATTGTGGAATTGTGCCACGAACGCCCTGCGCCTGACCAAGCGCGCTACTGGTGGGAGCTGATATAGCCCGTCAGATCGTCGATGGTGCGCAGCGAGGCGTACTGCGACTCGGGGATGTCCACCTCGAACCGCTTGTGCAGCCGGACCAGGAAGTTCAACCAGTCCATCGAATCGAGGTCGACCTGATCGCGCAGCAACTCGGTGTCGCTGAGGTCGCCCTCCTCGATCTCCGGCGCGATCGACATCAGTTCGGCCACGACTCCGGCCCGGATTTCGTCTCTGGTGCTCACCAGTGCTCCCTTCTCACAGTTCCTGCGGCTGCTGCAGCAGCCGGTTGATCTCGGCCAGGAAGAGCGCACCGCGGGCTCCGTCGCTGGCCCGATGGTCGGCGGCCAGACTGGAGTGCACCGTGGTGGCGACCCGGATGCCGCCGTCCACCACGACCACCCGCTCGGCCGGCCGGCCGAAGCCCACGATGGCGACCTGATCGGGATAGATCACCCCGAACACCGAGTCGACACCCTTCTCGCCGAGGTTGGTGACCGTGATGGTCGGGTCCGACATCTCCGAACTGCGTAGCGATCCGGCCCTGGCCCTGGCCACCAGATCGGTGAGATCCGCCATCAGTTCAGGCAGTGGCTTCTCGGCGACGTCGTGGATGGCCGGCGCCACCAGTCCGCCACCCCGTAGCGAGATAGCGACTCCCACATGGCTTCCTGCGGCCGGCTCGAAATGGCCGCCGGTGGAGTCTCCGCGCCAGAACCCGTTGAATTCGGGGAATTTGAGCGTCGCCAGCGCAACCGCCTTGAGTTGCAGCACGGCCGGCAACAGCCGCTCGGTGATGGGCAGGCCGGTGTTCTTCTCGGTCAGCCAGGACAGCGCGTTGTCCAGGACGATCTCGTCGCCGAGGTAGTAGTGCGGGATCTCGCGCTTGGAGCGGCTCATCGCCGCGGCGATCGACGCCCGCATGGCCGCACCGCGTTCGCGAGCCTTCTCTGCAGCCGATTTCGGCGCTGCGCCCGCGTCGGCCGCGGCCGGCTTCGGCGCCGGCTTCGGTGTCTCGTGGTGGATGGTGGCCGCGGCGTGCTCGACGTCGTGCAGGGTGATCGCTCCCTGCGGACCGGTGCCGCTGAGTGTCTTCAGGTCGACGCCGAGCGTGCTCGCGGTTCGCTTGGCCGCCGGGGACACCCAGAGCCGGTGTCCGACGGGCGGGACCTCTGCGGATGGGCGCGGTTGAGGCGCAGGCGTTGTGGTCGCAACGGCCTCAGGCGCGGCCGGCGCCGTGGTCGGTCTGGAATCGCCGGCCTTCACCCCTCCGGCCTTCTCGCCGGGCTCCAGCAGCATCGCCAGCGGCGTGCCGACGGCCACGGTCTGGCCCACCGGCACCAGCAGTTCGGCGACGACGCCGTCATGCCAGCACTCGATCTCCACCGCTGCCTTGGTGGTCTCGACGACCGCGACGATCTGCCCGCGCGTGACGGTGTCGCCGGGCTTGATCTGCCACTCGTTGAGAGTTCCCTCGTCCATATCCGCACCGAGGGAAGGCATCCTGAACTCGATCATTCTTTGTCTCCGAACAATCCGCGCACCGCGGCGACGATCTTCTCGAGCTGTGGCAGAGCCGCCGTCTCGAGCTGTTTGGCGTAGGGGATCGGAATCTCCATGGTGCACACCCGGGCGATGGGCGCGTCCAGTTCGTAGAAGGCCTGCTCGACGATACGGGCGCTGATCTCGGCGGCCAGGCTGCCGGTGTGCCATGCCTCGTCGACCACGACAACCCGGTGCGTCTTGCGCACTGAGGCCATGATCGTCGAGTCGTCCAGGGGCCGCAGCACCCGCAGGTCGATCACCTCGCAGTCGATGCCGGTCTGGGCCAGTTGCTCGGCGGCGTCGAGTGCCTTGGCGAGGCAGCCGCCGTAGGCGATCACCGTGACGTCGGCACCCGTGCGGCGCACCGCCGCGTTCGAGATATCGGTAGCCACCAACGAATCCACCTCGGCGGAGGCGTTGTACAGCGCGGCATGCTCGAAGATCACCACCGGGTCAGGATCGGTCAGCGCGGTGCGCAGCATTCCGTAGGCGTCGGCGACGGTGGCGGGCGCCAGCACCGTGATGCCGGGGATGTGGGCGTACCAGTTCTCCAGACTGTGCGAATGCTGTGCTGCCAGTTGGCGTCCCGCGCCGGTGGCCATCCGCACCACGATGGGAACGGAGAACTGTCCGTTGGACATGTGCCGCAGGGCCGAGGCGGTGTTCACGATCTGATCGAGCGCCAGCAGGCTGAAGTTCACCGTCATCACCTCGACGATGGGGCGCAGGCCGTTGAGCGCTGCGCCGATCCCGATGCCGACGAAGCCCAACTCCGAGATCGGCGTGTCTCGGATTCGATCCGGGCCGAACTCCTCCAGCAGTCCCTTCGACACCGCGTAGGACCCGCCGTACCGTCCGACGTCCTCGCCGAGCAGCACCACCCGCTCGTCCTCGCGCATGGCATCGGCGATGGCGTCGTGGAGCGCGGCACGATAGTTCGTTTTCACGAAACCCCCTCCGCAGCTGATGCTTTGGAGGCCGGGGGAGTCATCAGATGCCGGGCGATGGTGTCCACGCTCTCCAGGGTCCCGGCTTCGGCGTAGGCGACCGCTTCCTCGACCTCGGCGGCCACCTGCTGTTCGATGGCCGCGACGTCCTCGGCGCTCAGCAGACCTTCGCTCACGCAGCGGTCGGTGAATGTTCGGATCGGATCGTGCTCCTTCCACTTCTCCACCTCGGCCTTGTCCCGGTAGAGCTCCGGGTCGAACATCGAATGCGGACGGAAGCGGTAGGTGCGGAACTCCAGGAAGAACGGGCCGCCTTGCGTGCGGATGTGGTCGACGGCCCGTTGCATCGCGGCGTGGCAGGCCAGCACATCCATCCCGTCGGCGCTGGCGGCGGGGATCCGGTAAGACTCGGCCAGCACCAGCAGGTCGATGTCGGAGAGTTCCCGTTCGATCGAGGTGCCCATCGCGTAACCGTTGTTCTCGCAACAGAACAGCACCGGCAGCTTCCACAGCTGTGCCATGTTCATGGTCTCGTGGAAGGCGCCCTCGGCCATTGCGCCCTCGCCGAAATAACAGGCGGAAACCTGGTTTCGCTTCAGCTGCGCGTCGGCGAACGCCAGACCCGCAGCCGTCGGCAGTCCCCCGGCGACGATGGCGTTACCGCCGTAGAAGCGGCGCTGCGCGTCGAACAGATGCATGGATCCGCCGCGGCCGCCGGAACAGCCCTCCTGCTTGCCGAACATCTCGGCCATGATCTTGTTCATCGGAATGCCGCGCATCAGGGCGTGCGCATGCTCCCGGTAGGTGGCGATCACGGCATCCTGCTCTCCGAGCACCCGCAGCGACCCCGCCGCCACCGCCTCTTCGCCGACGTAGAGATGCAGGAAGCCGCGGATCTTGCCGGCGCTGTAGGTCTCCGCGCACTTCTCCTCCATGCGCCGGATCCGGATCATGTCCGTCAGCAGCGCCCGGGCCAGTGCCGGGTCTGTCATGACTTCGCCTCTGTCGCAGGGGATTCCAGGGTTCCCGAAGGCGTCTCCAAAGTGGAAGTGTCGCCCTCGGCCAGGCCGAGCTCGCGGGCCTTGAGCAACCGGCGCATGATCTTTCCGCTGCGGGTGTGCGGCAGGCTGTCGACGAAGTCGATCTCCTTCGGCGCCACTGCGGCGCCCAGCCGCTTGCGGGCCTGGCCCATCAGGTCGCGGCGCAGATCCTCGTCGCCGGTGTAGCCGGTCTTGAGTGTCACGAACGCTTTGACGATCGCGCCGTAGGTGGGATCCGGCTTGCCGATGACGGCCGCCTCGGCGACCGCCGGATGGTCGGTCAGCACGTTCTCCACCTCGAACGGTCCGATCAGGTGGCCGGACGCCTTGATGACGTCATCGGCCCGGCCGATGAACCACAGGTAACCATCGGCGTCGCGCTTGACCAGATCGCCGGACAGGTACAGGTCTCCCGAAAACGACTTGCGGTAGCGCTCATCCTGATTGAGATAGCCGCGGAACATCGACGGCCAGCCGACTTTCAAGGCGAGTTCGCCCTCGACATCCGGTTCGTCGATCACGGTGACGGCCCCGGTGTCCTCATCATGGTCGACCACGCAGACCTCGACCCCGGGGAGTGGCCGGCCCATCGAGCCGGGCTTGATGTCGAAGGCGGGGGTGTTGGCCACCATGATTCCGCCGGTCTCGGTCTGCCACCAGTTGTCGTGGATCGGTAGGCCCAGCACCCGCTTCCCCCACCAGACCGCCTCGGCGTTGAGGGGTTCGCCGACGCTGGCGATGAACCGCAGATGGGGAAAGCTGTACTTGGCGGCCACATCCGGGCCCGCTTTGATAAGCATCCGGATCGCCGTCGGGGCGGTGTACCAGACAGTGACGGCCTCGTCCTGCAGGATGCGGTACCAATGTTCGGCGTCGAACTCGGCTTCGTCGATGATCGAGGTGACACCGTGCAGTAGTGGCGCGATGATGCCGTAGGCCGTTCCGGTGACCCAGCCGGGATCGGCTGTGCACCAGTAGATGTCGCCGTCGTGCAGGTCGAGGGCGTAGCGGCCGGTGGTGTAGTGCATGGCCACCGCGCCGTGCACGTGCTGGGCGCCCTTGGGTGTTCCGGTGGTGCCACTGGTGAAGTGCAACAGCGACGGGTCGTCGGCGGTGGTCGGTTCGATCGGGGCCACATCCGAGGCGGCGTCGAGCAGGCGGTGGAAGTTCTCGGTGCCCTCGATCTCCTCGGCGTCCGGGCCTGCGACGATCAGGACGTGCTT
>NZ_JAFMJZ010000128.1 GCF_017853185.1 Mycolicibacterium sp.
TACATCGACATCTACGACCTCACCCGTGCGGTGGAGGACGGGGCGACGGTCAAGATCTTCTACGAGTCCCGGCTGGCGAAGGTGGAAATCAGTGCCGCCGACTACGCCGCCCTGGATGCCGCCGCCGACGAGATCACCGAGAACGTCGAGGAATCCGAAGCGGCCAAAGCCAAGTCGCGGTGGTCGCGGCTGGCAGCCATCGTCGGCGCCGAGGAGCGCCTGGACCTCATCGCCGCCGACATCGTCGAGCACTGGGAGAAGCGCCGGGAAGCGTTATTCGGCAAGGGCATGATCGTGGTGATGTCGCGGCGCATCGCGGTGCGCCTCTACGAGAAGATCGTCGCGCTGCGCCCCGACTGGCACGACCCCGACCCGGCCAAGGGTGTGATCAAGGTCGTCATGACCGGGTCTACCGATGACCCGGCCGGCTTCCAGCCCCACGTCTACACCAAAGAGGTTCGCAAGGATCTGAAGCTGCGGGCCAAAAACCCTAACGACCCGCTGGAGTTGGTCATCGTGCGTGACATGTGGCTCACGGGGTTCGACGCCCCGTCGATGCACACCATGTACCTGGACAAGACCATGCAGGGCGCCGGGCTGATGCAGGCCATCGCCCGCGTGAACCGCACTTTCCGCGACAAGCCCGGCGGGCTGATCGTCGACTACATCGGGGTGTTCTCCAATCTGCAGAAGGCGCTCACCGAATACTCGCCGACCGACCGGGACCAGGCCGGGGTGCCGATCGAGGACATCGTGGCTGCGCTGCTGGAGAAGCACGACATCATCGCCGCGCTGCTGCACGGTTGCGACTACGACCCCTCCCCGAACCTGCCCCCGGCCGAGCGGCTCACCCAGCACGCCGTGGTGGTGGACTTCGTGATGAGCGACCCTGACCGCACCGAGCGGTTCGTCGACCAGGTCCTGGCCCTGGCCAAGGCGTACGCCCTGTGCGGGGCCCGCGATGAGGCCGTCGCGATCCGCGACGACGTGCGGCTATTCATCGACGTACGGTCGGCCATCCTGAAGATCCAGAATCCCGACGCCGGCCGCGGCGGGTCCGGTGGAGTGGAGATCGACACCGCCATCGCGCAATTGGTCAACGAGGCGGTGACCGCTGATGAGGTCGTCGACATCTACAAGCTCGCCGGCGTCGAGACCCCTGAGCTTTCCATCCTGTCCGACGAGTTCCTCGACTCTCTGGCCGACAAGGACAAGCCGAACCTGCAGATGGGGCTGCTGCGACGACTCCTCAACGACGAGATCAAGACGGTGCGACGAACCAACGTCGTGCAGGCACGGCGGTTTTCCGAGCAGCTTGAGGAAGCGATCAACCGCTACACCAACCGGTCGCTGACTACCGCCGAAGTCATCGCCGAACTGGTCAAGCTGGCCAAGGAGATGCGTGACGACCAGAAACGCCACCAGGAACTGGGTTTGGCCGCCGACGAAATCGCCTTCTACGACGCCGTCGTGCAAAACGATGCCGCGGTGCTGGAGATGGGCGATACGACACTGAAAAGAATCGCCCACGAACTGGTCGAGGCGGTGCGCGCCAGCGCCACCATCGACTGGAACCTCAAAGAGAGCGTGCGGGCCGCGATGCGCACCAAAATCCGCAGACTCCTCGCCAAATACGACTACCCCCCTGACCGCGAGGACAAGGCAGTCGAACTGGTTCTCCAGCAGGCCGAGCTTTTCGCCGGTAACGGAGCCCTTGCCGGCGCAGGTACGCCATCCCGATCACGCGCATCGTCTCCGCGGCCCCGGTGATATGTCCGCCCGCCATGGGATGCTGGTTCTCATGCGGAGCGTGCTCGCCAGTCGCAACCAGGAGTTGTATTCCATCACCGTCAGGGATGTCGCCGACATCGCCGACAGGCTGGGTTCGGGCCATGTCGAGGCTCTGAGCAGCTCAGACGGCACCTACCAATTCTGGGTCACCCCATCTCTGCTGGGTGGACGCCGGCTGAATGCACCAGCGACGAAGATGCTGTTCGCCCTCACCCAGTTCTCTGCCAAGCAGACCCCCATTCTTCGCGGTGATGTGGTCATCACATCCCGCACCGTCACGGGCGACCCCGACGATCTCTCTGACCATCAGATGCGCCTGCTGATCGAGTCGTTGCAAACCATCGGCCGCCGCCCGGCGTTCACGATCGACCGACGACTTCGCCGGGCCGCCCGCGACGACCAGCGTGCCCGGAACCTGGCCGCCGAGCAGCACCCCTGGCAGGTGTACTTCCACGCCCCGGCAGCAGGGGAGTAGGCACGAAGATGTCAGTCTCCGCGCAGCCGCTCGTAGAGCGGGTTGCGGGCCGCGGCGGCCCGGGTTTCCTGCCCAGCCCCCTCGACATACCGTTGCGAGGTGGCGATGGACGTGTGCCCTAAGAGCGATTTCAGTTCGTACACACTGACTTTCGCGTTGGCGAGATCGGTGGCGAAGGTATGCCGCAGGCCGTGGACCAGGGCGCCGCGCTGGCGTTCAGAGTCCACTCCCGCCCGGCGAAACAGCCGCAGCACGCGGTATTGCACGGTGCTGCGCGTGATCCGGGCGCCGTCCTTGGCGCTGATGAATAGCGGCGCGTCAGCCGGCCAACTGCCCAGTCCCCCGGCGGGGGAGGACCCGCGCCGCCCACTCGGAAACCGGGTACGCCGGCTGGCCAGGTAGACCTTAAGGTCTCTGACGAGTGGGGCTTCGATGGGCACGCGCCGATCTTTCCGGCCTTTGCCCCGCACGTGAACCAACGCGCCGTCGCCGACGAGACGGATGTCACCGAAGTTGATCCCGACCAGTTCCTCCAAACGCAGCCCCGCCAGCAGCGCGGTTAGCAGCATCGCCCGGTCGCGTTCAACCCAATCGTCCCGCCGGCGGCGTGGCATTGCCTGATCGGCATCCAGAGTGTCGAGCAGCGCGTCGATCACGTTGGGCGGCAGAGCTTTCGACAGAGTTTCGTCGCTTCTGGGGCGGCCGACTGACCCCATCGGGTTGGCGGGAATCAACTCATCGTCGTAGAGATCGGTGCACAGGGTGTTCCAGGTCGACCAGCACCGCCGAACCGAGGCCGCCGCATGGGTGGGGGCGAACAGCGCGAACGCTGACCGCAGGGCGTCGCGGTTGATGTCGGACAGGCGCAGCGCCGTTAGATCGGTTCCCCCCACGATGATCTCGGCGATCGCGTCGAAGTCGCGGCAATACGCGGCCAGGGTGTGCGCTGAACGTTTCTGGGTTCCGCGGTCGGCAAGGAAGCTGGCGAACCACTCGGGGCGAGCCCGCTGCGTCGCGGTCATACCGATTTCAAGGTGGGCGAGCGATACGACACGTGGCAGAGCCGGGTCGATGGGGCGGGCAGCCACCGGCCGGCCCGGGCGGTGGGCGGCGGCCCAACATCGCCGACTATCCGGACTGCCGGGTCAATTAGGGACAACACCAGCGGCAACACCATCCAGGCGGCCAGCCCCTTCAACTGCGTCCCGTCCGAGGCGCCCTGTAAGGACCGCGCGTCGGCACCGATCGCCCCCGTGGCGGCGGCATCAGCATTGGCCGACATGTCGTTGATGGCCGCTCCCAGCGTCGGCCGATCCAGGTACACCGGGATCGGCAACAACCCCTCCCAAGTGCCGTCGGTGTCCAACACCAACCGCAGTTCGGGACGCCCACTGTGCGTATCGAACTCCAGATGCACGAAGCTCCCCAGGAACCGGAAGGCACCACCGAGCTGGTCATACGCCTGGGGCGGCAACTCCACGTAGCAACACCATTCGGGCAGACGAGTCCAGGTTTCCGCCGGCGGCAGCACCGCCTGCTGCCAGTGCGCCGCACCGCCGCCAGCGGAGTGCCACAACGCACCCGTCGAGTACCCGGCGACCTCCGGGTCGATCTGGTACACGCCGCGACCCAACCGCCACTGGGTCAGAGCCGCCACACGGCCGATGTCCGTGCCGAGTCGATCGCCGTGAACACCGCGGGATGTCAGGTAGGCCACCGTTGCCGCCATCGGCAACCAACACCAGTCGGGCCATTCCAGGCCCGGCTCTCCGCGGCGTTCAACCAGGCCGCCACTGACCGCCAACGCATCGGGGTAATACCTGCGAAATTCGGCCAGCAGTGCATCGACGCGCGCCACGCTGGCGAGGTCAGCGGTGCTCATCCGATTCCCAATTCCTCTCCGGGGGTTGCGCGACGGGATGTCCGATCCGGAACTTCCTTGAGAGCGCCGAAACGGACAATTGGGGGCTCGGGGAGACCAGCTACCCCGGACCAGCATATCTGACATATTGCCTGTTATGCGTGAAACGGTAACCCGTGGTGGTCATAAAGTGCTGCTTTGCTGAAGGCGTGTCCGACGACGACGACCGATTTCGGCGTGCCGGGCCGCGACCATATGACAGTGCCCCGACGCTATTCCCGTTGTTGATCGGCGCACTGCGCCCGACGAGTTCACAAACAAAAGCAAGTCATAGTTCTAGGCGTGGGGCGAGGTCGCTGTCGTGTGCGCGCGCATGCTGTCGCGTCGAAGAGCGGCCGCTAGGTCGACGTCATCGGTGAGACCGGCGGCGGTCGTCAGGGTTCGGGCGATTCGGGCAAGTACGGCGGGCGGAACGGCGATGGGTCCGTTGCCGTTGTGTTCAGACTGGATTAGCCCCGCCAGTGAAAGAAGCTGGGTGGTTTCGTGGCGACGCGCGCTTCGATCGGCGTCGGTGATCGGTGGATGGGTTTCAAAGAACAGGAGAGTTTCGGCCAGTCCGGAAATCAGCCGGCCGAAGTTTGCCACGCTGATATGGCCGGTGCGCGGCAGCGCGAAGAGATTGGCGCCCGGTTCTTCGGCGGCGTAGGAGGAGACAATCTGATCGGCGAGGTCGTCGAGAACATCGTCATCCAGATAGGGCATGGCATGGCGACCTGAAGTCAGACCGAGGAGTCCGGCGACCGCACTGCCCTGCTCGGCCAAGAAGACCGCGACGGCGCCCACGGGAATCGTCATTCCACGCTGCGCCACTCGGTCGACCAGCGCGATCGAGGCCACATCAAGCCATCGGGGGGGCTGGGAAGCTGAAAATTCAGACACAGCGAATCGTTCCTTGGGTGCAGAAGTGGTCACGGCAGGAGCGCCGCCGATCCGACCCATCCTGCCCGGCGCTCGAGTCTGCGTCGGCTATTCGTGTCGCGCGTGTTCGCAGGGAACTGCGCAAGGCAGGCGGCGGGCCGGCCGGCGAGGGCTTGAGCACGAAAGTTCGTCGACGTTGGGTTCCGGACTTTGCGGAACGTTTCGCCACTGTGACATTTTCTCCGTTCCGGAGAGGGCGCTCAGTTTTCGGTTGAGACCCAACTCGCGAGTCATTAGCGCTCGTGTAGTGGGGACTCTGCGGTGTTGACTTCGCTCGGAATGTGCTGGAGCTGAATGCCCCCAGGACGCTGAATCACCCCTACCCACAGCCCGAATCACCACCACCGGCGCGCCGGCGCGATCTAAGGCTTAGCATTCGGTCGCCCAAGTCGCTTCCACAGCGCACGCCAGATCGAGCTGCCACGGCTGCGCGAGGTCGAGGAGAAGTTCGTCCCAGCTGGGCGCTGCGGCTCGGCGCTCGGCCGAGAAGTCGCTCGCCACTTGGAGTGCCGCCTTACCCGCCATGATTAAGGTCGGGAAATTCACGTGGCGGATCTGTGCGGGGTGTACCCCGTATTCGAAGACGATCCCTTGAGCTACGGCTTTCCCGATGGACGCGGCGCCAACTAGTGAATGGGCCGCTAGGCATAGCTCATTGCGTTTGCGGGCTTCTTGGCCTGTGAGCTCAGCCGAGCCCCGCTCTCGCAGGGCGGTGAGATGGACGTGTGTGCGTACTACGGTCTCTGTGGCGATTGCCGTCATCCCGGGGGCGACGAGGGCGGATCGTAGGTTCAGCCCCTCTCCGGGACGGATTCCGGCGTAGGCATGGTGGGCGAATTTGCTGATGGTTTGGCTGTTGCTTTCGTAGAGCAAGGAAAAACCGGGGATGGGCAGGCTCATCGGGGTGAGAACGTCGGCGATCAGGTGCATCACCCACCGCAGCAAAGCTTCTTCGAAGGATTGGACTGGCTCGAAGGCCTTCGTCGCTGTTACGCGCTCACCAAATGACCAACGGATCCCGTCAAATTGACCATCCATGATCTGCCTCAACGCGGTAAAGGGCCGTGCGAGGTCGTGGCCTGCTGACTTGACTCGATGGGCCCTCCCGCCGAACCCAGGACCCATGTAGTCGATTGGAAGTTGCTTGCCAGCCTTCTCAAACGCCTGAATGAGACGCGTCTGATTCAGCGGTTTTAGCCATTGACGGATCATCCGGTCAATCGCCGCATCAAACCAGACGCAAGTTCCGCCAACCATGCCCGCAAGGCCTACCGCCGCGATGTCAGCAGTTGACCACGGAATGCGCTGGAGGCTGCGCCATTGGTCGAGCTTGGCCGCGAGTTCGGGCGTGAGCGCCGCGTCGAGATCTACTTCAGTCCAGCATTTCTCGTTGCGCAGGCGATCGTTGAACGCGGTGAGTTCCGCATAGGACTGCGTAGGTGAAGCGATGGGCAGTTCGCTCGGTGTCGGATCGTCGGAAAGCGCATCGACTACCGCAGCATCCATCGCTTCAAGTCTTCGACGAATGGTGTCAAGGTTTCGATCGAGTTCGTCGGCGTTCATGAAACAGGCTCCGCAATCCGGTCACGGATGACCTCGAGGGTGGCCACCGCTTCCTTAGCTTCCGTGCGTGCTTCTTTCAGCTTGTTCAGCTCCTCACGAAGCGCGTTGTTCTCCTGCTTCAACCCGCGGAGCTCATCGGAGAGTGCGTCATGATCGCCAGCGATTTGCGCCTTCTCATCTCGGAGTTTCCTTATTTCGGAACGCTTCTCCACAATTTGCTCGCTGAGCAGATTGATCTTTTCGGAGAATTCGTTGAGTCGATAGTTGAGGCCTTCGACCACTCGACGGATCTTCTGGTCACGATCGGGTGAGTCATTGAGGACTAGTTTGGCCAATAGCTCCAGCTTGATCGCATCTAGAATGACCTCACCTGCGCCAGCGGGGCTGTAGCGCGTCGCGGCTCCTGCAGCACCCCCGGCGACTACTCCGCCGACCCCACCGACGAGGATCGTCCCACCGAAGACACCGAATCCGCCAGCAGCCAGAGCACCGCCTCCGAGCGCCGCCAGTCCTGCAGACGTGGCAGCCGCACCCGATAGTCCCATCGAGGCGCCGATCATCCCGCCGATGTAGGGGGCAGCCAGACCGCCCGTGGCGACTCCGACCGCTGCCCCAACGATGCCTATTGCCGCGACTCGCCCCCACTTGATCGACTTTTGACGCAACTCCTTGAACAGTGCGTCGAACTCCTTGGTAGCTGCCGCCAGATCCTCGGTACTGACACCGGCCAATTCGTCGGCGGCGGCCTTCAGGGCTTCCTTTCTGGCGGTAGGTACCCATTTGTCCTCTGGGTGCCAGGGGTTGAAGGTCATTAGGTCGACGAGCAGGATCATTGCGCGGGAACGTTTGTCGATGCGTCCTGCGAGCCTTTTAGCGGCGTCGGTGATGTCCACATGGGCAATCAAGGATTCGTCGTCTACCGATCCGATCGTGGCGAGGAACTCAGAGTGATGGCGTCGAATCGTGTCGCGCTTGCGCTTCCGGGCTTTGGCGTTCGTCTCATTGCGCAGATCGGTTCGCATCATCTGCCGACGTAGCGCGTGAAGCGCGAACATCTCAAGGGTTGAGAGTTTGAACTGCTCAGGTGTACCGCTGTCTTCTGTGCGCACGAAAGTCTGCCCCCTTATTCCCGTGATTTGCACATTATCTGCTGAGGCTGGATAGAGGCCCGTGGAGTGGTGTAAATCGTTGTGCGCGTTGAGCTCTGCTCGATAGTGATTATGCAGTGAGTTGGGCGGGTGTGTCCATTATCTCCTCGGCGGGTTGGGTGTTGGGTGGGATGGCTGTCGGTTCTGGCGGGTTGAGCAGGGCCATGGAGGTCTCCGAGAGGTAGCGGCGGTCGGCGGCTTGCCATTCGTCGTGGGCCTCGATGAGTACGCAGGTTGCCAGCCGTTCCAGCGCTGCGGGGTTGGGGAAGATACCAACCACGTCGGTGCGGCGTTTGACTTCCCGGTTGAGTCGTTCGATCGGGTTGGTCGACCAGATTTTGCGCCAGTGGGCCTCGGGGAAGTCAGCGAACGCGGTGATCTGCTCGGTGGCCTCGCGCAGCATCTGGGCGACCTTCGGGAACTGGGTGTCCAAGGTGGTGGCGACTTGTTCGACCTGGGTGCGTACCAGTGGGCCGGTGGGCTGGGCGAAGATGGTGCGCACCGCAGCGGCGACCATCTCCGCAGACGCTTTGGGCACCTTGGCCAGCACGTTGCGCATGAAATGGACCCGGCAGCGTTGCCAGGCCGTCCCGAGCATCACAGTGTCGATGGCATTGCGTAATCCGCGGTGGTGATCAGAGATCACCAGCTGCACCCCGGCAAGGCCGCGTTCACGCAGGCTGCGCAGGAACTCGCTCCAGAACGCCTCGGTCTCGCTGTCGCCGACCGCGCAGCCCAGCACCTCCCGGCGCCCGTCAGCGGCCACGCCGGTGGCGATCACCACGGCCTGGGAAGCCACTTTCGAGCCCTTGCCGGCCTTGTCGCCGCCGATGCGGGCCTTGCAGTAGGTGGCGTCGAGGAACACATACGGGAATGCCTGCGCGGACAGGTCACGGGTGTTGAACGCCGTGACGTCGGCGTCGAGGTCGGCGCAGATGCGCGAGACCTCCGATTTGGAGATCCCCGACTCCACCCCCAGGGCAGCCACCAGGTCATCGACCTTGCGGGTGGAGGTGCCGTGCACGTAGGCCTCCATGATCACCGCGTGCAGGGCGACGTCGATACGCCGGCGGGGTTCGAGCAGGCTCGGGAAGAACGAACCCGACCGCAGCTTGGGGATCTTGACCAGCACATCACCGGCCGTGGTCGACACCGTTTTGGGGCGGGTGCCATTGCGGGAGGTGGTTCGGGTGTCGCTGCGCTGATAGCGGCCGGCACCGATCTTCTCGGTGGCCTCGGCATCAACCAACGCCTGCAGCATCGCCGCGAGCATCATGCGCATCATCTGATCACCGTCGGCGCTGCGCAACGCCGACGAAAGCTCCAATAGGGCAGACTGATCCAGGGTCATCGCGTGTTTCCTCATCCGTGAGTTTCTTGGTCGTTACTCACAGAGCCTCACGCGATGGCCCCCAAAACCCCGGGACCGACACGGCCACCCGATCAGGCAGCCCCAATTTCCACCACCCCAGGGGACCTACTGTCGCTTGCCAGGGTGATGGGACCACCTGGTTGCCAGGGGGATGGGACCACCGT
>NZ_JAFMJZ010000129.1 GCF_017853185.1 Mycolicibacterium sp.
GGCCCGCCCCGGCCCGGCCAGGGCGGCCCGGCCAGCCGCCCGGGCGGCGGCGCTGTGCTCGCGCTGAGCCAGCTGGGCGGTGATCCGGGCGCGGGCGGCGGCCAGCTCGGCGGCCTCGCGCGCCATCTCCAGGGCGGCCGGGCGTACCGACAGATCCCCGTGCCAGGCCAGCATCGCCCCGAGCAACCCGATCGCGGTATGCGGATCGGTGGGCACCCAGCCGCGCACCCCGGCCCAATCGGCGATCAACGCATTGACATCCCGGGCACACCACCTGTGGGCTGCCGGGCCGGCCAGCACCGCGGCCCAGGCGTGCACGCTGTGCCGGCGTGCCCACGGCGGTGAATGCGGATCGGTCCGCCACGCCACCGCCAACCGCCCACCCCCCTCATCGGGGCTTCCGCGGCGCCTCGCGCCGCGCCCACCGACGCCCGCAGGGCGGCGGCCACTCGTAGTAAGTGGAGAAGAACAAGAGATGGGTGTTCCTACAAGAGACCCTTCGGGATGGGGTGACAGCGTATGAACGGTGCGGGCCAACGCGGCATTGTCGTGCAGCGCCCACACCGAGGCCCAGCCGCGTCCGCGGTCGCCGACCCGCCAGGACGCCAACCGTTCGACGCGGGTGCGTTGGCGCCCGCGCAGCACCTCGGTGGCCACCCCCAGCAGTCGCAGGGCGGCGTCGGCGCGCTGCACGGTGCGCACCGACAGTCCGGTGTCGGCGGCCAGGCGGGCGTTGGTGGGCCGGCACTGCCGGCCGGTGGCGTACTCGGCGTAGCCGGCCCGGGCCGCAGCCACCTTCAGGACTGCCGCACGGCTGACTTGGTTGTCCTTGAGCGCCGGGCGCACACACCGCTCGTAACGCACGTCGTAGGCGATCGGCACCGTGAAGTGCACCCACCGCGTAGCGCGGCCGGCCCAGCACCCAACACCGGCCCACACTCCGTCCTCGAGCTCCAGGACGATCCGCGGCGGGTTCGGCGCAGCAGTGTCGGCGGACTCGGCGGCACCCCGGTCACACACCGCCTGGGCGATCCGCAGCACCCACGGGCGGGTACGCACCACCCCACGCCGGCGCAGCGACGCGCTACAGCCGCGGTAGAGAACCGGGCGAAGATCACTATTTGATACATCACGGTGCGTTCCGTCTAGAACTGCAGACAGGTGTGCGCTACCGTGAGACGAGTCAGGCAAGACACGTCCCTTTCAGGGGCAACGGGTGCGGACCCGGAACCGAGCTGGTTACTCGGTTCAAACCCTCAGACAAGGCCCCGCTAACGCGGGGCCTTCGTCATGTCACGGGCTTGTCCAACACCGCTATGAAGATGTCGGCATCTGCCCGGACCGCGATGGCCCGGGCCGCGGCGTCACATCGCCAGCGGCAGTACCTCCCGGTGCTTGTTGAGCTCGCGCACCAACTCCGGGTGTCCGGTGTGCTCGGCGAGTACGTCGGCGACGTATTGGCCCATCGGAATGCCGAGTTCGGCAGCCTTGGACTTGACGATGTCGTAGACGATGCGATCGGGCCGGGCCATGATCTGAGCCCGATCCCCTTTATGACTCTTGCGTTGGGCCATGCGTCGACCTTTTCACTTTGGCCCCAGAAAACACCGCAGCACGCTCGGCGTGTCGTTATCGGATAACACGACCCGATGCGGCATCAGCGTCGCCAAAGTTCGGCGCACAGTTCGGCGATTTCGCGATCAATCAGCGCCCGGTGGACAGGTGAACACACAGCACCAATTATTTTATGGGTGGATGCGCGTACATCTACCCATCAGGGCGTATGCTCTTCCCCATGATTCTCTCGCTCGTACATACAAAGGGTGGGGTTGGCAAGACCACTAGCAGCGTGTTTATCGCGTGCGCGGCGGCGGCTGGCGGCCGCGCCGTGACGCTGCTGGACGCCGACCCGCAGGGGTCAGCGTCGTCATGGGCGGATCGCGCGGCTGCCGCCGGGACCCCGCTGCCGTTCCCTGTGGTGCCGGTCTCGGCGGCAGACCTCGCCGCCACGGCGGCGCGCTGCCCGCTGGGCGGCCTGGTTGTGATCGACACCCCGCCAGGAACGGCCTCGGTGATCGACGCCGCGATCGACGCGGCAGATCTGGTGCTGATCCCCAGCGGTGCGGCTCCCGCCGACGTTGACCGTGTGTGGCCCACGCTGGACCTCACCACCCACCGCGCCACCGCGATCCTGCTGACCGGCGTCGACATGCGGACCGCCCTGGCGACTGCCGTCCCCGCTCATCTGCGCGGTGCTGGTGCCCCGGTGCTGCATGCGGTTGTGCGGCGGCGGCAAGCCATCCTTGAGTCGTTCGGCCGCAGCCCTGACCGGCTGTGGGACTACCTCGATGTGTGGGCTGAGGTCTCGGCCGCAATGAGCGAGGCCAGCGCATGAGCCGGGACCGCGCCGGCCAGCTAGACCCCCGCCCGCCCGCGATCCGCCGGCCGACCGGAGACACACCAGCCGCCCGCGCGGCCGATGTTTTTCAGTCCCCGGCCCCGGCTCCGGCCCCGGCCGTGACAGACCCCGCCCCTGCCGCGGCCCGTCGCGGGCGCCCACGGACGCATTCCGCCGCGATGACCCGGACGACGGTCCTCTACCCCGATGCCGGCCTGACCGCGCTGAAGGTCGCGGCCGTCCACGCGGGCACCAGCGTCGGCGAACTCGTGCGCGAGGCCATCGGCGGCGGACTCAAAACGCCGGCCCGGCTGGCCGCAACCGCCGTCGAGTATGTGCGAGTGGCCGGAGTCCGGACGACTCTCGACGTGGACGTCGACACCCACCGACGGCTGAAAATCCTGGCCGCGGAGAAAGGCGTCACGGTCCAATCGCTGATCCTCGCCGCGGTGCACCACGCTCGCCCCGAAATGCTCTGATCAAACCCTATTTTAGTTATGGGTTGACGCGCATCTATCTATGCATCTATTCACGGTTGGAATTGGAAATCCTGCGGCCTGGTCCTGGGGGGCCGAGCTTTCCGCCGACGTGCAGGGATGCTCGGCGCGGCATGTCCCCAAAACTGTGTGTCTGTCCCGGCAGTCGATAGGCGGGGGAATTTGGCACAAGCCCTGGTGAGCTAGTGCCCGGTTGGGCGTCTTACTGATCGGCGCGCCGGTCGAGGGCTTGCAGGATGAGGTCTTTCAACTCTGCTTGGCCGTCCTCGACTGACCGGCGGAAGGCCACGGCCTCGGCACGATCGTCCTCATGGTTGCGGTTGATCAGGTCGAAGCGGTCACGCACTTCGGCTTGAAACCCGGAGACCCTCTCGCCGAGGGCGTTGATCGCTTCCCGGTGCGCCTCGATCTTCACGGTGGCGTCATCGAGTCGTTCGGCGACCACTCCCACAGCAGCCAGCACCGCCCGGTAGTCGGCGCGGTCTGCTTCCAGCGCCGCGACGCGGGCTTCGAGTTCTGCAAGTGACGCCACGGCTGTGATCCTATGCGGCGATCGGTCCCGACCCGCGTCAACGCCACATGCTGCCCTTCCCCGATAGAGGCGATGTTTCCGCGGTCCTCATCGACTTCATCGACGAAGTCGACGGCCCGTCCTGAAGCGACTAACCCGCATCGGCGACATTTCCGGACCGCGACGGTACGGTTCGCCCGGTGGGCCGTGACCGGGAGCGATGGACGAACCTGATCCTTCGGCCCGACCGCTCCCGCCCTGGGCCAGACCTGGACACCGAGGTTCCCGCCGTCGTGCTGTGGGTGACGCCGTTTCCGCTGCAGCACAATTGCCTGGGCGTTTTCCGCACCCTCGGCCGGGCCGGCGTGCCGGTGTATGCGGTGGTCGCAGATCCACAGGCGCCGGTCGCAAAATCCCGGTACCTGCGCGGGCAGATTCTGTGGCAGCCGCATAGTGGCGAGGGATACGACGCGTTACTCAACCGCCTGATGGACTTCGGTCGCACCATGGGCCGCCGATCGGTGATCGTCTGCACCTCCGACGAGATGGCCGTCTTCGTCGCCCGCCGCCGCGCAGTGCTGGAGGAATGGTTCCTCATCCCCGACATCGCCCCCACGCTGCCCGCCGAGTTAGCGGACAAACAGAGCCTCGAGGAGATATGTCACCGGACGTCGACTCCGATACCACCCTCGGTCGCGGTCGACACGATGGCGCAACTCGACGCTGTCGTCGACGTGATCGACATCCCCGTGATGGTGAAGAGCACCGCGCTGCGCGGCCAGGTCCAAAGCGTAGAGAACTCCACCCTGGTGCGGACCCGCGAGGAGCTCATCACGATGGCCCGGAATTGGGCCGAGCCGTATCAGGTGTTATTGCAGAAATTTCTACCCGACGAGCACTGCGAGGATTGGTTCACCCACGGTTACTGCGACGAAACCACCCGCGCAGACGTCGTCTTCACCGGCCGCAAGATCCGGACCTGGCCCGCGCACGGCGGGGCCACCGCCGCCGCGTACACCGCCGCCGATCCGGAACTGGCCATGTTGGCCAGGCAGTTCTGCGCCCGAGTCGGTTATCGGGGCATCTTCGACATGGACTGGCGACTCGACCGCAGCACCGGCTGGTACTACCTACTCGACTTCAACCCCCGCGTGGGCGCACAGTTCCGGATGTTTGAAGACGACGCCGGGATCGACGTGGTGCGGGCCCTGCACCTGGACCTCTCCGGCCGCCCGATCCCTGCCGGCTCCCAAATCAACGGCGAGCGGTTCATCGTCGAACCCTGGGATCTCGCCTGCATCCTGTCGACACGGCGCCACCCGCTGGACGGACTGGGCGGCCAGGGCCGACCGAAAGCGGCCTGGCTTGCCACCGACGATCTGTCGCCCATCGCCGCCGTTGCGCTCACACAGGTACGCCAATCACTGTCCGCCCGGGCACGCGGATTCTTCCGAGTCCCCGACCGCTAGCCCTTGAGGAAGGCCAGGCGGAGATCAAGGAGCTGCTGATCCGCGCACTGGACCGCTGAATTGGACGGCCCGGTTGGAGGCTGCGGTAGACGCTGGATCGTCGAAATGCCCAGCGCGCGTGCGATGTTGGTGCGCGGGGTGCCCGTTTTGTCCAGGGTTCTGATCGCGTCGACGGTTGTGGGTGGTGATTTCGTCATCCATCGGAGAAGGCGGCGTCGACGGATGGGTAGGCGGGCAGCACGCGTGTGAGGCGGGTCAGTTCCAACACGGTGGCGACTTGCTGTGACGGCGCGACGATCCGTAGATCGCCGCCGGCCTTCTTGGCCGCCGTCAGGCCAGCGATCAGGGCACCCAGTACCGCGGAGTCGATGGATTGCACCGCGGCGAGATCGACCACCAGTCGGGTGTTCCCGTCGTTGATCAGGTCGTGCAGCTGCTGGCGGAGTTTCGGTGCGGTCGGCATGTTCAGCCGTCCTTCGGGGCGCACCACTATGACGCCGCTCGGTGTTGTGCTCACCGGGTAGGTGGTCATGATTCCCATTCTTCGTCCCGGCGCATGGCTCTCTTCCAATAAGACGTAATGACGCAATTGCGTCATTACATCGCAAAATGCGATTGCTTCGGCCCGGGCTAAACCCAGTGTCGCGGCCATGCCCGCCACGGTGGCAGGGGGCTCGGTGGCCTCGATCGTGGAGGAGTCCGCCGGGCGCTACCCGAGCGCCAAGAAACCGGTGGCCCAATTCATCTGTCCCCCTATCCCCGGCCTGCGGATGCGGACGTGGCGGAAGCCGAGGTTGCGCTGGAAGAGCCGTACGCCGTTGGTCTGGGCCGCCGGTGGTTCGGTGTCCAGCAGCCAGCGCACGCGTCGTTCGGCCAGCGCCTCCACAAGCGCCATGTGGGTGGGGTAGCGGCTCAGCGTGTGTCGCTCACTGTCGCCCAGGGTGCGGAAGTAGCGCAGCACGCTCAACTCGCCGTCGACGGCGGCCACGGCAAGCATGAGTGGCTCTCCGGCGTCGTCATCCTGAGCGACGAACCAGAGGTCGTGCTCCAGGAGATCGTCATTTCGGGGGTTGGCGATCCGGTAGGTCGGGTCGGTGTGCATGATCTCGCGGGCGTTAGCCCGCTCCAGCAGACCGGTCCTTTCGCCCGGGTGTACCGGTCGGCAGGTGACGTTCTCCTTTTCGGCCCATCTGAGGTGATAGCGAAGCCGCTTGGCTTCGGGGTTTTTCAGAGAGTCCTGCGGACTATCCGGGACGGGAAGCGCCGCAAGGCTCCACCACCGGGCCGGAAGACCTCCGGGCCCCTTCTGATTCAGCACCCGCTGGACCTCCCGGCCACCGGGGGTGTCGGACAGATCGGGGGGATAGACAACAGGAAGCTTCTGAACTGCGCGCAGCGCCCGCAGAGCTGCGAGCGGATCTCGTACGACATACCCGAAGCCGCCCCGGCCTGATTCAACATAGGACCGCCAGAAATCGGCGAGTGCACGGTCGGCCTCAGACTTCGGTGTCGGCAACCTTTGCTACCCCGCTCCCTTCAATCGATCCCCGTTGCGCCCCGAGGTTGAGCCACCCCGGCCCGGGGCTGCCCGTGCTGCCTAGACGCCGGACCTGGCTCTAGTTAGGTTAGGTTTGGCTTATTTTACTAGCCATGGTGGGCGCACGCGAACCGGGCAGGGCTGACTTGCTCAACCCCACAATGACTGCGTCACTGCGAGGCTGTCGCCGCCGCCCACACCAACAGCGAACTGGACCTGGGCCGCGCACCGCCTGGATGGCCCCGGTGGGGTTATCCGATCTTTCGTCGCCGAGTCGCAGATTTCGCGGTCGAAGTGCGCAGCCGGTAGGACTCGGTGCCGGTTTCGAGGATGTGGGCGGTTCGAGGATGTGGGCGTTGAAGGTGATGCGGTCGACGATCGCTGCGAGGCGGGGGTTGGGGAGCACCGCTCCCCATTACGGAACGGCAGGTTGCTCGCTGCAGCGATACTCGCTCTTTCCTCGCGTTCAGTGATGATCTGGAAGAGCAATTCGGCTCCACAAGCAGAAGGAGATCACACCCCGAGGTGGAGCACGACATTGGCGACGACAACTACCTCAACCGGGGACAACATAGGTGACCACACTCAGAGGAGGGCCTTACCTGCGCGCCCATCACGCTCTCGTCGAGTAACTGAGCGGCCGAAAAGGCGTCTAGCTCACCGAGAGCTGATCCACCTGCGCACCAGACCAACGGCGCGCGGCTCTCTCAGCGGATCGCCGGGTTCCGGTACAGGTGTATCCGCCGACATCGTCGGTCCCGGGAGTCCCGAGGGGATTTACACCGGCCAGCCGGGCCACGTCGGCCATGTCGGCCTGATGTTGATCCAACGCGCGACGCACGAACTCGGCCTCGGTGATCGTCGAGGTACAGCAGGATTCGCACCATACTGACGGATCCGACGACGCCACTACCGGCGACCACCAGTCCATGATCAGGCTTACCTCCCAAGGTGGCCCATAGACAATCGGGGCGAGAAAGGGTCTAGATCTTTTACCGTGCAAACGGTCGGCCCCGGCGAGGCAAGAGCGTCGGTAGACGCATGGGATCGCGCCGAAATGCCCAGTGTCGCGCGTGCAATGTGCGGTGTGCGAGGGACGAGCCCGCCGTTCACTCGGCGAGATGCCGGTCACTCGGCGAGATAGCGGTAGGCGGTAGCGCGGCCAATGCCGAAGGCAGCGGCAAGCTCGGCGACGGGTTCGCCGGTGGCGGCTAGGCGGCGGAGTTGCTCTTGGCGTTCGGCGCTGAGTTTGGGGGGTTTAGTGGCGGGCACGCCGCGGGTGCGGCGTGCGTGGCGTGATGCGGCGCGCCGTTCACGGCCGAGTTCGAGTTCGAGTTCGGCGAGGGTGGCCATTATGGCCGCGACCGCGCGTCCGGTGGGGGTGGCGGTGTCGATGCCTTCGCGTAAGGCGCGCAACAGGATTCCGCGCTGAGCGAGGTCGGCGATGGTGCGGGTCACCTCAGCCACCGAACGGCCCAGCCGGTCGATGGCGGTGACGATCACGATGTCCCCTTCTCGGGCGTAGTCCAGCAGTGCCGTCAGTCCGGGGCGGTGGGTGCCGATGGCACCGGAGAGGGTGTCGGTGAAGATCCGCCCGGCCTGAACGCCGGCGGCGGTGAGGGCGTCGCGCTGGGTATCGAGGTCCTGGCCGGTGGTGCTGATACGGGCGTAGCCCAGTGTCGTGGCGGTCATGCCCGCAACGGTCTCACTGGCTGCCGACAGCCGAGATTCGAGACACGCCGTGTGAGACAAGAAACGAGACACCGCGGCGTGGGGAAACGGGGGAGGGGAGGACGCCTTGGAGGGGTTCTCGTTTCTCTAGTAATGGGACCGAAAGACAGGATGGGGGGCCGCGGCGATCCGAGACGCGGCCCGCGGCGCTTGCCGCCGAGGGGATCGAGACGACTGCCGCCCTTCTCGACGCCCGCGCCGACGAGGCGCGGCTAGAGCGGACTCGGAAGAACTGGTGTGCGGTGACCGGACAGCGCAGCGGGATCACCTGGCGCTACATGCTGATGCTCGCCTCGTCATGGCTCCTGCTCGCCGCGCTCGCGGTCACGGTCCAGGCGGTCGGCGGCGGCCTCGGTGAGTCTGGCCAGATTGGCCTTGGCATCGCGGTATGCGGCTCGCCGTTCCTCGTCGGTGTCGTAGGCGTCGCCCCACCGCTCCAGCCAGGCTTGCCAGTGCTCCGCGGCGTTCATCGTCATCGTCCGATTTTCCCACCGGGGTATGACATTGAACCGATCCTCCTGGGCTGCGGAGTATTCAGCACCGCCGCGCGATTTCCATGACCACTCGAATGCCCGCCGACCAGTGAGCGTGGTCGATCCGGGGCCGAGGCTATTGCCGTGTGGGCGGCCTAGCGGTAGGGGAGCACGGCGCGGGCCAGTCGCCGCGCGGCGGACAAGACCTCGGGGTGCAGGTCTTTGTCGCGGGCCAGTTCGGTCAGTCCGTCAAGGATGCGGGCACACGCGCGGGGATCGGTCTGCATCGCTTCGGCCAACCCGATCACCGACGGGGGCCGGCCCCGCCGGGCCGGTGCGCGGCGGGCGCGTGGGGGGTCGCGGTGGATCTCGACGACGGTGACGGGTTGGCCGGTGCGCTGCGCGGCGGCGCGTTCGCTGGAGGCGAGGCGCCGGCAGTCCGTCGAGCACCACACCCGGGGGCGGCCCCGCCCACCGGTCGGCGGGGGTAGTTCACGGTCGCACCGCGGACACCGGGACATCCCCCACAATAACGCCCGACGCAATTGCACATTCTTGTGCCAATGTGCCCGAGGTATTCAGGGGCGTTTTCGGGAGTCGGTTGGTGTGGCGCGGGGGGTGCCTGGCGGCGGGGCGGGAAGGCCAGGGGCCACGGGGAAGCGGGCGAGTGGGTAGGGGGCTGAGCGTGGAGGTAGGGGGGTCCGGAAATGTGAGGTGGG
>NZ_JAFMJZ010000130.1 GCF_017853185.1 Mycolicibacterium sp.
ACAACTACATCGGCACCGAGCACATCCTGCTCGGCCTCATCCGCGAGGGTGAGGGCGTTGCGGCGCAGGTGCTGGTCAAGCTGGGCGCCGAGCTCACCCGGGTGCGCCAGCAGGTCATCCAGCTGCTGAGCGGCTATCAGGGCAAGGAGACCGCGGAGGCCGGCAGCGGCGGGCGCAGCGGCGAGTCCGGAAGCCCGTCGACCTCGCTTGTTCTCGACCAGTTCGGCCGCAACCTCACCGCCGCGGCCATGGAGGGCAAGCTCGACCCGGTCATCGGCCGCGAGAAGGAAATCGAGCGGGTGATGCAGGTGCTGAGCCGGCGCACAAAGAACAACCCGGTGCTGATCGGTGAGCCCGGCGTCGGCAAGACCGCCGTGGTCGAGGGCCTGGCGCAGGCCATCGTCAACGGCGAGGTTCCCGAGACGCTGAAGGACAAGCAGCTCTACACCCTCGACCTCGGGTCACTGGTGGCCGGCAGCCGTTACCGTGGCGACTTCGAGGAGCGCCTGAAGAAGGTGCTCAAGGAGATCAACACCCGCGGCGACATCATTCTGTTCATCGACGAGCTGCACACCCTGGTCGGCGCCGGCGCCGCCGAGGGCGCCATCGACGCCGCCTCGATCCTCAAGCCCAAGCTGGCCCGTGGCGAGCTGCAGACCATCGGCGCGACCACCCTCGACGAGTACCGCAAGTACATCGAGAAGGACGCCGCGCTGGAACGCCGGTTCCAGCCGGTCCAGGTCGGCGAGCCGACGGTGGCGCACACCATCGAGATCCTCAAGGGTCTGCGCGATCGCTACGAGTCGCACCACCGGGTGTCCATCACCGACAGCGCTCTGGTGGCCGCGGCCACCTTGGCCGACCGCTACATCAACGACCGGTTCCTGCCGGACAAGGCGATCGACCTCATCGACGAGGCCGGCGCCCGGATGCGGATCCGCCGGATGACCGCTCCCCCGGACCTGCGCGAGTTCGACGAGAAGATCGCCGTCGCCCGCAAGGACAAGGAATCGGCGATCGACGCGCAGGACTTCGAGAAGGCCGCCGCTCTGCGGGACAAGGAGAAGCAGCTCGTCGCCCAGCGCGCAGAGCGCGAGAAGCAGTGGCGTTCAGGCGATCTCGACGTCGTGTCTGAGGTCGACGACGAGCAGATCGCCGAGGTGCTGGGCAACTGGACCGGTATCCCGGTGTTCAAGCTGACCGAGGAGGAGACCACCCGGCTGCTGCGCATGGAGGACGAGCTGCACAAGCGGATCATCGGCCAGGAGGACGCAGTCAAGGCGGTTTCCAAGGCCATCCGCCGTACCCGTGCCGGCCTGAAGGATCCCAAGCGCCCGTCGGGCTCGTTCATCTTCGCCGGCCCGTCCGGTGTCGGTAAGACCGAGCTGTCCAAGGCGCTGGCGGAGTTCCTGTTCGGCGACGACGACGCGCTCATCCAGATCGACATGGGCGAGTTCCACGACCGCTTCACCGCCTCGCGGCTCTTCGGCGCGCCCCCCGGGTACGTCGGCTACGAGGAGGGCGGCCAGCTCACCGAGAAGGTCCGGCGCAAGCCGTTCTCGGTGGTGCTGTTCGACGAGATCGAGAAGGCGCACCAGGAGATCTACAACACCCTGTTGCAGGTGCTCGAGGACGGCCGCCTCACCGACGGCCAGGGGCGCACGGTCGACTTCAAGAACACCGTGCTGATCTTCACCTCGAACCTGGGCACGGCGGACATCTCCAAGGCCGTCGGCCTGGGCTTCACCCAGGGCGGCGGGGACAACAACTACGAGCGGATGAAGCAGAAGGTTCACGACGAACTCAAGAAGCACTTCCGCCCGGAGTTCCTCAACCGTATCGACGACATCATCGTGTTCCACCAGCTCACCCAGGACGAGATCATCCAGATGGTGGATCTGATGGTCAACCGTGTCGGCAAGCAGCTCAAGGCCAAGGACATGGAGATGGAGCTGACCGACAAGGCGAAGTCCCTGCTGGCCAAGCGCGGCTTCGACCCGGTTCTGGGTGCGCGGCCGCTGCGCCGGACCATTCAGCGCGAGATCGAGGACGTGCTGAGCGAGAAGATCCTCTTCGAGGAGATCGGTCCGGGTCAGCTGGTCACCGTCGACGTCGAGGACTGGGACGGCGAAGGCCCGACGGAGAACGCCAAGTTCACCTTCGCAGGTGGACCCAAGCGCGAGACCGTCGAGCCCGACCTGGCCAGCGCCACGACGGAATAGCCTCCACGACGCCGAAGCGGGCGGTCACCTTCAAAGGTGATCGCCCGCTTTGCTTTTCAGCGGTAGCGGGGGAGCATGCCGAACACCTGCTTGATGATGGTCATCACCCATCCGCCGGCGTTGGGGCTGTGATAGCGCGGCCAGTTCAGTTGGAAACTGACCACCCAGGCCTGACCGGTGCGGTCCACCGCGTACCAGCTGAACGTGAGGTCCCCGGGCAGGTTGCCGGCCTTGGCTCCTATGTAGGGCCATTCGGTGCGATCCAGGTCGATGCCCGGGATCTCGGACATGATCGCGCGCACCGGAGCCGCCGGACCAAAAGCGTTGTGCTGCAACGCGGCATGGATCCGGCAGATGTCTTCTGCGGTGCCGTACCACTCCGCGCCGTAGGCCGAGCCGGGGGAGTGGGTGCGCTGCGGATCGGGTTCGTAGGGGCGATCGTTGGCCTCGCGCAACAGTGCGGCGCGATCGGCCGGGCCGGCTGCCTTCCACTGGGTCCGCACGTCCGGATTGCCCCACCCGATCGAGAAGATCTCCCGCATGGTGGGGAACGGGGTCATGCTGGCCGGGTCGTGGTGGCCCGCGGCGACCAGGGCCTGTTCCACGGCGTGGGTGCCCAGCCGTTGAATCAACAGATCGGTGGCCATGTTGTCACTGGTGGCGATCATCTTGCCGGCCGCCTGTCGCACGGTGATGCGCGATCCGGGCGGCAGCTTGTCAAAGCCGGAGGAGCCCAGCTTCTTGTCCTCGCCGGTGATCGTCAGCAGATCATCCCAGCGCAGGGTGCCGGCCAGGACCGCCCGTTCGACGGCGAACAGCACGTAGGTCTTGAAGATCGAGGCCAGCGGCAGCGGCTCGGAAGTGTTTGTGCCGGCGACCTTTTCGCAGCGGCCGTCATCGACCTTCGACACCATGTAGGAGTACCGGGCTCCGGTCTGGCTGAGCGCGGCGTCAACGTCCTGCCAGGTGTCGATCTTGGGTTTCTGGGTGGTGACCGTCAGGCGACTGACCCACGTCTGATCGTTGGTGCGCAGGTCGATGTCCTGGCGGGCCCCGAACGAACTCAACAGATGCAGCCGGGCCCAGCCGGCGCCGACCTCGGCCCCGGTCAGTGTGTAGGGACGGTCCCACCACAACGAATCCATCGTGGCGGTGATCGGCTCGATCATGTCCGGCGCGGCCAGCGTCGCGATGCTCTGCGTCCCGATCGGCCAGTCCGAGTTGAGCATGTCCATCACCTGTTGGGCGCGCACGCCCTGGGGGGTGTTGGTTTCGATTCGCACGCCCGGGTTGGCGGCCGGGGCACTGGACTCGGCGCAGCCGGACACCAGGCAGGCTACGGAGGCGATCGCCGTGGCGAGTGCCACCGCGCGCCGGCGGATCCGGCGCGGGTTAGCCCGCGGAGTTGGGGCCGGCAACGTCGAGCACAACCTCGAACTCGAGCAACTGGGCGCCGGTGGAGACCGGATTGGCCCGCTCGCCCGCATGAGCGTGGATGGCCGGGCCGCTGACCCAGGCCTGGAACGCCTCCTCGGACTCCCACTGCGTCACCACGAAGTAGCGGTTGTCGCCCTTGACCGGGCGCAGCAACTGGAACCCCAGGAAGCCGGGCTGCTTGTCGACCGCATGGGCGCGGTTGGCGAACCGTTTCTCCAGCTCCGGGCCGGCGCCGGCCGGCACCTCGATTGCATTGATCTTCACCACGGTCATGGGCCCAGGTTACCGGCAAGATGAGACGGTGAACTCTGGACCGCTGACCTACCGTGGCGGCGCCGGCCGTCCGCTGGTTCTGGTGCACGGCCTGATGGGCCGCGGCAGCACCTGGGCGCGCCAGGTGCCCTGGCTGACCCGGTTCGGCGCCGTCCATACCTACGACGCGCCGTGGCACCGCGGGCGCGAGGCCCCGGTCCCGGATTCGCTCAGCACCGAGGCGTTCGTCGCCGAACTCGCCGCCGCCGTGCAATCCCTGAGCCGGCCTGCCGTCATGATCGGCCATTCGATGGGCGCGCTGCACTCCTGGTGTCTGGCGGCGCAACGCCCCGAGTTGGTCAGCGCTGTGGTGGTCGAGGACATGGCTGCGGACTTCGTCGGCCGAACCGTTGGCGCCTGGGAGCCCTGGCTGCACGCGCTGCCGGTCGAATTCGATTCCGCTGAAGCGGTTTTCGCGGAATTCGGTCCGGTAGCGGGCCGGTACTTCCTGGAGGCTTTCGATCGGACCGCGACCGGCTGGCGACTGCACGGTGACCCGGAACGCTGGATCGCCATCGCGGGGGAGTGGGGGACCCGCGACTACTGGACCCAGTGGCGCGCGGTGCGGGCACCGGTGTTGTTGATCGAGGCGGGGGACTCGGTGGTTCCGCCCGGCCAGATGCAGCGGATGCACGAATCAGCCGGGGCTCCATCCACCTACGTACGGGTGCCGGGAGCCGGTCACCTGATCCATGACGACGCACCCGAGCGCTACCGCGAGGTCGTCGAGGAGTTTCTCGACGGGCTGCCTGCCGGCTGAGGGCCCGCACAGCACCCTTTTACCGGCTCCTCAGCCGGCCCTACGGGCCCGCATCGTCGCCTTCGGAACCCCACTGCTCGGAGCCTTCGCCGGCCAGCGCGAACCGGCCGTCGGCGGTCTGCTCCACCAGCCCGTCGACCAGAAGCGAATCCAGCGCCCGGTCACGCTGGGCGGTGTCGGTCAGCCACACCACGTCGAGTTGGGCCCGCTGCACCGGACCGGCATTGGAACGCAGCACATCGAGCAGCCGGCCGCGGACCTGACGGTCGGTGCCGGCATAGGTCTGCGTCGGCTTTCGCGGCCCGTCACC
This sequence comes from Mycolicibacterium sp., assembly GCF_017853185.1. GTDB lineage: Bacteria > Actinomycetota > Actinomycetes > Mycobacteriales > Mycobacteriaceae > Mycobacterium. The sequence continues at coordinate 5,042 of NZ_JAFMJZ010000130.1, forward strand.
GGGCGGATGCCCGGCAGCCCGCCAGGCACACGCCGACAGCGGGCATACCCCGCACTTCGGCGTTCGCGCGGTGCACACGGTCGCGCCGAGTTCCATCAGTGCCGCTGAAAAGACCGCTGCCACTTCGCCTTCCGGCAGCATCGCCTCCACGTCGGCGAGATCCCGCACCACCGAAGGCGCGGCCGCGTCAGCACGGCCATGGACGGCGCGGGCGATCACCCGCCGCACATTGGTGTCCACCACCGGGACCCGCTGGCCGTAGGCGAAGCAGGCCACCGCCCGCGCGGTGTAGGCGCCCACGCCGGGCAGCGTCAGCAACACCTCGACGTCATCGGGCACCGCGTCGCCGTGGTCCGCCGCGATCACCGTCGCGCACTCGTGCAGTCGCTTGGCCCGGCGCGGGTAACCGAGTTTGCCCCAGGCCCGCAACACCTCGGCGGCACCGGCAGCGGCGGTCGCCGACGGCGTCGGCCACCGCGCCACCCAATCCACCCAGATCGGCGCCACCCGCGCCACCGGGGTCTGCTGGAGCATGAATTCACTGACCAGGATCTGCCAGGCCGTCACATCCGGCGCGCGCCACGGAAGATCCCGCCGGGCCTCGCCGTACCACCCGATGAGTTCCTCATGCTGGAAGCTCATCACCGCGACTCTCCGCCGACAGGGCACAATGCGCAGTATGTCGAGAACCAGTCCCGCCGCCGCATGGAAGGCACTCAAGGAGGGTAACGAGCGATTCGTCGCCGGCCGGCCGAAGCATCCCAGCCAGAGCATCGAGCACCGAGCGGGCCTGGCCGTCGCCCAGCGACCGAACACGGTGGTGTTCGGATGCGCCGACAGCCGGGTGGCCGCCGAGATCATCTTCGACCAGGGCCTGGGCGACATGTTCGTGGTGCGCACGGCCGGCCACGTCATCGACTCCGCGGTGCTGGGCTCGATCGAGTACGCGGTCAGCGTGCTCCAGGTCCCGCTGGTCGTGGTGCTCGGCCACGACAGCTGCGGGGCGGTCCAGGCCACCCTTGACGCGCTCGACGGGGGGAACGTGCCGGGCGGATTCGTCCGCGACGTGGTCGAACGAGTGGCCCCCTCCGTCCTCCTCGGCCGGCGCGAGGGTCTGACCCGGGTCGACGAATTCGAGGCCCGGCACGTCATCGAGACCGGCTCGCAGTTGCTCAGCCGATCCACCGCGATCAGCAATAAGGTCGACAACGGCGAGTTGGCGATCGTCGGGGTCACCTACCGGCTGGCCGATGGTCAGATCATGCTGCGCGAGCACCTCGGCGATATCGGCGAATAGCGACACGCCGACTCGGGTCGGACGGCTCACGGTGACCTGGGATTACCGTGAGAACGTGCTGGATCTTGAACCGCAAGGCCCCCTGCCTCCGCAAATCTACTGGCGGCGCAGGGGACTTGCGCTTGGCATCGCACTCCTGGTGATCGCCCTCCTGGTGGGCGGCGCTATCGCGCTGTTCAGCGGATCGGGCTCCAAGGACGCCGCCAAGACCTCGACCTCGCAGACCGCACAACCACCGAACAAGACCCCCGTCCTTCCGCCGGCCGCCTCCAGCGCCGAACCGACGCCCACTCCGACCGCCGCTGTCGAGCCGCCGCCGGTGCTGCAGCCCGGTGACGACTGCCCGGATTCCACACTCGCGGTCAAGGGCGTCACCAACGCCCCGCAGTACGTGATCGGTGATCAGCCGAAGTTCACCATGGTCGTCACCAACATCGGTCTGGTCGCCTGCAAGCGTGATGTCGGCGCGGCGGTGCTCGCCGCCTACGTCTACTCGCTGGACAACAAGCGCCTGTGGTCGAACCTGGACTGCGCGCCCTCCAACGAGACCCTGGTGAAGACCTTCAATCCCGGGGAACAGGTGACCACCGAGGTGACCTGGACCGGAATGGGCTCGGCGCCGCAGTGCCCGCTGCCGCGCGAGCCGATCGGTACCGGGACCTACAACCTGGTGGTCCAGCTCGGCAATCTGCGCTCGGCCGCAGTGCCTTTCATTCTTTCTGACGCACCGCCGCCGGCCCCGCCGGCGCCCGCGGGTGAGCCCGCCCCGGCGCCCGCCGCGGATCAGCCGGCTCCCGCGCCGGCGCCCGGCGGCTAGAACGTCCCAGCCCCAGGCGGGGGATGGTCAGAGCAGCCGGTCGGTGATCGTCGACTCGGCGAGTTGCGACAGCCCCTCGCGGACATGCCGTGCCCACATGGCGCCGATACCGTCGACTGACTGAAGATCGGCGGCGCTGGCCGCGAGCAGTCCCTGCAGCGAACCGAACCGGCGGACCAGCAGATCGACGTGGGCGAACTGCAGTCGCGGGATCCCCGCCATGGCCCGATAGCCACGCGCACTGAGCGCGGAGTCCTGCGCCTCGGCCGTCGCGGGATAGCCGAAAACGCTTGACAGTGCGGTGAAGTCGAGCAGTTCGGTATCCGAAAGTGCGTCGAGGTCGGTCAGGGTCGTCGCAACCTGGTCTTTCGACGGCGGTTCCGGATTCGCGTGGTAGTCCAGCACGATCAGCTCACGCGCGGTGTCGTTCCCGCCGAGCAGTTCCTCGAGCTGTAGCCGCAGCTGCCGGCCGTCGGTGCCCAGTTCCACTGCGTCGTAGTCGATCTCGAGACCGATCCTGCGGACCAACTCCAGCCGCTGAACCACGGTCATCACATCGCGGAGGGTGACGAAATCCTCGATCTCGGCGGTGGACAGCTGCCGCGAGACCTCGTCGAGACGGGTCTTGTAGCGCTCCAGTGTCGCGACGGCCTGATTCGCCCGGGACAGGATCATCGCCGAGTCGGCCACCACATGGCGTTCGCCGGACACGTAGACGGTGACCAGATTCATCGACTGGCTCACCGAGATGACGGGGCAGCCGGTCTGGACCGCGGCGCGTTCGGCCGAGCGGTGCCGGGTGCCGGACTCGTCGGTGGGAATCGTCGGATCCGGCACCAGTTGGACGTTGGCCCGCACGATCCGGCTGCCGTCGGAGGACAGCACCACCGCACCGTCCATCTTGGAGAGCTCACGCAGCCGGGTCGGCGCGAAACTGACGTCGAGCGCGAAGCCGCCGTCGCAGATGGCCTGCACCCGCTCGTTGTCGCCGAGGACGATCAGCGCGCCGGTGCGGCCCCGCAGAATCCGTTCGAGTCCGTCGCGCAGTGCGGTGCCGGGTGCCAGCCTGCCGATGGTGTCACGCAGCGGGGTGGCCGACTGCGCGCTGGTCCACGGGGCTGCCGGGCCGTTCGCGCGGTTGACGGTGCTCACAGCACGTCATTGTCCCCCCAGCCCGAGCCGGAGTCCGAACGGCGCCCGCGGCCGGGCGGTGGAACCGCCCGCAGCTTGGAATCGGTGAGGTCGACCAGCATCCGCAGCGCCTGCCCGATGGTGGCCGCCTCCATCGTCCGCAGTCCCTTCGGGGGCTGCCCGCTGCCGGCCGGGACCAGGGCCGTGTTGAAGCCGAGCCGGGCCGCTTCGGCGAGCCTGCGGTCCATTCCGGTGACCCGGCGCAGATCTCCGGCCAGACCGACCTCACCGATCACCACCACGGTGGCCGGCAGCGCGCTGCCGATGAACGCCGATGCCAACGCCATCGCGACGGCCAGATCGCAGGACGGGTCGGTCAACCGCATCCCGCCGACGGTCGAGAGGAAGACGTCCATCGCCCCGATCGGCACACTGGCCCGGTTCTCGAGCACCGCATTGATCATCGCGACGCGGGACTGGTCGATGCCGCTGACGGCGGCCCGCCGCGGCGCGGCCGGGTTGGCCGGCTTGGCCAGCAGTGCCTGGATCTCGCCGATCAACGGCCGCTTACCGTCCAGGGTCACCGTGACGGCGGTGCCGGGTACCGGTTCGGGCCGTTCGTCGAGGAACAGCCCCGACGGGTCGGCGACGCACTGAATTCCCTTGTCCTGCAACAGGAAGCAGCCCACTTCGTCGGCGGCGCCGAACCGGTTCTTCACACCGCGCACCATCCGGATGGCGGTGTTGCGGTCACCCTCGAAATGCAGCACGACGTCGACCAGATGCTCCAGCGACCGCGGTCCGGCGATGGCGCCGTCCTTGGTGACGTGGCCGACCAGCACCATGGCCACGCCACTCGCCTTGGCTGCGGCGGTCAGCGCGGAGGTGACCGCACGCACCTGGGTGACGCCGCCCGCCACGCCGTCGACGTCCCCGGCGGTCATGGTCTGCACCGAGTCGACGATCACCAGACTCGGGTTGACCGCGTCGATGTGGCCCAGCACGGTCGCCACATCGGACTCCGCGGCCAGATAAACCTCGT
>NZ_JAFMJZ010000131.1 GCF_017853185.1 Mycolicibacterium sp.
GATGCCCGACGAAGAACTCCACCGCGAATCGTGGTCGTGGACCCTGGACCGCACCGGCAGCGGTCTGCTCCTCAGCGTGATGTGCGGCACGGTCGGCCTCTACGAACGATCGCTCCTCCTCACCCCTGAGGAAGTCGACGCCTGGGAGCAGTCCGGGCCCGCCGGGCTTGAACCCCTCGTCGAGGCGATCCGCAACGACGTCCGCAGTACCGTTTTCGGCCACCGCTACCTCTGACCGACTAATCCCGCACCCGCGTGATCCGGTGCAACACCCACGCAACCGGGACACTCAGCGCCATCGTCACGACGAACAGCGTTGCCGCCTCGCCGGTGTACACCTGCCAGTGCAGCACCTGGGTCATGGCCAGTTCCATCATCACCAGGTGCACCAGGAAGAGTTCGTAGGAGATCTCCCCCAGCCACACCATCGGCCTGCTGGCCAGCAGGCGCTCGTAGAGGCCCCGGTCGCCCAGCGCGGGCGGGGCCACGACCAGGGTGGCGATCACCGCGTAGAACATCGTCTTGACGACCGCCTGGGCCAGTCCGCTCGGTGAGGTGGTCGGCTCGCCGGCCACCGGCGTGGAGACGATGAAGTAGCTCACCACCACCAACGGCAGCGCGATGAACCAATAGCAGCGCACCCCCATCGCGGCCAGCACGGTGAGCATCATGCCGCCGATGAACCAGGCCAGATAGCCGGGCAGCCACAGCTTGGCGCCGTCCGGAAGATGTTCTGCCGTATGCACGAAGACCATCCAGGCCGGACTGATCAACGCGAACACCGCAAGGCCCAACAACGCCAGCCGCGGCCGCCACTGCCGTCGGCACAGCACCGTCAGCACCAGGTAGGCGATCACCGGCAGCGCGGCATAGAACGCGACTTCGACTGCCAGACTCCACATCTGGGTCAGGCCCTGATGGATGTGGGAGAACATGTAGCCGTCGGTGTAGATGTGGGTCAAGGTGAGATTGCGCAGCAACCCGTACCAGGTGTGCCCGGGGTTCGGCCCGGCCTCATGGAAGTGGTAGAGCAGGAACGCGCCGAGCACGGTGAGCACGTAGGCCGGCATGATGCGCCGGATCCGGCGCCAGGCGTAGCGACCCAGCGACGGCGCCGCACCGCCGGCCTGCGCGGCCCGCACCCACGGACCGAACAGCAGATAGCCCGACAGCACGAAGAAGATCGGCACACCGATCTCCAGTCGCGAGTAGAGCAGTCCCACATAGCCGTGGGTGTACTTGCCGGTGGTGTAGGCGGCGTGGGTGCCGACGACGATCAGGGCCGCGAAGGCACGAACGCCGGTGAGTGCCGGGATGCGGTCGACCGTCGAGACGGCTTCCAGTCCGCCCTGGTCGACGTCGCTGGAGGCCGCCGGTGAAGACGTCATTGCTTGGGGCGGAACGGCTTTCCGCCGGACGGCTTGAACTTGCCTGAACGCTCAGACTTGTCGCCCTTATCGAACTTGTCGCTCTTGGACCGGCCGCCTCGCTCGAGCTTGAGGTCGATCAGGATGCCTTGAATGCGGGTGTTCTCGAGCTTCTTCCACGCCTCCTTGGGCAGCCGGGCGGGAAGTTCGACCAGCGAATGATCCACCTTGATATCGATGTGGCCGAAGTCGCTGCGATGCAGGCCGCCCTCGTTGGCGATGGCGCCGACGATCGCACCGGGTAGCACCTTGTGCCGCTTACCCACGGCGATCCGGTAGGTGGCCAGGTCATCACGAACCTTGCGCGCCGGGCGCTCCCGCTCGGGACGATCCGGGCGTTCGCGCTTCTTCTCCGGCGGCGGTTCGGTCATCAGGAACTCCGCGCCGTCGCGGCTGAGCACCGCCAGCGCGGCGGCGATATCGGCCATCGGCACGTCGTTGTCGCGCTCATAGGACTCGACGAGTTGGCGGAAGGTGTCGAAACCGGGGGCGTTCAGCGCATCGGTGATCGAGTCGCGGAACTTCTCCACCCGTTGGGCGTTGACGTCCTCGACCGACGGCAGTTGACCCTCCACGAGTTTCTGGCGGGTGACCCGCTCGATCGAGGCCAGCAGATGTCGTTCACGCGGGGTGACGAACAGCAGCGCCGTACCGGACCGTCCGGCCCGCCCGGTACGCCCGATGCGGTGCACGTAGGACTCCGGATCGTGCGGGATGTCGAAATTCACCACATGCGATATGCGCTCGACGTCCAGGCCGCGGGCGGCGACATCGGTGGCCACCAGGATGTCGATCGTGCCGTCCTTGAGTTGGGAGATGGTGCGCTCGCGGACCGCCTGGGGGATGTCGCCGTTGATGGCCGCCGCCGCGAACCCGCGGGCCCGAAGCTTCTCGGCGACCTCCTCGGTGGCCTGCTTGGTGCGGACGAAGACGATCATCGCGTCGCCCTCTTCGACCTCGAGCAGCCGGGTCAGCGCGTCCATCTTGCGCGGGTAGGACACCTGGAAATAGCGCTGGGTGATGTTCTCCGCGGTCTGCGTCTTCGACTTGACCGTCACCTCGACCGGGTCATGCAGGTATTTGGCGGTGATCTTCTTGATCGCCGGCGGCATGGTCGCCGAGAACAGCGCCACCTGTTTGTACTCCGGGGTGTCGGCCAGGATGCGTTCGACATCCTCGGCGAAACCCATCTGCAGCATCTCGTCGGCCTCGTCCAGCACCAGATAGTCGAGGTGCGACAGGTCCAGGCTGCCCTTGTCCAGGTGATCGATGACGCGACCAGGTGTTCCGACGACGACCTGCGCACCACGCTTGAGGCCGGCCAGCTGCGGGACGTAGGACGAGCCGCCGTAGATCGGCAGGACATTGACCTTCAAGTGCGCGCCGTACCGGCTGAACGCCTCGGCCACCTGCAGAGCCAGTTCGCGAGTGGGCGCCAGCACCAGGGCCTGGGTCTGCCTGTTGTCGGTGTCGATGCGGGACAGGATCGGGATCGCGAACGCCGCGGTCTTGCCGGTGCCGGTCTGGGCCAGGCCCACCACATCCGAACCCGCCATCAGGGCCGGAATGGTGGCGGCCTGGATGGGCGACGGGGTCTCGTAGCCCACGTCGGTGACAGCCTGCAGCACCGCGGGATGAATCTGCAGGTCGGCGAATGTCTCAGGCGTTGTCATTGTGGTGCGATTCTAGGCCCGTACACGTCGGGTAGCGTGCCTCGGTGTGTGGAAACCGCTAGTGGCGTGCGCGACCGGCGTTGCTGCGGCCACGGTACTGGCGGGCTGCGGGTCCGGCGATTCCACGGTGTCCAAGACCCCGTTGCCCGCGATCACCGAGGCGCCGTCGTCCTCGTCCGCCCCGGCTCCCAGTCCCGCAACTCCCCCACCGCCGCCTCCCCCACCGGCGCCGGATCCATGTGCGGTGAACCTGGCGGCCCCGGCGATCGCCCGCGCGGTGTCCGAGCTTCCGCCCGACCCGCGCAGTGATCAGGGCTGGAACCCCGAACCGGTGGCCGGCAACTACAACGAGTGCGCGCAACTGTCCGCGGTGATCATCAAGGCCAACACCAACGCGCCGAACCCGAACACCCGCGCGATGCTGTTCCACCTCGGCAAGTACATCCCCACCGGGGTTCCGGACACCTACGGGTTCAACGCCGTCGACGCCACCCAGAGCACCGGTGACACCGTGGCGCTGGCCTTCTCCGGCGGGATGGGCCTGCACAGCGTGGTGCGGTTCCGGTGGAACGGCGACGGCGTCGAACTGATCGGCAACATCGGCGGATGAGCGCGCGTACCGTCCTGCTGCTCGCCACCGCCACCCTGCTGACCTCGCCTGTCGCCCACGCCGAACTCGGTTCGACAACGACCGTCAACGGCGATGTGCCGCCCGGGGTTCCGGCCAAACTGGTGGATCTGACGGTGGTCACCGACACGGTTCAGGTCGACGGCGACCGACTGCTGGTGATGCAGGGCGTCCGCAAGGTCGGCACCCGTGCCCCGATCCACTATCACGACCACGGCGGACGCACCTGTGTGCTGAAGGGCACCATCACCGACTTCGTCGAGGGTCTGGAGCCGGCGATCTTCCCGGCCGGCACCTGTTACGACATGCCGGCGGACACCCCGATGACGGCGGCCAACCTTGGCGACGAGGACGTGCTGCTGGTCGACACGTTCGTGCTGCCGCCCACGGAGCCGACCATCATCGTGCTGGAACCGAACTGGCCGGATCTGGCCGACCCCACCGGCTGATGACCGCGCTGACCGACCGCCTGAGCGCCATCGTGGGTGCGGCGCACGTCAGCGCCGACGCGGACGTGGTGGCCGCCCGTTGTGTGGACTACACCGGCCGTTACCGCGGCAATGCGTCGCTTCTGGTGCGGCCCGGAACAGCCGATGAGGTGGCCGCGGTGCTGAAGGCCTGCCGCGATGCCGGTGCCTACGTGACTGTGCAGGGCGGGCGCACCTCGCTGGTGGCCGGCACGGTGCCCGAGCACGACGACGTCCTGCTGTCCACCGAACGGCTCACCGGTCTCGGCGCCGTCGATATCGCCGAGCGGACCATCAGGGCCGGCGCCGGGGCGACGCTCGCCGCGGTGCAACGGGCCGCGGCCGAGAGCAGTCTGCTGTTCGGGGTGGACCTGGCCGCCCGGGACTCGGCCACCATCGGCGGGATGGTCTCGACCAATGCCGGCGGCCTGCGCACCGTGCGCTACGGCAACATGGGCGAGCAGGTGGTGGGCCTCGACGTCGCGATGCCGGACGGCTCTGTCCTGCAACGGCATTCGCACGTACGGTCTGACAACACCGGTTATGACGTGGCATCGCTGTTCGTCGGCGCCGAGGGCACCCTCGGGGTGATCACCGCGGTCGACCTGCGACTGAACCCGGTACCGGCGCACCGGGTGACGGCGGTGTGCGCGTTCACTGATCTCGATTCGCTGATACCGGTGGCGCGAGCCTTCCGCGACTTCGAGTCCATCGCGGCGCTGGAACTCATCGACGGCCGCGCGGTCGAGTTGGCGGCCGGGCACCTGAATCAGCCAGTCTCAGTAGCCGGTGAGTGGCTGCTGCTGGTCGAACTCGCCGCAGATGCCGACCCGACCGACGCACTGGCCGACAGACTGGTGGCGACGCCACAGCGCGGCAAACCGGCCGTCGGCATCGACGCGGCCGACCAGCACCGGCTGTGGCAGATCCGCGAATCGGTCGCCGAGGTGGTCGGCCTGTTCGGCCCGCCGCTGAAATTCGATGTCTCACTGCCGCTTTCAGCAATACCCGCATTCGCCCGGGACGCCGAAGCTTTGATCGCGCGGCACGCCCCGGACGCGGTGCCGGTGCTGTTCGGGCACGCCGGGGAGGGCAATCTGCACCTGAACGTGTTGCGCTGCACCGCCGGGCAGGAGACGGCGATCTACCCGGCGATGATGGAACTCATCGCCGCCCATGGCGGAAACGTCAGTTCCGAACACGGGGTGGGCACCCGCAAACGGCAGTACCTGGGCATGTCGCGCAGTCAGGCCGACATCGCCACCATGCGCGCGATCAAGGCCGCACTGGACCCGACCGGGTACCTGAATCCTGCGGTTCTTTTCGACTGACCGGCGAGCCCACCAGGAAGATCGCGGCCAGCACCCCGAACAGTGCCGCGAACGCCGGCAGCAGGATCGACTGAGACATCGCCGCGCCGAAGGGTTCGTGCAGGAAGGCCGGCAGGTGCATCACGTCGGCCTCACCGCGCGGCGCCGATCCCGGCGGCCCCGCGGGCAACTCGGCTTTGATCCGCGCCGACATGAACGCCGCCATGCTGGCACTGCCCAGCACCGACCCGACCTGCCGGGTGGTGTTGTAGACACCGGAGCCCGCCCCGGCCAGCCGGGGCGGGAGATTGCGAGTTGCAGTGGCGCCCAACGGCGCCCAGATGAACGCCATCCCGATGCCCATCACCGTCAGCGGCAACACCACCCGCCAGATCGGGGTGGCGGGCGTCATCTCGAACGACAGCCACAGCAGCGCGACGGCCACCGCGGAGAAGCCGAAGCCGATGATCGGACTCGGATGTGCACGGTCGACGATCCGGCCGACGAACGGCGCCAGCACCCCACTGGCCACCGCCATCGGCCCGGTCAGCAGCGCCGCACGGGTGGGGGTCAGACCGCACACCGACTGCGCGTAGAACATCACCGGCAGGATCATCGCCGTCACCGTGAAGCCGATCACCGCGATGCCGACGTTGGCCAGGCTGAAGTCGCGGTCGGCGAAGATCGCCAGCGGGATCAGCGGCTCCTCATGGTTATGCGCCTGCCACCAGACGAACATCGCCATGAACACCACGCCGACGACGATGGTCCCCCAGATCCACCGCGCCCAGTCGTGGGTCTGGCCCTCCTGCAGTCCGAAGACGATGAGGAACAACCCGATTCCGGACAGCACCACTCCCGGGATGTCGAAGCGGTGCGGATGGGTCTCCAGGACGGGAACCAGCCGGGCCGCCAGCACCACCGCGACGATCCCGATCGGCACGTTGACGAAGAAGATCCACGACCAGCCGAGGTGATCGACCAGCACACCGCCCGCCAGCGGCCCGACCAGGGTGGCCACCCCGGCCGTCGCCCCCCACATGCTCAGCGCCACCCCGCGTCGTTCCGGCGGAAAGATCCGGGTGATCGTCGACAACGTCTGTGGCGTCAGCAACGCGGCGCCGATGCCCTGCAGCACCCGGGCGGCGATCAGCATCTGGATCGAGCCGGACAGACCGCACCACAGCGAGGCGACGGTGAACACCACCAGGCCGGCGATGTAGAGGTTCTTCGGTCCGTACCGGTCACCGAGGCGCCCGCTCAGCAGCAACGGCACCGCGTAGGCCAGCAGGTAGGCGCTGGTGACCCAGATGATGGCGTCGTAACTGCTGATGTCCAGCGCGGCCATGATGCTCGGGTTGGCCACCGCGACGATGGTCGAGTCGACCAGGATCATGAAGAAGCCCAGCAGCATGGCCCACAACGCCTTCCACGGCGCCACCTGCTGCTGCGTCATGCGGACCGATGCTGCCACCGCACCCGCGACCGGGACCGCCCGGGGTCGGGCGTAAATTTGACAGTTGTCAGAGTCGATAAGGGGAAGAACACATGCAGTCGGATCGTTTTCGCGGATTGGTGGATGCGGCGGGGCCGTTCGTCTCGGTCTACTTCGACGACTCGCACGACTCCGGTGATGCCGTCGCGGCACTCGACGCCCGGCTGCGCGACGTGCGCAAGCATCTCGAGGAGCAGTCCGTCGGCACCGATGTGATCGAGGCCATCGAGACCGCCGCGCGTGCCAAGCATCCGGTCGGCCGCAGCGGCCGCGGCCTGATCGCCGCGGGCAACACAATCGTGCTCGACGAGCACCTGATCCGCCCGCCGGCCGACACCGTGCTGCGCGTCTCGGACCTGCCGTACATCGTTCCCGTCGTCGAGCACGGCGTGCTGCACACCCGCCATCTGACGGTGGCCGTCGACAACACCGGCGCCGACATCACGCTGGCAACCGGCACCGAGACCGTGCACAACGACGATCACGCCGGCCCGCAGGGCAAGGCCGAGGCCGTCCGCAAGAACATCCGCGAGGTGGCCGACCGGGTCACCCACCTGGTCGACGAGCACGCCCCGGACGTCGTCTTCATCACCGGCGAGGTGAGCGCACGCTCGGAGCTGCTGTCCGAACTGCCCGAGCGGGTGACCGCAAAGTCTGTGCAGTTGCAGGGCGGCGGCCGGACCGCCGGCACCGACGCCGACGAGGTGCGCCACGAGATGGACCAGGAGTTCCTCAAGCTCCGGCTGGCCGCGATCGACGACGCCGCCGAGCGGTTCAAGGCCGGCCTGGGCGCCGGACTGGCGGTCGAGGGCCTGACCGGGGTGACCATCGCGCTGCGCGACGGCTCGGTGGACACCCTGATCATCGGCGATCTGGGCGATGCCACCGTGGTCGACGAGGGTGGCGAGCAGCGCGCCGACGAGGCACTGCCGCTGCTGGCCGCGGCCACCCACGCCAAGCTGGTGCGCACCGACGAGCGGATCAGCCCGGCCGACGGCGTCGGCGCGGTGCTGCGCTACGCGGATCCCAACGTCGGCTAGTTCCCCAACGTCGGCTAGTTCGGGCGGCTAACCGGGCACTGCGTGAGGCACCCGTTCGTTAGCCTGGCATGACGCTGACCGAAAGTGCCCATAGAAAGGGCGGGAGCATGATCTTTCGCCGCAAGCCGTCGGACAACCTGCCGGCCCGTACTACCGAATCCGGGGACGCCGGCATGTCGGCAAAAGTGTTGTCCAACGTTCTGGAGTCCAGCACCCGACTGCAGGCCCCGGCGGTCAAGGCCTATGTGGCCCGGCTGCGCAAGGGCAATCCGGACGCCAGCCCGGCCGAGATCGTCACCAAGCTGGAGAAGCACTACCTGGCCGCGGTGATGGCCAGTGGTGCCGCCGTCGGCTCGGCGGCCGCCTTCCCCGGCATCGGCACCCTGGCCGCGCTGTCCGCGGTGGCCGGCGAGACCGTCGTCTTCCTCGAGGCCACCGCCGCGTTCGCACTGGCCGTGGCCGAGGTGCACGGCATCCCGGTGGAAGACCGCGACCGTCGCCGCAATCTGGTGCTCGGCGTGCTCGTCGGCGAGGAGGGCAAGGGCGCTGTCCGCGACCTGCTCGGCTCCAAGCGGACCAGCGGCGCCTGGCTGGCCGAGGCCGAACTGCTGCCGCTGCCGGTGGTGTCGCAGGTCAACACCCGGCTGATGCAGTACTTCGTGAAGAAGTACACGGTCAAACGGGCCGCGATGGCCTTCGGCAAGATGCTGCCGGTCGGCATCGGCGCCGCGGTTGGCGGCGGCGGCAACCGGCTGATGGGCAAGAAGATCGTCGAGAACGCCCGCAAGGCGTTCGGCCCGGCGCCGGCCCGTTGGCCCTCGACCCTGCACCTGCTGCCCCCCGTCGCGGACGCGCTCTGACCGACCGCTCATCTCAGGGTGCTGGCCGCTTGTCTCAGGCATGGAACGACCCGCTTCGGTAACCGGCGATAAGAGTTAGCCTTAAGCCCCGTCGCAAGTGGGGCGTCCCAGGGCACAGAAACGAGGCGAGCGACTCCGTGAGCAGCACCAGTTCACCCTTCGGCCAGAACGAATGGCTGGTTGAGGAGATGTACCGCAAATTCCGCGACGATCCCGCGTCGGTGGACCCGAGCTGGCACGAGTTCCTGTTGGACTACAAGCCCGACGCCGCCGCCGGTGCGGGTAACGGTCAGTCCGCACCCAGCCAGGCGGCCGCCGCTCCGGCGTCGGCCTGAACGCTCCAAGAACTCCTTCCGCGCCGGCCT
>NZ_JAFMJZ010000132.1 GCF_017853185.1 Mycolicibacterium sp.
CGCCAACGACATCACCGAGTTGACCGGCAACACCCCGCTGGTCCGATTACGCAAGGTCACCGAGGGTGCCGGGGCCGAGGTGCTGGCCAAGCTGGAGTCGTTCAACCCGTCGGCCAGCGTCAAGGACCGCATCGGCGTGGCGATGATCGACGCGGCCGAGAAGGCCGGGCTGATCGGGCCGGACACCATCATTCTGGAGCCCACCAGCGGCAACACCGGTATCGCGCTGGCGATGGTGGCCGCGGCCCGCGGATACCGATGTGCACTGACCATGCCGGAGACGATGAGCCGTGAGCGCCGGATGCTGTTGCGTGCCTATGGCGCCGAATTGATTCTGACGCCCGGCCCCGACGGCATGGCCGGCGCGATCGCCAAGGCCGAGGAACTCGCGAAAGCGGATTCGCGGTACTTCGTGCCCCAGCAGTTCGAGAACCCGGCCAACCCGGCCATCCATCGGGTCACCACCGCCGAGGAGATCTGGAACGACACCGACGGCAAGGTCGACATCTTCGTCGGCGGCGTCGGCACCGGCGGCACGATCACCGGCGTCGCCGAGGTCCTCAAGGAGCGCAAGCCGACGGTGCAGATCGTAGCCGTCGAGCCGGCAGCCTCCCCGGTGCTCTCCGGCGGACAGAAGGGGCCGCACCCCATTCAGGGCATCGGCGCGGGCTTCGTGCCACCGGTGCTCGAGACCGACCTGATCGACGAGATCATCCAAGTGAACAACGAGGACGCTTTCGACCTGGCCAAGCGGCTGGCCAAGGAGGAGGGCCTGCTGGTCGGGATCTCCTCCGGAGCGGCGGCCTGGGCAGCGCTGCAGCTGGCCCGCCGGCCGGAGAACGCCGGCAAGGTCATCGTGGTGCTGCTGCCCAGCTTCGGTGAGCGGTATCTGAGCACCGCGCTGTTCGCCGACCTGGCCGACTAGAGCCGTGCTGTCCGCGATCCGCGAGGACATCCGCGCCGTCAAGAAGAACGACCCCGCAGCACGCACCTCGCTGGAAGTGCTGCTGTGCTATCCGGGCATGCACGCCGTGTGGGGGCATCGGGTCACGCACTGGCTGTGGCACCACAACGCGAAACTGCCGGCCCGGTTCCTCGCCGAGATCATCCGCATCCTCACCGGCGTCGAGATCCACCCGGGTGCGGTGCTGGGATCCCGGGTGTTCATCGACCACGCCACCGGCGTGGTCATCGGTGAGACCGCGGAGGTGGGTGACGACGTCACCATCTACCACGGCGTCACCCTCGGTGGCACCAGCCTCGAGGCGGTCAAGCGCCACCCCACCGTCGGCAACGGTGTCACGATCGGGGCCGGCGCAAAGGTGTTGGGCGCCATCCTGATTGGCGACGACGCACAGATCGGCGCCAACTCCGTGGTCATCAAATCGGTGCCGCCGGGCGCGGTGGTCGTCGGCGTCCCCGGACAGATCGTGGGCGCCGATCACTACATTCCCGATGGCGCCCGGACGCTTCCGGATCAGGGCAAGCTCCCCGACCCCCTCGGCGTGGGGCTGCAGTCGCTGCTGACCAGGGTCGCCAGACTGGAGGCCGCAGCCGGTAGCACGGCCGACGACCGGGTGATCCGGACACCCGAAGCCGGCGTCTGGCACGGCGACGACTTCATGATCTGATCGCTTACCTCAGAACCAGTCGGCCTTCATCTCCAGCGTGGTGCGGTCCAGGCTCTCCAGCAGGTCCAACTGCGGACCGGTCCGGGGCAACTCGTAGCGGAAGAAGTACCGGCCGGCCGCACGCTTGCCGTCGTAGAAGTCGCCGTCCTTGCCGTGCGCGGCGACCATCTGCTCCAGCCAGATCCAGGACAGGACGAGGTGACCGAAGGCCTCCAGGTACACCGCGCTGTTGGCCAGCGCGGCGTCCACGTCGCCGGCGGCGAACATCGACGCGGTCACACCGGCCAGCCGCTGCCAGGAACGCTGCAACGTCTCCGCCATCTCGGCCAGTTCGCCGCCGCACTCGCCCGCCTTGGCCGCGCTCGCACCGACGGCGCCGATCAGGGCGGCCAGGCCGGCACCACCCTGCTGAACCACCTTGCGGCCCAACAGGTCCAGACTCTGAATGCCGTGGGTGCCCTCGTGGATCGGGTTGAGCCGGTTGTCCCGGTAGTGCTGCTCGACGTCGTACTCGCGGGTGTAGCCGGCCCCGCCGTGCACCTGGATCGCCAAGTCGTTGGCCTCCAGGCACCACTGTGACGGCCAGCTCTTGGCGATCGGGGTGAGGATGTCCAGCAGCTGAGTCGCGGTCTGCGCTTCCTCAGCTGACTCCGGACTGTTCTGGATGTCGGTCAGCCGCGCGCAGTACAGCAGCAGCGCCATCGCGCCCTCCACATAGGACTTCTGCGCCAACAACATTCGCCGCACGTCGGCGTGCTCGATGATCGGGATCTGCGGCGAGGTCGGATCCTTGACGGTCACCGCACGGCCCTGCGGCCTCTCCTTGGCGTACTGCAGAGACTTCAGATATCCCGTGTAGCCGAGAGCGACCGCGCCCAGGCCCACCCCGAGCCGGGCCTCGTTCATCATGTGGAACATGTAGCTCAGGCCGCGGTGCGGTTCGCCCACCAGATAGCCCACCGCACCGGGCTGTCCCATCGGCTGGTGGCGTCCCTCGCCGAAATTCATTGCGGTGTTGACGGTTCCGCGGAAACCCATCTTGTGGTTGAGGCCGGCCAGCACCACGTCGTTGCGCTCGCCGAGGGATCCGTCGTCCTCGACGAGGAACTTGGGCACGATGAACAGCGAGATGCCCTTGGTGCCCGCCGGGGCGCCGACGATCTTGGCCAGCACCAGATGGACGATGTTCTCGGTGAGTTCGTGGTCGCCGCCGGAGATCCACATCTTCGAACCGAACAGCCGGTAGGTGCCGTCCTCCTGCGGTTCGGCCCGGGTGGTGATGTCGGCCAGCGAGGAACCGGCCTGCGGCTCGGACAGGCACATGGTGCCGGTGGACCGCAGGGCCAGCGTCGGCTTGACGTACTTCTCGATCTGCTCCGGAGTGCCGTACTCGGCCAGCAGGTTGGCGTTGCCCAGGCTCAGCAGCATGTATGCCGCGCTGCTGATGTTGGCGGCGTAGAACCAGGCCATCCCGGCCCCGGCGACGACGCTCGGCAACTGCCAGCCGCCGAGGGACTCGTCCATCCCCGCGGCCAGCAGATCGGCCTGGGCGAACGCCTCCAGCGCCTCCTTGACCTCCGGGTTGAGCGTGACCTTCTCGCCGTCGAAGACCGGCTCGATGGCGTCGTTCTTCTTGTTGTGCGGCGCGAAGTACTTGGTGGCGAGTTCCTCGCACAGATCCAGCAGGGCGCTGAAGGTGTCGGAGGAGTGTTCGGCGAAGCGCTCCCGCTTGGTCAGCTCATCGACACCGAGCCACTCGAACAGCAGGAAGTCCAGATCCCGGCGGGACAGAAGATTCATAGCAGCGGACTCTAGCGGCCTGCCCGGCGCGCCAACCTGGCACCATGGGCAGATGAATTTCCGCCGCCGGGGTGCGACCGCGCTGTTGTTCACCTCGACGCTGCTGGCCGGGTGCAGCACCGCCATCACCGGACACCCGGTGGCCGAGAGCGGATACACCGGGGCCGGCGCCATCAACTGGGGCCGGTGCGAGACGTCCGGGGGCGATCTGCCCCGTGGCGCCCAGTGCGGCGACCTCGCCGTCCCGATCGACTACGCCAAACCCGACAAGGAGGTGGCGACGCTGGCGCTGATCCGGTTCCCGGCCACCGGCCAGAAGATCGGCTCGCTGGTGATCAACCCGGGCGGGCCCGGCGAGTCCGGGGTCGACGCCGCCGCCTCGATCCTGCAGGACATACCGAAGGAGGTCCGCCGGCGATTCGACGTGGTGGGCTTCGATCCGCGCGGGGTGGGGTCCTCGACGCCGGCGATCTCGTGCAATTCCGACGCCGACGACGACGCCGAACGGGCCGACCCGCAGGTCGACTACAGCCCCGAGGGGGTCGAGCACATCGAGTCGACCGAGAAGCAGTTCGTCCAGCGCTGCGTGGACAAGGTGGGCACCGACTTGCTGGCCAACGTCGGCACCGTCAACGTCGCGCGCGACCTGGAACGGCTGCGCGAAGCACTCGGCGACGAGAAGCTGACCTATCTGGGCTACTCGTACGGAACGCTGATCGGCTCGGCCTACGCCGAGGCCTATCCGGACAAGGTCCGGGCGATGATCCTCGACGGCGCCGTCGACCCCAACGCCGATCCGATCCAGTCCGACATCGACCAGGCGGCCGCCTTCCAGAAGGCCTTCGACGACTACGCCGCCGACTGCGCCAAGGACGAGGACTGCCCGCTGGGCGCCGATCCTGCGAAAGCCGTTGCCGTCTATCAGGAACTCGTCGACCCGCTGGTGACGACGCCGGCCAAGACCGGCGATCCGCGCGGCCTGAGCTACGGCGACGCGATCACCGGGACCATCACCGCGATGTACGCCCCGTCGCTGTGGAAACACCTGACCACCGGACTGAAGGAACTCGCGAAGGGCCGCGGCGACACCCTGCTCCTGCTGGCCGACAGCTACTGGGACCGCGACGAGCAGGGCCGCTACAGCAATGCCAACGACGCGCTGATCGCGATCAACTGCGTCGACGGGCCGCCGAACACCGACCGCGCCAAGGCGATCGACGAGGACAAGAAGATGCGGGAGGTCGCCCCGTTCATGAGCTACGGCGAGTTCACCGGCAACGCCCCCCTGGACACCTGCGCGTTCTGGCCGGTGCCGCCGACCAGTGGCCCGCATCAGATCTCCGCACCGGGCGTGCCGCCGGTCCTGGTGGTCTCCACCACCGACGACCCGGCGACGCCGTATCAGGCCGGCGTCGATCTGGCCAAGCAACTCGGCGGAGCGCTGCTGACGTTCAACGGAACTCAGCACACCGTCGTCTTCGAGGGCGACGACTGCGTCGACAAGTTCGCGACCGACTATCTGGTCGATCTCACGCTGCCGCCGCCGGACGCCCGCTGCTAGACCAACGGGTCGACATGATGGTGGTTCAGATAGAGCACCATCGTCAGCGCGATCACGACGACGTAGGCCACCAGAGTGATGACCCCGACCCGGCGGTCCAACGCGGTCGAAAGCGCCTCGGCCGCTTCATGTGCGTGACGCCGGCTGGCCAGCACGGTGTAGCCCATCGCCACTAGGACGTAGACCAGCGACACGATGTAGATCAGGTCCAGCAGCATCAGGTACTCCACCGAGGGCAGGTTGCTGTCGGTGGTCCACTGCAGGGCCACGATGGTCAGCATCGCGGTGACCCCGATGCCGGCCCGGGAGTCCTCCAGCCGCGCCGGGATCATGTAGATCAGCGACGTGATCAGGATGACGATCAGGATCGGCAGGATGATCTTCACCAGATACGGCAACGGATCCCGGGTCACCGGGATCGCGATCGTGACGCGTGAGTACTTGGCGTCCGGCGGCGCGGCGATGTTGCCGAAGTTCGTCGGATAGCGGTGCGGCTTGACCGTCAGCGTCGGCTGACCGATCTCATAGCCCGGCATGGTCACCAGTGGGCTGATCGCCGCCGGCGTGGTGTCGGCGACGAACTCGAGATCGCGGGTGTCCTCGTTCTGGTCCTCGAACATGATCACCAGGTTCTGCACGTCGAACGGGTACTTCTCCAGGTTCATCTTCCGGCTGAACACGCCCTGATAGCGGAACGCCATGTACTTCGTCCCGTCCGGCATGTCCAGCGGGGCGGGGTAGAGCGGCTTGCCGGCGACGCCGCCGGTCTCCGAGGTGGTCGTGTTCTGCATCGCGTTGGAGTTCATCGGCTCGATCGAGTCGGTGGGGTCGACGTCGCCCTTCCAGCGGAACCACAGATAGAAGTCGGCGGTGAAACTGTCCGCCGCGAGGTCGATGTCCTGGATGTCGTTGACGAAGACGCCGACGGTCACCCTGTCCGGCCCGGCCTCGGCCCGGGCGGGGGCAGGCGGGGTCAGCGGGATCGCGAACAGCACCGCCAGAACGGCGGCCAGCACCCGGCGCACGAACCTGATCACGATCCCCAACCCCTTTCTTTCAGACTGAACGTACTATCCACACGTGCCGTCGGAGACGCCGCAGGTCGAGTTGCGCGAGGTGCGCAAGGTCTTCGGTGACGCCCGCCATCAGGTGGTCGCGGTCGACGGCGTCAGCCTCACCGTCGGCAGTGGCGAACTGTTCGCCATCCTCGGCCCGTCGGGCTCCGGCAAGACCACCGTGCTGCGGATGATCGCCGGGTTCGAGGCGCCCACGGCCGGGACCGTGCACCTCGGCGGCCGGGACGTCACCGCCCTGCCGGCGAGCCGCCGGGACACCAACACGGTCTTCCAGGACTACGCGCTGTTCCCGCACATGACCGTCGCGCAGAACGTCGAGTACGGACTGCTGGTCAAGGGGGTGCCCAAGCCTGAGCGACGGGAGCGCACCGCGGCGGCGCTGGACATGGTGCGACTGGCCGATCAGGCCGGGCGCAAGCCGGCCCAGCTTTCCGGAGGCCAGCAGCAGCGGGTGGCGTTGGCCCGCGCGCTGGTGGGCCGGCCCACGGTGCTACTGCTCGACGAGCCGCTGGGCGCCCTGGACCTCAAGCTCCGGGAGCAGATGCAGGTCGAGCTCAAGGCCATCCAGCGCGAACTGGGCATCACCTTCGTCATCGTCACCCACGACCAGGACGAGGCGCTCACCCTGTGCGACCGCCTGGCGGTGTTCAACAACGGCCGCATCGAGCAGGTCGGCGCCGCCCGGGAGGTCTACGAGAACCCGGCCAACCGGTTCGTCGCGGACTTCGTCGGCACCTCCAACGTGCTCGAGGGCGCGGTGGCGGAGGCGCTGATCGGCCGGGCCGGCAGCTACGCGATCCGTCCCGAGCGCATGCTGCTGCTCGACGAACGCGATCCGGTGCCGGCCGGGATGCGCACCGTGGCCGCCCGTGTTGCCGAGGTGGTGTACGCCGGCCCGGTGACCAGAGTGGCCGCCGACACCGACGACGGCCAGCGCCTGAACGCGACGCTGGTGAGCGCCGGCACCCCCGCCGACATCGCCCACGACCACCCGGTCGTGCTGGCCTGGCCCGACAACGCCGTCCGTCCCCTGATCGGAAACTGACAGAAGGAGTCCCGATGACCACAGCTTTTCGCCGCGTGGGTGTGGCAATGGCCTGCGCCGCAACGCTGTTCGCGGTCAGCTGTTCGAATCAGAGCACCTCGGGCGGCGGCGCGGGCGGCTCCAACCCACCGAAGATTGAACCGGCCACCTCGATCGGCGCCGGCGAGGGCCAGCTGAATCTGGTGGCCTGGCCCGGCTACGCCGAGGACGGCTCCAACGACCCGAAGGTCGACTGGGTGCACCCGTTCGAGAAGGAGACCGGCTGCAAGGTCAACATCAAGATCGGCAACACCTCCGATGAGATGGTGCAGTTGATGCGCACCGGTCAGTACGACGGACTGTCGGCCTCCGGCGACGCCACCCTGAGGCTGATCTACGCCGGCGATGTGGCGCCGGTGAACACCAGCCTGGTGTCCGGCTACGCCACCATCGCCCCGTTCCTCAAGAATCGGGAGTGGAACTCCGTCAACGGCCAGATGTTCGGCATCCCGCACGGCTGGGGCGCCAACCTGCTGATGTACAACACCGATGTCGTCAAGGGCGCCCCGGACTCCTGGGGAGCGGTGTTCCCCGGCGCCCCGGAGTACAAGGGCAAGCTCACCGCGTACGACTCCCCCATCTACATCGCCGACGCGGCGCTGTACCTGTCGAAGACGAAACCCGAACTGGGCATCAAGAATCCGTACGCACTGACCGAGGATCAGCTCAACGCCGCGGTCGATCTGCTCAAGGCCCAGCACGGCAACATCGGCGAGTACTGGTCGGACTACACCAAGGCCGTGCAGGCCTTCGAGTCCGGCACCTCGGTGATCGGCACCAGCTGGCAGGTGATCGCCAACATGCTCACCAGTGACAACAAGGTGAAGATCGCCACCGTGCTGCCCAAGGAGGGCTCGACCGGATGGTCGGACACCTGGATGCTCGCCGCCAAGGCCGCCCACCCGAACTGCATGTACAAGTGGATGGACTACATCACCTCACCGGCGGTCAACGCCCAGGTCGCCGAGTACTTCGGTGAGGCGCCGGCCCAGACCAAAGCCTGCGAGCTGACGGCGGACAAGAACTTCTGCGCGACGTTCCACGCCACCGACGCCGCCTACGCCGACCGGATCAGCTACTGGACCACCCCGCAGAAGAAGTGCGTCGACGGCAGCGGCGACAACTGCACGGCCTACAGCGAGTGGGTCGACAAGTGGCAGCAGATCAAGGGGTGACCGGCCGGGCCGGCAACCGGCTGGCCCTGGCCTTCCTGCTCGTCCCGCCGCTGGCCTGGCTGATCCTGGCCTACCTGGGTTCGCTTGCGGTCCTGCTACTTTCGGCGTTCTGGACCACCGACACCTTCACCGGTTCGGTGGTGCGCACCTTCACCGGTGAGAACATCGTCCGGGTCCTCACCGACGCGGTGTTCCGCACCGCAACGCTGCGCACCGTCGGGATCGCGTTGACCGTGACGGCGATCTGCGCGGTGCTGGCGGTGCCGTTGGCGCTCTACATGGCCAAGGTGGCCACCCCGCGCGGCCGGCTGATGCTGGTGGTCGCGGTGACCACGCCACTGTGGGCGAGCTATCTGGTCAAGGCCTACGCCTGGCGGATGCTGTTGTCCCCGGAGGGGCCGTTGACGTGGGTGGCCGGTTTCACCCCGGGCTACGGGATCGTCGCGGCGATCCTCACGCTGACCTATCTGTGGTTGCCCTACATGGTGATTCCGGTGTTCACCGCCCTGGAACGGGTGCCCGACACCGTGATCGACGCCAGTTCCGATCTCGGCGCCCGCGACCTCACCACACTGCGCCGCATCGTCGGCCCACTGGTGTTCCCGGGCATCGCCGCCGGGTCGATCTTCACCTTCTCGCTGAGCCTCGGCGACTACATCGCGGTCACCATCGTCGGCGGCAAGACCCAGATGCTGGGCAACATCATCTACGGGCAGTTGGTCACCGCCAACAATCAGCCACTGGCCGCCGCGCTGTCGCTCATCCCGTTGACCGCCATCGTGTTGTACCTGCTGGC
>NZ_JAFMJZ010000133.1 GCF_017853185.1 Mycolicibacterium sp.
AGTGTGTCGGCGAGGTGGGTCACCAGTGCCGCCAGCTGAACGCTGCGGCGTGCGGAGTGTTCGAGTCCATGCTCGAGGTGGGTGCCGGCTGCGATGAAGGGGCCGCCCTCCTCGTCGGGCCGGTGCACCCTCGTAATCAGCACGTGCCGCCAGGTCGGCTCGCCGTCCTCGTCGGGCAGCGGGGTTAGCCGTTCGATGGACAGCGGCCATCGGGACAGCACCGCGTTGACCACCCAGTAGGTGGCCTCGGGGTAGCGATCGAACCCGGCGAGGTCGGCCGCGGTGACCGAGTGCAGGCCCAGTTCCTCGCCGAGGCGGGCAGCCTGAGTGGGACCGTCGGGCTCGACCCATGACTCCTGCAGGGTCAGCACGTCGGGGGCGGCCTTGTTGATCTCCGATCGCAGCGCGCCGTGCCGTCCTTGCCAGTCGCCAACGCGGCCTTGGACGTTCCACGTCATGATCTTCATCGACGTCTCCAAGTGGTAAGGGCTTCCGGACGGCGTTCTCTTATATGAAAAGCGCTATCGCCGGCGCTATCGCTTTTTTTGAAAGAGACAACGGTCCAATCTTGGCACTCAACAGCGGCAACCACATTGCCGCAGCCGCGGCTTATGACGTGAGCACCACCAGGTACTGCCCGCCACCGGCCTGGATCTTCGATTCGACGTGGAGGCCGGGAGCCAGTCGGCTCAACCGATCCACCAGCCACTCCGCAGCCGCTTTCGCATCGGCTTCGGTGGGGCAGCGACCCATCGCCTCGCTGCCACGCTTGCGGGCCAACCGCTCGACGCTGGTGATGATCGACGCGGCGTCCGCGACGAAAAGCTCCTTGGGCCAGGCGACGACCGGAGCAACGGCGCCCTTCTTGGTGTTGCATCCGCGGTGGGCGAGTCGCTCGGTACCGAACAACGAGTCCGTCCCTTTGGCTTTGGCTTTGCGCTGGGTGGTCATGCTGTCGACGCTCGGGCCGCGATCGTCGTTGACCGACATGTCAGGGTCCACCGGCTCATCGCACAACCAGCACCGCCAGCCGTCGGCTTCGCCGACATCGTCAAGCAGAGTCATCGTTCCTCTTCCATGTCAGCGGTGAATTCCGCCATCGATGCTCACGGTACCGGCGACGCTGCTGACGTTCACTCGGTGGCTTTCGGGTGTGCCGGGCTGGCATGCCGCAGCCACAGTGTGTGGTTGACGGCATCGACGAGATACCAGATGCGCCCTGCACCAGTGACCTCGTACTGCCATTGCTCCATATCGACTCCGCGATGAGACGCCGACGACAGGCTTCCCTTCAGCCGGTGATGTCGGTTGGTTGGCACCGGCAGTGCGGATCGCGTCCGTAGCTCGTGCCAGGCGGCAGCCGTGGCCGTGGGGGCCTGCTGACAGAGCGCCCCCCAGCCCTTGGCCGCCTCGCTTGTGGCGAATCGCAGTTCCCATTCGTCGCGGCCGGCCGGCGGGGCGACGCGGTCCCCGCGCTTAGACGCCACCTACTTGCGCGCCTTCGGTTTCGGCACCGGGCCGAAGTCTCCGTCGGTGGGAGCTGCCAGTACGGCAGCCAACTCGGGGTCGGCCAGCACTTCGGCGGTATGCCGCCACGCCTCGATCACCTGGGCCACCGGCGCCGGGTTGTCGATCGATTCGGCAGCCTTCATCGTCGACACCAACTCGTCGACGAACTCGCTGGTCTCCTCGCGCGAAAGAAAAGCCACCCACGGAAAGACCTGGGGTACAACATCGGTTACGAGTTCCTTCACCTGCGGATCGTGCTGCATCAAGGCAACGAGAAGCCTGGATGTTGCCGAGGACGCCTCGCGTGCCTGCGCGGCCCGCGACGCGGTGGTCAGCACCAAGTCCTCGGAATCGCGGCGACGCACCACCAGGGCGCGGCTCGCCGACTTGCGAAGCCACGTTTCGACGGTGGCCTTGCCGCGCAGCTGGAGATCCGAGAACGAGACCACATCCATGACATCTAAAGTACTTCTAAAGTATGCTCGTGTCGAGCCGGATGGGATCACGCGGCCAGTGTGGCCTAATCCGCCGACCAAGACACTTCAGTCCAATCGCCCCGCGTCGACCAACCGCAGCACCGCCGCACCCTCCTCATCGGAGGCCTCCAGGTCCACCTCCACCTCGATGCCCCAGTCGCGGTCCTCGGCCGGGTCGTCGAGGATCTGGCGCACCCGCCACAGCCCCGGTTGGCGGTCGATGATGAGCAGTGCGGGCCCGCGGGCATCGGGTCCGATGCCGACGTCGTCGTGCTCGGCGAAGTAGTCCTCGATGACGTCCTCCCACCGCTCGGCCGTCCACCCGGACCCGGAGTCCAACTCGCCCAACGCATTCCAGTCCCGGCGGGCGAAGAGCTCGACGCGGCGGAACAGGGCGTTGCGGACCATCGCGGTGAACGCCCGCTCGTTGCCGGTCAGCGGCCGCGGACGGGCCGGCACCGCAACCGGGACGTCGTGCGGCTGGTCGGGGCTGGTGAGCTGCTCCCACTCGTCGAGCAGGCTGGAGTCCACCTGGCGCACCAGCTCGCCCAGCCACTCGACGACGTCGGTGAGCTCCTCGGTGCGCGCGGTGGCAGGCACCCCGGAGCGCAGCGCCTTGAACGCATCCGAGAGGTAGCGCAGCACCGAGCCTTCGGAGCGCACCAGGCCGTAGACGCTGACGTACTCCCTAAACGTCATTGCCCGTTCCCACATCTCGCGCACCACCGACTTCGGCGACAGCTGCCCGTCGGCGGCCCACGGATTGCTCTGCAGGTACACCTCGTAGACATGCCGCAGCAGCTCCTCGAGCGGCTTGGGATAGCTGACGTCGTCGAGCAGCTCGATGCGCTCCTCGTACTCGATGCCCTCGGCCTTCATTGCCGCCACCGCCTCGCTGCGGGCCTTCTTCAGCTGCGCGGCCAGGATCTGGCGCGGATCCTCCAGGGTGGCCTCGATCACCGAAACCACATCCAGGGCAAAGGTGTCCGACGCCGGGTCCAGCGTCTCGATCGCGGCCAGGGCGAACGTCGACAACGGCTGATTGAGGGCGAAGTCACGCGGCAGGTCGACGGTCAGCCGGTAGCTGCGGCCGTCGGCCTCGGGTTCGTCGAGGCGCTCGAGGATCCCGGCCTGCAGCAGCGAGCGGGCGATGCCGACCGCCTCGCGGATGTGGCGCAGCTGGCGCTTACGGGGCTCGTGGTTGTCGGTGAGCAGCCGGCGCATCGCGACGAACGGGTCACCCGGACGGTCGACGACGTCGAGGATCATCGCCGTCGAGACCCGCATGTTCGACGTCAACGGCTCCGGGGCCGCCTCGATGAGCCGGGTCATGGTCTTCTCGCTCCACGGCACCATGCCCTCGGGGACCTTGCGGCGCACCAGTTTGCGGCGCTTCTTGGGATCGTCGGCCACCTTGGCGAACTGCTTGAGGTTCTCCACCTCGTGATCGGGGGCCTGCACGATCACGGTGCCGGCGGTGTCGTAGCCGGCCCGGCCGGCCCGGCCGGCGATCTGGTGGAACTCGCGGGCATTGAGCAGGCGGCTGCGCACACCGTCGTACTTGGACAACGCCGAGAACACCACGGTGCGGATCGGCACGTTGATGCCCACTCCGAGGGTGTCGGTGCCGCAGATGACCTTGAGCAGCCCGGCCTGGGCGAGCTGCTCGACGAGGCGCCGGTACTTGGGCAGCATGCCGGCGTGGTGCACGCCGATGCCGTGGCGCACCAGCCGCGACAGCGTCGAGCCGAACGCGGTGGAGAACCGGAACGCCCCGATCAGCTCGGCGATCGCCGCCTTCTCCTCCTTGGTGCACACGTTGACGCTCATCAGGGCCTGGGCCCGTTCGAGTGCGGACTGCTGGGTGAAGTGCACGACGTAGACCGGGGACTGTTTGGTGTCGAGGAGTTCGGCGATGGTCTCGTGCATCGGTGTCGTCGCGTACGAGTAGTACAGCGGCACAGGGCGTTCCGCACCGGCGACCAGGGCGGTGGGTCGCCCGGTACGACGGGTAAGGTCCTCGCGCAGGAACGTCACATCACCGAGGGTGGCCGACATCAGCAGGAACTGCGCCTCGGGTAACTCCAGCAGCGGCACCTGCCAGGCCCAGCCGCGGTCAGGGTCGCCGTAGAAGTGGAACTCGTCCATCACCACCAGGCCGATGTCGGCGTCCGCACCTTCGCGCAGTGAGATGTTGGCCAGCACCTCGGCGGTGCAGGCGATGATCGGCGCGTCGGAGTTCACCGCGGCGTCGCCGGTGAGCATGCCGACGTTGGCCGCCCCGAAGATCGCGCACAGCGCGAAGAACTTCTCACTGACCAACGCCTTGATCGGCGCGGTGTAGTAGCTGCGCTTCCCGGCCGCCAGGGCGGCGTACTGCGCACCGGTGGCCACCAGTGACTTCCCGGATCCGGTGGGGGTGGCCAGGATGACGTTGGCGCCGCCGAGCAGTTCGATCAGCGCCTCCTCCTGCGCCGGGTACAGGGTGGTGCCGTTGGCTTCGGCCCAGGCGGAGAAGGAGGTGAACAGCTCGTCGGCGTCGGCGCCGGTGGAGGGCAGCAGGGTGGGGGAGTCGGTGCTCACCTGCGCCCGCTTCGCGCCGCACGGGGCGCGCGCGGCTGCGTGAGCCGGTCCGTGAACTCCTCGACTGATTGATCTGGCACCTGACCAGTGTGGCCGATCGGTCCGAACCGGACGGCCGGCGGTGCTCGCTGTCCGCAAGCCGTCGAAGTGGGACGTACTCGCGGGTCCGTCATTTGCCTCGATGCCATAGTGTTCGACAGGAATGCCGGCGCGCTGCGGACGGCGCCAACGGGAGGACTCTGAACGTGAAGCTGTCACCAATCCGCATGATCGGCGCCGCGCTGCTCGCGGTGGCCCTACCCCTGTCGGCGACCGCATGCGGCGGTGGCGGCTCGAACGCCGGGGACAAGATCGTCATCGGCACCAAGTTCGACCAGCCGGGTCTGGGCCAGAAGAACCCGGACGGTTCGATGAGTGGCTTCGACGTGGACGTCGCCCGCTACGTCGCCAAGGAACTCGGTTACCCCGAGGACAAGATCGAATGGAAGGAATCGCCGTCGGCCCAGCGTGAAACCCTGATCAGCAACGACCAGGTGAAGTTCATCGTGGCGACGTATTCGATCACCGATGCGCGTAAGCAGAAGGTCGACTTCGCCGGGCCGTACCTGCTCACCGGGCAGAGCCTGCTGGTCAAGTCCGACAACACCGACATCGTCGGGGTGGAATCGTTGCAGAACAACAAGAAGCTGTGCTCGGTCTCGGGATCCACTCCGGCACAGCGCATCAAGGACAAGTACCCCGGCGTCCAGCTTCAGCAGTACGACACCTACTCGGCGTGCGTGGAAGCGTTGCGCAACGGGGCCATCGACGCGGTCACCACCGACGAGGTCATTCTCGCCGGGTACGCCGCGAAGACCCCCGGCGAGTTCAAGATCGTGGGCAAGCCGTTCTCCGAGGAGCGCTACGGCATTGGTCTGAAGAAGGAGGACTCCGAACTTCGGGCCAAGATCAACGACGCGCTGGCGAAGATGGAGGCCGACGGCGCCTGGAAGGCGGCCTTCGACAAGAACCTCGGTCCGGCCGGACTGACCGCGCCGGCACCGCCGGCCATCGACAGATACTGATCGGAATCGACTTCGACGCGGCATCGCTGCGCACCGAGTGACTCGTCCTTAGCCCGCCTTGTGCGGCACCCCGAGGTAGGGGAACTCAGCGAGGGTGTCGGTGTGCGGGGCCAGCCCCGACGGCGGGCAGTCGCCCTTGGTGAGGAAGGCCAACCGGTAGTCGATGACGTCGTCGGCGAAGGTGCGGCCGTTGGGGTACTTCGCCGGCCGCGACGGGTTGTAGGTCAGCATGTCGGGCAGGGTGCCCTCGCGGTCGATCGCGGCGATCGCCTCGTCGCGGTCATAGCCGCCGGTGTGGCCCATCAGGTGGATGAACTGCTCGATCCACAACGCCCGGTCCTGCCGCGGTTCACTGGCGTTGTACTCCTCCTTGGTGGCATCGGTGTTGAAGAAACTGCTCACCGACGGGTGTCCGGCCCGGTCCACATGCACCAGCAGGCCGTCGTCGCGACGCAGACTGCACCGTCCCCAGATCCGGATGTCGGGTTCGGCCCCCAGTGCGCTCGTCGGCATCTCCAGGGCGATCGAGAACACGTTGGCCGCCAGGTTGGAGTCCACGCCCGTCCACGGCGACGTCGCGCCCAGATGCGGTGCGGTGAAGTTGCGGCCGCCGGTGATGTCGAACAGGTTCTTGATGCCGTCGAAGTCGAAGAAGAACGCATCACTGCGCGGCCCGGCGAAGAACGTGAACGATCCCGAGCGGGCGATGACAGGTGTGGGCCCGAAGGAGACCTCGACCGCGTCGAAGATCTTCTCGCCGACGGCCTCGGCGGATTCGGCCTCGGTGTCGCGGGCCAGGAAGACGTCGACGCTCTGCCGGCCGTCGTGCGGTTCGGAGAAGACGAAGCTGAACGCGATGTCGTTGCGCAGATCGCCGTCGTTGTCGATCGCCAGCCGGTAGATCGCCTTGGGGTGCAGGGCGTCTGCGTTCGGGTTGGCGTTGAGGATCAGCACGGTGTTGTCCGGATCGGCCGGCGACGGGAACGCGTACAGGTCGCAGAGGTCGAGGCGCTGATCGCCCAGCGGCGGTCCCAGGCTCAGTCCGGTGAAATGGTTGGACACGTCCACACTCCTTCACCCCGACCCATGTCCAACGTAGCCCTGCGGGACCGGGTTGGGCGATACTCATGCGTGTTCACAAATACCCGCGTCCGGGTGTACCTGGTCGTCGGCCTGCTCGCCGCCGGCCTCATCGCGTACTCCCAGTGGCACGACTCCGACAGCAAGCGCCTGCAACGCTGCATCGAGGCGTCGATCAATCAGATGAAGCAGGACACCCCGGCGCTGTCCGGGTTCGACAACGCCCAGCCGGCGTTGGTGGCGATGGCTCGCTCCAGTTGCGTCAGGCTGCTCGGCATCGACCCGAACACCAAGTAGGTCGGTTGTTCTAGGCGGGACGGACGCGTCCGGCGATGATCACCGGGATCTGGCTGGCGGCCACCACCGCCGAGCGCACCGACCGGTGCAGCTTGTCGGCGAACCGGTCGCCGTGGCTGCCCAGCACCAGCAGCTGGGCCTTCTCGGCCCACCGCAGCAGGCCGGGGACCGGCCGTTCGGAGGCGACGACCTTGCGGACCGCCACCTTCGGGTACCGGGTGGTCCAGCCGGCCAGCCGCTCGTTGAGGACCTGTTCCTCCTCGGCTCGCAGGTTGGCCCACTCGATGGGGGCGTGGCCGGGTCGACCGAACTTGACCGGGCCCTCGTCGTTCCAGGCGTGAAAGGCGATCAGGTCCACACCGCGCCGGGATGCTTCGTCGAACGCGACCTCCAGGGCCGGATCCGAGGCCGACGATCCGTCGACGCCGACGAGCACCGGGTCGCTGGGCGAGCGGGTCGTGGGGAAGTCACCGTTGTGAATGAAGGCCAGCGCACACCGCGCATGGTGGATCAGCTCGGAGCTGGTGGACCCGAACAGCGCGCGGGCGAAGGCGTTGTGGTTGCTGCAGCCCACCGCCAGCAGGTCGGCATGTTGTGCGCAGGCGGTCAGCGTCTGCGCCACCGGACCCATCAGCACCTCATGATGAACCCGGATTCCGTCGCTGGGGCCGATGGCCTCCATCGCGGTGCGCTGCGCGGTCCCCAGGGATTGGTACCCGGCCACCTTCTCCCGATGCAATCGGGCATGGTCGGGATAGACCGGAACGCCCGCCCACGTTGCGCGCGTGTGGGTTTCCGGTGGGATCACATGCACCAACATGAGTGCCGAATTGTGCAACTGTGCTTCTCGGGCAGCCCATTTCACCGCCGCCGACGACTGCGGTGAGCCATCGACGCCGACAACGATCTGGCCGTTTTCAACCACCATCACGTCACCTCCAGACGGGGTGAATACCCATCCGGGGAGCATCCGAAACGGTCAGTAGGTCTGCCGGCTCATGTTCGCCACCGGCTGGTCCAACACCACCGCGTTGATCAGCATCGCAAAGCTGACCCAGGTCTCCGGCTCGTCGAGTTCGCCGCCGTAGTCGTGCAGCGCGCCGCCCGGGGCGCCGGACTCGACCCGGGCCCAGCCCTCCTCGTCGGCCATCGGCCGGGCGAAGGCGATCAGGACGTCCTCCCCGTTGACCCAGGACGCCCACCCGGTGACCGGGTCGTTGTTCACCTGGACGCCGAAGCTCGGCTCATCGGGGCTGTCCCACGAGTTCAGCTCGAACGAGGCCGACGTCGCGCCGTCCCAGTCGAAGCGGACCTCGAGGGGATGCGGCGGCTCGTCGTCGTGGAGCTGGTGGTTGAACACCAGCGCGAAGCGTCCCTGTTCGATCTCTGAGGGGTTCAGGTTCCTCTGCCCTTTCATCGCGTGCGTGCCATCGCGTGCGTCCCTGCGAGGCTATCCGGTCCGGTCCGCCGATAGATCCGGCGATCTATTCCGGATCCGGTGTTGTGAGGTAATCATGCGGTGATGGTCAACACCGGTGTGCGAATCGGGACGGCAGCGGTTGCCCTCGGGCTCTCGCTGGTCGGACCTCAGGCGGCCGGTGTGGCCGCAGCCGAGGGTGATGCGCCGGGAGCCTCCGCCGACTCCGGTGTCGCCGCGAAAGCCCCTGCCCCCCGGTCAGGCCGGTCTGCGCGGGTTGCCGTTCCGCGGGCAGTTGGTTCGCGTTCGGCCGCCCCGCGTGCGGCGGCGGTGGACGTGCCGCGGGTGCCACGTCGTGGCGCGGCCGCCCCCACCCGGCCGGTGCCGGTGTCTGCGATCGGCTCGGGGGCGCCTGCCGTCGTCGTGACCCCGGTCGTCGCGGCTCCTGCGGCGCCTGTTTTCGCCGTCGTTGCCCCGAAGGCCGCCAGCGTCGCACCGGCCCAGGCCGTCTCCCCGGTGATCACCGGGATCGCGAACGTCCTCGACGGCGTCCGCAAGTGGCTGTCCACCCTGCCGGCCAACCCGATCTCGGACTTCCTCGAGGGCGCGCTGCTGTCGTTGCGCCGCAGCCTTGTTCCCGATCCGATCA
>NZ_JAFMJZ010000020.1 GCF_017853185.1 Mycolicibacterium sp.
CCCGCTGCCGCGACCGGCCGCGCTGGAGGGCCGGTTGGCCACGTTGCTCGGGACGGTCTTCGGCGCCGGGGTGGCGCTGACCCTGGGCCGGACGCTGGCCGACCTGGCGCCCGGGTCGGCGCCCGCCCTGGCGGCCGGGTCCGCGGCCGCCGGTCTGATGCTGGCGCTGTGGGTGATCCGGGCCCGACGGCTGCTGACCGAACGGGCGGCCGCCGACCGGTGGGCGACCGAGGTCGTGGCGGGCCTGCGATCGGCCCTGGAAGACCGGGCCAGCGCCCGGATCCTGGCCGCGGAAGTGACGCTGCTGACGTCTGGCCCGTTCGGGGGTTGCCCACCCTCCTGATCGGACATACTCCGGTTAACAGCGGGCCTGGCGCTCGCGTTAATCTTCCAATCAAGTGAACGTAGGCGGGAGATACCGATGACCTCAGCGACAATCCCGGGACTGGATCAGGCGCCGACCAAACACGCGGGCCTGCTGGCCTGGGTTCGGGAGGTCGCCGAACTCACCCAGCCGGACCGGGTGGTGTTCGCCGACGGTTCCGACGAGGAGTCCGCCCGGCTGTGCCGCCAGTTGATGGACGCGGGCACCTTCATCCACCTCAGCGAGAGCTCCGAGCCGCACTCGTATCTGGCGCGGTCCGAGCCCTCCGACGTCGCACGGGTGGAGTCGCGGACCTACATCTGTTCGGAGAATGAGATCGACGCCGGTCCCACCAACAACTGGATGGCGCCGGACGAGATGCGCGCGATCATGACCGATCTCTACCGCGGCTGTATGCGCGGCCGCACGATGTACGTGGTCCCGTTCTGCATGGGCCCGCTCGGGGCCGAGGATCCCAAGCTCGGCGTGGAGATCACCGACTCCGAGTACGTCGTCGTCTCGATGCGCACCATGACCCGGATGGGCACTGCGGCTCTGGAGAAGCTCGGCGATGACGGGTTCTTCGTCAAGGCTCTGCATTCGCTGGGCGCTCCGCTGGAGTCCGGCCAAAAGGATGTGCCCTGGCCCTGCAGCGACACCAAGTACATCTCGCACTTCCCGGAGACCCGCGAGATCTGGAGCTTCGGCTCGGGCTACGGCGGCAACGCCCTGCTCGGCAAGAAGTGCTACTCGCTGCGGATCGCGTCGGTGATGGCGCGCGACGAGGGCTGGCTCGCCGAGCACATGCTGATCGTCAAGCTGATCTCCCCGGAGAACAAGTCGTACTTCATCGCCGCCGCCTTCCCGTCGGCCTGCGGCAAGACCAACCTGGCGATGTTGCAGCCGACCATTCCGGGCTGGCGTGCCGAGACCGTCGGCGACGACATCGCCTGGATGAGGTTCGGCAAGGACGGCCGGCTGTACGCGGTCAATCCGGAGTTCGGCTTCTTCGGCGTCGCGCCCGGAACCAACTGGAGTTCCAACCCCAACGCGATGAAGACCGTCGCCGCCGGCAACACCGTCTTCACCAACGTGGCGCTGACCGACACCGGCGGCGTGTGGTGGGAGGGTCTTGAGGGCGAGCCTGAGCACCTGATCGACTGGAAGGGCAACGACTGGACGCCGGACTCGGATCAGCCTGCGGCCCATCCGAATTCGCGGTACTGCACCCCGATGTCGCAGTGTCCGACGCTGGCCCCGGAGTGGGACGATCCGCAGGGTGTGCCGATTTCGGCGATCCTGTTCGGTGGCCGCCGCAAGACGACGGTGCCGCTGGTGACCCAGGCCCGCGACTGGCACCACGGTGTCTTCATCGGCGCAACGCTGGGCAGTGAGCAGACCGCCGCGGCCGAGGGCAAGGTCGGCGCCATCCGCCGCGACCCGATGGCCATGCTGCCCTTCATGGGCTACAACGTCGGCGACTACTGCCAGCACTGGATGGACCTGGCCAAGAACGCCGACGAGTCCAAGATGCCGAAGATCTTCTTCGTCAACTGGTTCCGCCGTGGTGACGACGGCCGCTTCCTGTGGCCCGGATTCGGTGAGAACAGCCGGGTGCTCAAGTGGATCGTCGAACGGGTCGAAGGCACCGCGAACGGGGTGTCCACCCCGATCGGCACGGTGCCGGGCGCCGGTGATCTCGATCTCAGCGGCCTGGACGTCGACCAGACCGACGTCGCCGAGGCGCTGGCCGTCAAAGCCGATGAGTGGCGTGCGGAACTGCCGCAGATCGAGGAGTGGTTCTCCTTCATCGGCGAGCGTCTGCCGACCGGTTTGCGCGACGAGTTCGAGGCTCTCAAGCAGCGTCTGAACGAGGTCTGAATCCGGGTATGCAGATCCGCGAGCATGCCGAGGCCGCGCCCGACAAACCCGCGGTCATCATGTACCCCTCCGGGGACGTGGTCACCTTCGGTGAAATGGAAGCCCGGGCAAACCAACTGGCGCATGCCTTCCGCGCCGCCGGACTTCGCGAGGGCGACGCTGTGGCGATCCTCATGGAGAACAACGCGCACTACCACGTCGTGGTGTGGGCTGCGCGGCGCGCGGGCCTGTACTACGTGCCGATCAACAGCCACCTGACCGCGGCCGAGGCCGCCTACATCATCGACAACAGCGCCGCCAAGGCCATCGTGGGATCCGCTGCACTGCGCCCGGTCCTCGAAGGTCTGGCCGCCGAGTTGCCCAACGGCCTCCCGGAACTGCGTCTGATCGCCAACGGCTCGCTGGCCGGCTGGCAGAGCTATCCCGAATGCGTTGCCGGCCAACCCGTTACGCCCATCGACGATGAGATCGAGGGCGACCTGCTGCAGTATTCGTCGGGCACCACGGGCCGCCCCAAGGGCATCAAACGCCAACTGCGCCACGTTCTTCCGGCGGAGGCCGGCTCACCACTGGGCGCCATCGTCGCGTTCTGGGCCAACCCCGACGGCGTCTACCTGAGCCCGGCGCCGCTCTATCACACCGCGCCGAACGTGTGGTCGACGTGCATGCAGGCCGCGGGCATCCCGGTCGTCGTACTTGAGCGTTTCGACGCCGAGGGAACCCTCGACGCGATCGCCAAGCACCGCGTCACCCACGGTCAGTTCGTGCCGGTGATGTTCACCCGGATGCTGAAACTGCCTGAGGCGGTGCGGAAGTCGTACGACATGTCGAGTCTGCAGCGGGTGATGCACGCTGCGGCCCCGTGCCCGGTCGAGATCAAGAAGCAGATGATCGACTGGTGGGGGCCGATCGTCGACGAGTACTACGCGTCCTCGGAAGGGCACGGCTTCACCCTGATCACGGCCGAGGACTGGCTGACCCACCCGGGCTCCGTCGGCCGTGCACTGATCGGAACGGTCCACATCCTCGACGAGGACGGCAACGAGCTGCCCGCGGGCGAGCCGGGTGAGATCTACTTCGAGTCCGACGTCCAGTTCGAGTACCTCAACGATCCCGAGAAGACTGCCGAGTCCACCAGCAGGCACGGCTGGCGCACGGTCGGGGATGTCGGCTACCTCGACGACGAGGGCTTCCTCTATCTCACCGATCGGCGCCATCACATGATCATCTCCGGCGGAGTGAACATCTACCCGCAGGAAGCCGAGAACCTGCTTGTCACCCATCCCCGGGTGATGGACGCCGCGGTCTTCGGCATCCCGGACGACGATATGGGTCAGTCGGTCAAGGGTGCGGTACAACTGGTCGACCATGCCGAGGCTTCTGTGGAACTGGCCGAGGAACTGCTTGTCTGGCTCCGGGAACGCTTGGCGCACTACAAGTGTCCGCGCTCGATCTCATTCGAGGAAGCTCTTCCGCGCACCGACACCGGCAAGCTCTACAAGCAGAGTCTGATCATGAAGTACGGCGGCTAGATTCCGCCCCTCGCGATCAACTGCGCCGCGATGACATTGCGCTGAATCTCGTTGGTGCCCTCGCCGACGATCATCAGCGGCGCATCCCGGAAGTAGCGTTCGACGTCGTATTCGGTCGAGTAGCCGTAGCCACCGTGGATGCGCACCGCGTTCAGTGCGATCTCCATCGCCGCCTCCGAGGCGAACAGTTTGGCCATGCCGGCCTCCATGTCGCAGCGCTCGCCGCTGTCGTAGCGTTCTGCGGCATAACGGGTCAACTGCCGGGCGGCGGTGAGCGTGGTGGCCATGTCCGCGAGATAGTTGCCGATCGACTGATGTCGCCAGATCGGCTGTCCGAAGCTCTCCCGGGTCTGGGCGTACGCCAGCGCATCCTCCAGTGCGGCGGTCGCCACTCCGAGTGCCCGGGCGGCGACCTGAATGCGCCCTGTCTCAAGGCCTTTCATCATCTGGGTGAATCCCTTGCCGGGCTCGCCGCCGAGCACCGCGGTGGCCGGTACCCGGCAGTCGGTGAACGCCAGCTCGCACGACTCGACACCCTTGTAACCGAGCTTGGGTAGATCGCGGGAGATCTCCAGGCCGGCACGAGGCGACTCGATCAGCAGCACCGAGACGCCGGTGTGACGCGGTTGCGCGTGCGGATCGGTCTTGCACAGCAGTGCGATCAGCCCGGATCGGCGCGCGTTGGTGATCCAGGTCTTCGCACCGTTGATCACCCACTCATCGCCGTCGCGCCGGGCAGAGGTGGTGATGCTCTGCAGATCCGATCCGCCCCCGGGTTCGGTGAGCGCCATGGTGGCCCGCAGTTCCCCGGTGGCCATCCGCGGCAGGTACGCCTGCTTCTGCTCGTCGGTGCCGAAGGTCTCCAGCAGTTTGGCCACCACGGTGTGCCCGCCCATCGCACCGGCCAGGCTCATCCAGCCGCGAGCCAGTTCCTGGGTCACCTCGACGTAGCAGGGCATCGACACCGGGGAACCGCCGTGGCGTTCGCTGATCGCCAACCCGAAGATGCCGATCCGCTTCATCTGCTCGATCCAGTCGTGCGGATAGGTGTTGGCGTGCTCGACGTCGCGGACCGTCGGCTTGACCTCACGATCAACGAATGCCCGCACCGTTTGCACCAGAAGTGTCTCTTCGTCATTGAGATCCGGCATGGCATTACGTTGTCACAGCGCTGATGGTGCCACGGTCTACGGTGGCACAGTGACGCTCTACGGCCACATCGGTGGCGGTGAACCCGGTGGCCCTTACTTCGACGACCTGGTGCACGGGCAGGTCTTCGACTGGGCCCCGTCGATGACGCTGACCTCCGGCGTCGCCGCGGCCCATCAGGGGATCCTCGGTGACCGGTTGCGGCTGGCACTCGACACGGAACTGGCGCACGCCGTGACCGGGGTTCCTGGCGCGCTGGCGCACCCGGCGCTGGTGTGCGACGTGGCGATCGGTCAGTCGACACTGGTGACACAGCGGGTCAAGGCGAACCTGTTCTACCGGGGACTGACGTTCCACCGCTTCCCGGTGATCGGCGACACCCTGTTCACCCGCACCGAGGTGGTGGGACTCAAGCAGAACAGCAGTTCCGCGACCGGCCTGGCCGCGTTGCG
Organism: Mycolicibacterium sp.; assembly: GCF_017853185.1. Lineage (GTDB taxonomy): Bacteria > Actinomycetota > Actinomycetes > Mycobacteriales > Mycobacteriaceae > Mycobacterium. The sequence goes on from NZ_JAFMJZ010000020.1 coordinate 5,379, forward strand.
GATGACCACCATCGACCAGGTGGGCCGGTTGGTGCTCGACTTCCATCGCTGCGCGATGCTGCCACTGAGTCCATCTGCGCCCCGCGACACCAGGCACGCCGACGACCTCTCGGAGATCGGCGCCGACGCCGCGCCCGCCGACCCGACCGCGCACTGGAACGCCGCGGCCTTCCGGGCCCGGGTACCCGGGCCGCACTTCTATCCGGACATCGCCGGATCGGTGTTGCGCAGCACCGGCGACGTCGTCAGTTGCGCTCCCGAACTTGCCCGGCTGACCCTCAACATCGCCGCCACCCATCACGATGCGAGAGCCGGCGGCAGACGGCTGGTTTACGGCGGTCACACCATCGGGCTGGCGCTGGCCCAGGCCACCCGGCTGTTGCCGAATCTGGTGACGGTGCTGGGCTGGCAGTCCTGCGAGCACCTCGGCCCGGTCCACGAAGGTGACACCCTTCACAGCGAACTGCGCGTCGAGTCGGCTGACCCGCTGCCCGGTGACCGCGGTGGGGTGCTGACCCTGCGCTCACAGGTCTACGCCGACGGAGAAAACGCCGGGAATCCGGTGCTGGACTGGCGTTTCACGGCGCTGCACTTCTAGCCGGCGGATTACCGACGGGTAACCTTGAAGCGAACGCCAGACACATGGAGAGAGCCGGATGACCACCGATCAACCCGTTGCTGAGACGGCCTACGGCCCGGTGCGTGGGACCGACGACGGCCGGTCAGCGGTGTGGAAGGGCGTGCGCTACGCCGCACCGCCGCTGGGCGAATTGCGCTTCCGCGCGCCCCGGCCGCCGCAGCCCTGGACCGAACCGGCCGACGCAACCGCCTACGGCAAGGTCTGCCCGCAACCGCCGGTGCCCAACTTCCCGATGAACCTCGGCGCCGGACAGGACGAGGACTGCCTGACCCTGAACGTCTGGGCTCCGCCGGGCACCCAGCCGGGGGCCGGCAAGCCCGTCATGGTGTGGGTGCACGGGGGTGCCTACGTGCTCGGCTCGAGCAGCCAGCCGTACTACTCCGGCGGGCGGCTGGCCGCCGGCGGTGACGTGATCGTCGTGACGCTCAACTACCGGCTCGGGGCCTTCGGGTTCCTGGACCTGCCCGGCTGCGACACCAACGTCGGACTGCGTGACGTGCTGGCCGCGCTGCGCTGGGTCCGGGAGAACATCGCCGCGTTCGGCGGCGACCCGGAGCGGGTGACGTTGTTCGGCGAATCGGCCGGTGCGGGAATCGTGACCACGCTGCTGGCGGTGCCGCAGGCGCAGGGCCTCTTCTCCGCGGCCATCGCGCAGAGCTCGCCGGTCACCTCGGTGTACGACCGCAGTCGTGCCCAGCTTGTCACCGACGAGGTGATGGATTACCTCCAGATCGGTGCGGGCGAGGAACATCGGCTCGCCGAGGTGCCGGTGGAGGCGCTGATCGCGGTCACCAAGAAGGTGTTCGACGAAGTGCCGGTCCGCAATCCGGGCGCGCTGGCCTTCGTGCCGATCGTCGACGGCGACCTGCTGACCGACTACCCGGTGAAACTGGCCCGGGAGGGCAGAACGCATCCGGTTCCGCTGATCATCGGCACCAACCGCAACGAGGCCGCACTGTTCCGGCTGATGCGCTCACCGCTGATGCCGATCACCCCGCGCGCGATCACCTCGATGTTCAATCAGATCGCCGGCGAGCAGCCCGACCTTCAGCTGCCGACCGAGGAGCAACTCAGCTCGGCATACGCCGGTAAGAAGGGGGCGGCCCGCGGCGTGAGCATCGCCAGCGACGTCGGGTTCCGGATGCCCTCGGTGTGGCTGGCCGAAGGCCACAACACCGTGGCGCCGGTGTACCTGTACCGGTTCGACTACGCGTCGCCGTTGATGAAGGCGCTGCTGATCGGCGCCGCGCATGCCACCGAATTGCCTTATGTCTGGGGCACTCTCGGGTCATCGCAGGACATGACGCTCAAGCTCGGCGGTGTCAAGGGAGCCAAGGCGGTATCCAAGCGGATCCGCGCCAGGTGGACGAACTTCGCGGCGACGGCCAAGCCGTCGGGTCTGCCCGGTGAGCCGGACTGGACGCCGTATCAGGCCGCCGACCGGGCCTGTCTGGTCATCGACCACCGCGACAAGATCAGGAATGACATCGACGCCGACATCAGGATCGCCTGGGGCGAGGACCCCTTGCACCTGCGCTGAATCAGCCGCCGGCGGGCAGGTCACGGAACGCGGTGTCCTTGAACGGTTCCGGTTCCTTCGGCAGGCCGAGCACCCGTTCGCCGACGATGTTGCGCTGGATCTGGTCGGTGCCGCCGCCGATCGAGGTGAAGTACGCGTTGAGCGTGCGGAACGTCACCGCGTCGCCGACCGGGTTGTCCGGTCCGGCCAGCATCGACTCCGGTCCGACGATCCCGGTCTGCACCCGCGCGGTCTCGTGCAGGATCCGTGACATCGCGATCTTGCCCAGCGCCAGCAGGGTTGCCGCCTCGGCGCGATCCGAGGTCGCCTTGGCGCGCTTGGTGTTCCATCGGTTCACCGCCGCGTAGCCCTCGACCCGGGCGATCTCCTGGCGGAGGAACGAGTCGGCCAGCCGGCCCGCTGCGCGGGCCATCCCGATCAGGCTGTCGGCATCGGGCTTGAGGTCCCGGTTGGCCTTGGAGGTGCGGGCCAGGTCGCCCATCAGTCGCCGCTCGTAGGCCAGTGCGAGTTGCAGCACCGACCATCCGCCGCCGGGCTCACCGACCAGATTGGCGTGCGGCACCCGAGCGTCGGTGATGAAGACTTCGTTGAACTCCGATTCGCCGGTGATCTGGTGGATCGGCCGCACCTCCACCCCGGGCTGACGCATCGGGAAGATGAAGAAGCTGATCCCCTTGTGCTTGGGCACATCCGGGTCGGTGCGCGCGATCAGCAGTCCGTAGTCGGCGGTCTTGGCGAACGACGTCCAGACCTTCTGCCCGTTCACCACCCAGTCGTCGCCGTCTCGCTCGGCCCGGGTGCGAAGACCGGCCAGATCCGAACCTGCGCCGGGCTCGCTGTAGAGCAGGCACCACCGCGTCTCACCGCGCACCGAGGGCGGGATCAGCCGCCGCTTCTGCTCGTCGGTACCCAGGTCGTGGATGGTGCAGGCGAGCAGATCGGAGCGGTCCATCCCGGTGCCGCGCGCGCCCGCCTCGGCGAACTCCTGCGCCACGACGCGGGATTCGGCGTCGTTGAGTCCGCGGCCGCCCCACTGCGGTTCCCAACTCGGCGCCGACCAGCCGGCGTCGAACACCCGCTGGGACCACTGCGCCCGGTCAAGCCCCGGCTCCCAGTTCTCCGCCAGCCACTGCCGGACCTCGGTGCGGATCGCCTCGGTCATCAGCTCTCCTCTCGAAGGGTTACGTAACGCTCCCGGTGCCAGGCCGGGTCACCGAAGATCTGGGCGTCGGTTCGCGCCCTGCGTAGATACAGATGGGCCGGATGTTCCCAGGTGAATCCGATGCCGCCGTGGACCTGGATGTTGGCGGCAGCCACGGACACATATGCATCCGAGCAATACGCCTGTGCCAGAGCAAGATCGGTGATCCGGTCGGGCTCGGCGGCGTCGAAGGCCGTCGCGACATGCCGGCTCGCCGACACCGCCGATTGCGCCTCCAACAGCATGTCTACACACATGTGCTTGACCGCCTGGAAGCTGCCGATCGCCCGGGCGAACTGGAAACGGGTACGGGCGTAATCGGTACCCATCTGCATGGCGTGCATGGCCCCGCCGGCCTGTTCGGCGATCAGGGCGACCGCCGCGCGGTCGAGGGCGGTGTTCAGCGCGGCCAGTCCGGTCGCCGCTGTCCCGATCAGCCGGGCGGGCGTGTTGTCGAGGACGAGGCGGCCCTGCCGGCGGGTCCGGTCGATGGTGTCCAGGGCGGAGACCGCGAGGCCCGGCGCACCGCTGTCGACGGCGAAAATACCTGTGCCCGATCCGGTTTCAGCGTAGACGTAGAAGCGTCCTGCGGCTTCCGCGTCAAGCACGTAGGTCTTCTCGCCGGAGAGCCGCCAGCCGTCGTCCTCGGTGGCGGTGGTGCCCGGATGCTCTGCCGGACGGGCCGATCCGGCCTCGGCGAAGGCCACGGTGGCGATCAGATCTCCCGCGGCGATCCGCGGGAGAACCTCGGCGCACTCGGCGGTGTCGTCAAGGGCTGCAAGCAGATACGGAGTGAGGACCGCCGTCGACAGGTATGGCGCGCACAGCAGGGACCGGCCCATCTGCTCGCAGACCACGGCCAGTTCCGCCGATCCCGCGCCCGCGCCGCCGAACTCCTCGGGGATGGTCAGTCCGAGCAGACCCATCCCGGCCAGTTCGGCCCAGACGGCGTCGTCATACCCGGACTTCGCGGCCATCAGGCGCCGCACCTCGGCCTCCGGGGATCGCTTGGTCAGCAGATCGGCGACCGCGTCGCGGAGGTCGCCCTGTTCCCTGGTCAGTGCGAGTGACATCGGATCAGCCCTTTCCCAGTGCGCGACTCAGACCGGCGCACGTGCTGTCGAAATAAGCCTGCGAGATCGGTGCCTTGGGCGCGATGCCGTCGAAGCCGTGGAAGGCGCCGGGAACCTCGTGCACCTCGCAGGGCACACCCGCGGCGTTGAGGCGCGCGGCGTAGGCGAGGTCCTCGTCGTGGAAGAGGTCCAGTGTTCCGACCCCCAGCCAGGCCGGCGGCAGGCCGGCGAGATCGGTGCGCCGGGCCGGCACCGCCATCGCGGGATCCGCGCCGCCCAGATAGGAGGTCCAGCCGATCCGGTTGCTGGCGGCGTTCCACAACCGGAATCCGGGCGCGTCGAGGGCCGGGTCGGTGGTGCGGTCGTCCAGCATCGGATAGGACAGCACCTGAAGGACCGGGGTGACGTCGCCGCGGTCGCGGGCCAGGAATGCCAGTGCCGCGGTGAGCCCGCCGCCCGCACTGGCGCCGCCGATCGCGATCCGGTCCGGATCGACCCCGGGCAGGCCGGCCAGCCAGGTGAGCACGCTGTAGCAGTCCTCCAGCGGGATCGGGTACGGGTTCTCCGGCGCGAGCCGGTACCGGGCCGCCGCGACCACGATGCCGAGTCGCTCGACGTAACGCCGGCACAGCATGTCGTCCTGCTCCGGGCTGCCGATCAGGTACCCGCCGCCGTGAATCCACAGCAGCGCAGGGGTCGCGGAGGTAGCGCCGGCCGGCCGGTAGAGCCGGACACCGGCGCCCGACGGCAGGGTCAGCACCTCGACACCATCGGAAGTAGCCGTGCGCAGCATGACGGGCATCCGCTTCAGCAGCGGCAGCGACCACGGGCGGACGATCTGGCGCGGGACGAACCGGGCGACCCGCCGCAGCTCCGGGTTGATGTCCTCGGAGCCGTTCTTGTCAGGTCGCATAACGGCCATTATTACGATCCTTGCTATGAGCGCTGAGTCCAGTCCTGAAGAAGCCGTCCTCACCGAGAAGCGCGGCCGCATCCTGATCATCACCATCAACCGGCCGGAGGCTAAGAACTCCGTCAATGCCGCGGTGAGCCATGCTCTGGCAGCCGCGATGGACGCCCTCGACGAGGACCCCGGTCTGTCGGTCGGGGTTCTGACCGGAGCGGGTGGAACATTCTGCGCCGGAATGGATCTCAAGGCCTTCGCCCGTGGCGAGAACGTGGCAGTCAAGGGTCGCGGTCTCGGGTTCACCGAGCGGCCGCCCGCCAAACCGCTCATCGCCGCGGTCGAGGGCTATGCCCTGGCCGGCGGTACAGAGCTGGCGCTGGCGACCGACCTCATCGTCGCCGCCCGCAATTCGGCGTTCGGCATCCCCGAGGTCAAGCGTGGACTGGTGGCCGCCGGCGGCGGGCTGCTGCGCCTCCCGCAGCGCATCCCGTACGCCATCGCGATGGAACTGGCGCTGACCGGCGAGAACCTCCCCGCCGAACGGGCTCATGAGCTGGGGCTGGTCAACGTTCTGGCAGAGCCCGGACAGGCGCTGGAGCAGGCCATCGCGCTGGCCGAGCGGATCACCGCCAACGGCCCGCTCGCGGTTGCGGCAACCAAGCGGGTGATCGTGGAATCGCGCGGCTGGACGCCTGAGAACCAGTGGCGCGAGCAGATGGCGATCATCATGCCGGTGTTCGGCTCCAAGGACGCCAAGGAAGGCGCGATCGCCTTCGCTGAGAAGCGGCCGCCGAATTGGACGGGCAGCTAGGCGCCGTCTACGACCAGTGTCCACGGATCGTCGGTGTTCAGCGCCAGCCGGCCGAGCCGGCGCGCGTAGTGGGCGTTGTCGCCGAACTCGCCGATCCAGCTACGGGCGCGCATGGTGGCCAACCACAGCCGGTGCTCGATCGTCACCCCGATGGCGCCGTGCAGCTGATGCGCGGCGGTGATCACCGTCGGCACCACCTGTCCCAGAGTCACTTTCGCGACCGTGACCGCGAAATCGGTCTGATCGCTGCCGAAACCATGGTCGGCGGCCGCGGCGACGGCCAGATCCGTCGCGGCCCTCGCGCGCTCCACCTCACCGGCCATACCGGCCAGCGTGTGCTGGACGGACTGGAAGGCGCTGAGCGGACGGCCGAACTGCTCGCGTTCGCGGGTGTGCGCGACGGAGAACTCGACGGCGGCATCCAGGGCGCCGATCGTCTGAACGCAGCGCGCCCATGCGCCGCGCCGGGTGAGTTCCGTCGCGGCGTCGACCGTGACGAATCCATCGCCGGGTGTCGCCACCGTGTCGCGGGGTTCGCCGCCGGCGTTGTGCCCCTTGGTGATCGACAGATCCGCCGGGGTGCGCACAGCGGCGCGTAGCCGCTCACCGTCCGGCAGGGCCAGCACGACAGCGGCCGCCTCGCTCGCATAGGGCACTGCATCGAGTTCGGTGGCCACGGTCAGTGGGCCGGCCTCCGGCACTTCGAGGCCCGCTCGGGCGGCCAGCCAGCCGGCCAGCACGTCAGTCTCGGCCACCGGCACGGACACGGCGTGGCGGGCGAGTGACCGCAGCACCACGGCGGCCTCGACCGGACCGCCTCCGGACTCCGGGGCGCTGGACAGCCGGGTGAGGCCGGCTTCCTCGAGATGACGCCAGGCGGTGGCGTCGAACGCATCGGGCAGCGACCGTCCCCCGATCCGTTCCGCGAAGGACCGTGCCCCGATCTCGTCGACCAGATTCCGCAGATCGGTGAGATCGTCTGTGGCGCTGCCGAATACGCCGCCGCTCAGGACGCTCATCGGTGCACTCCGCTCTTGGCGCAAGCGCTCATCGCAACCCCATCCCTCGGGCCACCATCCCGCGCAGCACCTCGTTGGTGCCGCCGCGCAGCGTGAAGAGTGGGGCATGCAACTGTCCGGCGGCCAGCAGCGTCGCCACTTCGGCCCGGCCCTCGGTATCGGCGGAGACATAGGACAGCAGTCCGCCGGCCAGTTCCACCGATTCCTGCTCGAACCGGGTGCCGAGGTCCTTGACCAGTGCGGCTTCATTCACCGGTGACCGGCCGTCGGCGAGTGCCCGGGCCACCGACACCGACAGCTGGCGCAGTGAGATCAGCCGGGCCATCAGGTCGCCCACGGCGGCGGCGGTGTGGTCGTCGACGTCGTTCTGCGTGCTCAGCGACCGCAGTAACGCGGTCAGCAGTGGCGCGGTGGTCAGGATCCGCTCCGGTCCGCTGCGCTCGAAGGACAGTTCGGCGGTGACCTGATGCCAGCCGTCGCCGACCTCGCCGAGCAGATTGGTGTCGTCGATGAACACCTCGTCGAAGGTGACCTCGTTGAAATGGTGCTCGCCCGACATCAGCACAATCGGACTGATCGTGACGCCGGGTGAATCGGTCGGAACGATGAACTGGCTGAAGCCGGCGTGCCGGCGTTGCGGGTCAAGTGGACTGGTCCGGGCCAGAACCACGATCTGATGGGACAGATGCGCACCACTGGTCCACACCTTCATGCCGGAGAGCACCCAGCCGCCGTCGGTCCGGGTCGCCCGGGCGGCGGCGGCGGCAAGATCGGAGCCGGCCTGCGGTTCACTCATCCCGATCGCCGAGAAGTACCGCCCCGCAGCGATTCTCGGCAGGATCCGCCGGCGCTGCTCCTCGGTGCCGTAGGACAGCAGGCCGGGGCCGACCTGCCGGTCGGCGATCCAGTGCGCGGCCACCGGGGCCCCGGCGGCCAGTAGTTCCTCGGTGACGACATAGCGGTGCAGATGGCCCAGCCCGTGTCCGCCGTACTGCTCGGGGATGGTCAGACCGAGGAAGCCCGCATCGCCCAGTCGTGCGCTGAACCCCTCGTCCCAACTGGACAACCAGGCGTCCACCGACGGTCGCCAGCCGAACTCGTCACGGTCGGCCGCCAGGAACTCCCGGAGCCGGCCGCGCAGTGCCGCCAGTTCGGGCTCGTTCACGCAGAGCGCGGCATAGCTCTCGGCGGAGTCAGCCATGCTCACCGATAGCCCGTGACCCGCGCGATGACGGCGACCTTTCCGTCGTCGCCCACCGCCCGGGCGTCACCGACGGCGTAGCTTCGCCCGACCCGCAGAGCTGTTCCCGCATAAACCGATTGTGCACCGGCGACGAACGGCCGCAGGAAGTTCACCCGAATCGAGGCGGTTCGCATCGGCTGATCGGCGCCGGCGGAGTTGATCGCCGCTGAGGCGACCAGTTCTAATCCGGCGCTGCTGACTCCGCCGTGCACGATGCCGAGGAGGTTGTTGATCATCGGGTCGGTCCGTTGGTGCAGGCGGTGGATCCCGTCCTCGACGGGCAGTGGATCGACGGCCATCAACTGGGCCAGTGAGGCATTCAGGTCGCCGGCTATCGGATCGTCAGCGATTCGCCGCGGACCGCCGGGACCGGCGTTGACCGGCATGGTGTGCACCGTGCCGCCGCCGATGACTGCTCCGCAGTGGGTCAGCGTGCAGACGGCGAGCAACGGGGGACCCGCCAGCCCGAGTGGCCGCGCGCTGGCGATCACCGGCTCATCGGGTGAGGCCAGCAGGCTCTCGGCGGCGTCAGGGTTCAGCTCGACGGTCAATTCGCTGGAGACCGTCCACTGTCCGCGGCCGCGCCGGAAGAAGTTGGCCCGGCCCGCGACATCGTCGACCAGGATGGCCAGCCCGGCGACCGAGGGCAGTCCGGTCAGGGGATTTCGCATGCCGCCCAACGGCATTGACGCGACTACCGTGCAATCGTCGTAGTCCTGTTCGAGCGTTTTGACGTTGAACCGGCGTAACACCGGGATCGGTGTCTCGGGGTCGATCATCGGAGCTCCCGGGCGACGAACTCGCGGGCCTTGATCAGGAACTCCAATTCGCGGGCGACGTCATTGAGCGGGTCGAGGCTGCGCATCGATCGGCTCAGCACCACCGCACCCTCCAGGGCGGCGATGGTGGTGTGCGCCAGACCGGTCGCCTCGGTGGCCGACAGGCCCTGGCGGACGTATGCCGCCCGGGCCGCATCGCGCCAGCGACGGAAGATGTCGGCCGCGACCGCGGTGAGTTCCTGTTCGTCCTGACCCCAGCCCAGTGCGGCGGCGAGCACCGGACTTCCGGCGGTGTAGTCGCTGTCGACCAGGACATCGCTCCACAACGCGACGATCTGCCGAAGCAGTGCGATGGCGCTGACATCGGCGGCTTGGTCTACCTGCGCGGTGATCTCCGCGCCGGCGAACTGCAGCGCCTCGCGGAGGATCTGGCTGCGACCGCCGGGGAAGTGGTGATACACCGATCCGCGGGGGGCACCACTGCGTTCCAGCACGGCGTCGATGGTCAGTCCGGCGGCTCCGCGCTCCCGCAGGACCTCGACCGCGCTGACCAGCATGGTGGTCCGCGTCGCGCCCCGGGTGCGGGTGGTCACGCTAGGAAGCGGCGCGCGTCGAGCCCACCGGCTCAAGCTCGCGGGGGGTGAACGACCGCGGATCCGGCGCGATCAGGTGCCGGCGCTTTTCGGCCCAGCGGCGAATCCGGCAACCGGCGAAGTTCAACTCAACCAGCCACATCGGTAGCCTCCTTCCTTGGGCGAAACTATGACCGTAACCATAGTTATGGCAGCCAGGGGCGGCAAGCCGCGACACGGTCGATCTCGTCACAGTCCGGCGACGCGGCATTTGTATGATTCGGGCCATAGTCGACCAGGGAGGCTGGGTATCCATGCAGGTCATCAAATCCATCGAGGACGCGAATGCACTGGTTGGCCGGGAGCTCGGCGTCAGTGACTGGCTGGAGATCGACCAGCAGCGGGTCAACGACTTCGCCGACGTCACCGGCGACCACCAGTGGATCCACATCGACGTGGAGCGGGCCAAGAAGGAAAGCCCCTACAAGGCTCCGATCGCGCACGGGTTCCTCACCCTGTCGCTGGTGCCCGCGCTGAGCAAGGACAACTTCCGCGTCGAGAACGCCAAGCTGGCCATCAACTACGGCCTCAACAAGGTGCGCTTCCTCAACCCCGTCCCGGTGGGCAGCCGCATCCGGGTGCGCTCGGAACTGGCCGAGGTCGCCGCCAAGGAAACCGCCGCGGACCTGACCGTGAAGCACACCATCGAGATCGACGGTGTCGAGAAGCCGGCCGCGGTCGCCGAGATGATCGTCCGGATCGTCTTCTAGATCTTCGGCGTGTAGCCGAACGGCAGCAGCACGCTCTTGTGCTCGACGTACTCGTCGATGCCCTCCGGGCCGTTCTCCCGTCCGATCCCGGAGTTCTTGTAGCCGCCGAACGGTGCGCACGGGTCGAAGGCGTACATGTTCACCGCGTAGGTGCCGGTGCGGATCTTCGACGCAATCTCGATCGCCTTGTCGAAGTCGGTGGTCCACACACTGCCGGCCAAGCCGTAGTCCGAGTCGTTGGCGATGCGCACCGCGTCGTCCTCGGTCTCGTAGGGGATCACCGACAGCACCGGACCGAAGATCTCCTCCTGCGCGATCGTCATCGAGTTGTCCACATCCGCGAAAACCGTTGGCTGCACGTAATATCCGCTGTCCAGACCCTCCGGCCGTCCGCCGCCGGTGACCAGGCGCGCACCCTCCTGCTTGCCCTTCTCGATGTAGCTCTCGACGCGCTCGCGCTGCTTCGCGCTGATCAGCGGTCCGATCACCGCTCCCGGGGAGTCGGGCAGTCCGACCGGCATCGCGGCCACCGCCGCACCGATCTTCTCCACGATCTCGTCGTAGCGTGACCGCGGCGCCAGAATCCGGGTCTGCGCCACACAGGCCTGACCGGAGTTCATCAGCCCGGCGAACAGCAGCATCGGCAGCGACGAGTCCAGGTCCGCGTCCTCGAGGATGATCGCCGCCGACTTGCCGCCGAGTTCGAGCGTGCACGGCTTGAGCTTGTCGGCGGCGAGCTTGCCGACCTCCTTGCCGACCGCGGAACTACCGGTGAAGGTGTACTTGTCCACGTTCGGATTGGCGGTCAGCGCGCGGCCGGTCTCCGGGCCGCCGGGCACCACCGACAGCACGCCCTCGGGCAGCCCGGCCGCGGCGAAGGCGTCCGCCAGTGCGTTGACGCTCAACGGGGTTTCCGCGGCAGGCTTGAGCACCACGGTGCAGCCGGCCAGCAGAGCCGGCCCAAGCTTGTTGCACGCCAGGAACATCGGCACGTTCCAGGCCGCCACCGCGCCCACCACACCGATGGGCTCGCGCAGCACCAGGGTCTGGCCGTAGATACCGTCGCGGATGTCGGACCAGGTGAACTTGTCCGCGGCACTCGCGTAGAACTGCAGCCCGGACAGCGCCGCGCCGTACTGCATCATGTCGACGATCAGCTGCGGCTGACCGGTCTCGGCCTTGAGCAGGAACTTGAACTCGTCGGCGCGGTCCTCGATCACCTTGACCGCGTTGGCGATCACCGCCTGACGTTCCTGCGGAGTCATCCGGGGCCACGGGCCCTCGTCGAAGGCCTTGCGGGCCGCAGCACAGGCGGCGTCGACGTCGGCGGCCGCGGCCATCGGCACCTTGCCGACGAGTTCGCCGGTGGCCGGCGAGTGCACCTCGATGACCTCGGAGGTGGACGGCTCGACCCACTTGCCGCCGATGAACAGCTTGTCGTATTCGGTCTTGTACGCAGTCTGTGTCATGCAGGTCACATTACCGACGGGGAGCCGACGAGAACAGGTTTCAGTTCCGGGGTGACAACACCAGCACCAGGTTGCTGACCAGGAACTCGCGAACTCCCGCCACAGCGGTCAATTTCCACGCCCAGCGCGGGTGGTAGCGGGGGAAAGCGGCCACCAGGGCACCGGTTGACCGCGCCCATCGCAGACCGTCTGCGGCCGACACCGCGAACAACGACGACCCGTAGTCGTTCTTCGGCCGCCGCCCGTTCTTACGGGTGTAGCGCTGCGCTGCACGGGCCCCGCCCAGGTAGTGCCACAGCCCGGTCTCGTGACCGCCGAACGGACCCAGCCACACCGTGTAGGACAGGATCGCCAGGCCGCCCGGCCGGGTGACCCGCAACATCTCCTCGCCCAACTGCCACGGTCGGGAGACGTGTTCGGCGACATTCGACGACAGGCAGACGTCGACGCTGCGATCCGCGAACGGCAGGGCGAGTCCGGAGGCCCGGACGAACGTGCCCGGCCCGGTGCGCTCGACCCGGCCCGCCGCGTGCATCTCGCCGGGATCGGGTTCCACCCCGATGTAGTTCCAGCCGGCATCGGTGAACGCGGCGGCGAAATATCCGGGACCGCCGCCGACGTCGAGAAGGGTGCCGGCCGGACGCGCACCCCACAGGTCGCCGACCATGGCGGCGGTGTCCTCGGCCAGTGCGCCGTAGAAACGCGCCGGATCGCTCTGTTCGTAACGGAACTCCCCGAGCAGTCGGACCGACCTCTTCAGGGTCGCACGCTGGGCTAACAGGTCGGTGACGGCCATCAGATCCAGCCTAGGGGATACGCTGGCCCGAATGTCCGGTCCCGTTCGCTCCGTGCTGCTGCTGTGCTGGCGCGACACCGGCCATCCGCAGGGCGGGGGCAGCGAGACCTACCTGCAGCGGATCGGCTCGCAGCTGGCCCAGTCCGGAATCGACGTCACGTTGCGCACCGCCCGGTACGACGGCGCGTCCCGACGCGAGACCGTCGACGGCGTCAGCATCAGCCGCGGCGGCGGGCGCCACACCGTCTACATCCGGGCGGGTCTGGCCATGGTCGCCGCCCGGCTCGGGCTCGGCCCGCTGCGGCACGTCCGGCCCGACGTGGTGATCGACAGCCAGAACGGACTGCCGTTCCTGGCCCGGCTGGCGTTCGGCCGCCGGGTGGTGGTGCTGGTGCACCACTGTCACCGGGATCAGTGGCCGGTCGCCGGACGGTTCCTCGGCCGGTTCGGCTGGTTCGTCGAGTCCCGGCTCTCACCACGGCTGCACCGGCGCAATCAGTACGTCACCGTCTCGCTGCCGTCAGTGCGTGATCTGACCGACCTCGGCGTCGACGCCGGCCGGGTGGCGGTGGTGCGCAACGGACTCGACGAGGCGCCGCCGCAGACCCTCGACGATGAACGTTCGCCGACCCCACGCGCGGTGGTGCTGTCCCGGCTGGTGCCGCATAAGCAGATCGAGGACGCCCTCGACGCCGTCGCGGTGCTGCGCACCCGGGTGCCGGATCTGCATCTCGACGTCGTCGGCGGCGGATGGTGGCAGGACCGCTTGGTTCAGCATGCCGATGATCTCGGTATCGCGGACTCCGTCACGTTCCACGGTCACGTGGACGATGTGACCAAACATGCTGTGGTGCAACGCTGTTGGGTTCATGTGCTGCCCTCCCGCAAGGAGGGTTGGGGGCTGGCCGTCATCGAGGCCGCCCAGCACGGGGTGCCCACCATCGGCTACCGGTCCTCGGGCGGGCTGACCGATTCGGTGGTCGATGGGGTGACCGGTGTGCTGGTCGACGATCGCGATGAACTGGTTGACCGTCTCGAGCAATTGCTCGGCGACCGGGTGCTGCGCGAGGAACTCGGCGCCAAGGCCGCCGCCCGCAGTGCGGAGTTCTCCTGGCCGCAGAGTGCGGCGGCCATGCGCACGGTGCTGGAGTCGGTGCACGACGGGCGTCGCGTCAGCGGAGTGATGTAGCGCCTGCCTTTTCTGTCGGACCCTTCTGCCAGTATCGAATGTATGTTCGAAACCGATGCTGACGTCATCGACTCCATGGGCGCCGCCGCCCGGGCCGAGTCGGCGGCCATCGCCCTCAGGCTTGTCGCGGTGGGGGAGCTGTATGCGCGCCGCGCGGTCCAGTGGGAAGAGCGCGCGATGTGGTGTGTTGACCCGTTCGAGGCGGTCGCCGCCGAGGTGTCGGCCGCACAGAACATCAGTCGTGGCCGGGCCGGCACCCAGATCCGGTACGCGCGTGAACTGCGGGAACGCCTTCCCAAGATTGCGGCGATTTTCGCGACCGGGGATATCGACTTCCGGATGGTGGCGGCGATCATCAACCGGACCTCGAATGTCGACGATGCTGCGATCGGCGACCTCGACGCCGCACTGGCCCGCATCACCCCGAAATGGATGAGACTGTCGAACCCCAAGCTGGCCGATCGCATCGACTGCTGGGTCGCCAAGTTCGACGCCGATGGCGTGCGCGTTCCGCCTGACGTCGAGGAGAACCGCTACGTCGAGGTGAAGCCGACGACCCCGGGCATGGCCGGTATCTGGGCCAATATCCACGCCACCGACGCCGCGGCCTTCGAGCAGCGCCTCGACGCCCTGGCGGCCACGGTCTGCCCGAACGACCCGCGCACCATGATGCAGCGACGCAGCGAAGCGGTCGGCGCGCTGGCCGCGGGCGCCGATCGGCTGATGTGTGGCTGTGGTTCCCCGGAATGTCCGGCAGTGGCCGCCGGCGGGGCGGCACCTGTGGTGATCCACGTGCTGGCCGAGCAGTCCACGGTCGACGGCACCGGCACCACGCCGGGCTATCTGCCCGGCTTCGGGATCCAGCCGGCCGAGTCCATCACGAATCAGGCCACGACCGCCAAGCTCAAGCCACTGACCCTGCCCGGCAACAAGTCTCAGCCCGGGTATCGGCCCTCAGCGGCACTCGCCGAATTCATCCGCTGGCGGGATCTGACCTGCCGGTGGCCCGGCTGTGATGCGACGGTGTGCGACATCGACCATACGACGCCCTATCCGGTCGGCCGGACTCACCCGTCTAATCTCAAGCAGTACTGCCGTGTTCACCACCTGGTCAAGACCTTCTACTGCGGTCCCGGTGGTTGGACCGAGAGCCAATCTCCCGACGGCACAATCACGTTCACTGCGCCCACCGGTCACCGATACACGACCGAGGCGGCCGGCGCCGGGCTCTATCCCGCGCTGGCCACGCCGACCGGCGACCCGGATGTCGCACCAGCCACCGGACCGCCCGCAGGCAATCGCGGACTGGCGATGCCCACCCGGGGACGGTCCCGAGACGAGGACCGCCGAGACCGTATCGAACGGGAACGACGGCTGCGTGCCGAGATCAACGCCGAACGGGCTAGGTGCCGGGCGATGCAGATCGCCGAGATCGCAGCCGCCCAGCCGCCGCCATTCTGATCGCACCGCCGATCAGCAACCCGGCCCACACCAGATGGGCCAGGATCACCGCCGTCCGCTTCCACTGCGGTGCCCCGACTGTCGTGCCGCCGATGCGTCGCAGCGTCATGCCGTCTTCGTTCACCACCCAGCCGACTCCGGCCCGAGCAAGCTGTGCGCTGTCGGCCCCCGAGGCCAGCAACTTTTGCACCTGGCGGGCATGCGCGCCCTCACCCGGCACGGTCTGACCGCCGACGACGAGGTCACCGGTGCTCAGCACCTCGGCGCGCAGCCAACGGGGCAGTGGGTCGAGCACCGGCGCCGGGCCGGCCCAGGCGAACCGGCGCATGCTGTCCGGCGGCAGTGCCACCGCCGTGATCGGGTCGGCGTTGATCTGCGCGGCCACGGCCGTCCAGGCCGGCGGATAGCGCACCGGTGTGATCCGGCCGCCCACACCCCAGGCCAGATCGGGCAGCACCGCGATCAGCGCGGCCGCGCACACCACCGCGCTGACGCCGGGGCGCACCCAGCGCCGCAAGGTCAGCACCGCCCCCGCGCCGGCCACCGCATAACCGGGCATCGCCAGCGCCACCCACTTCTGCCCGTCGCGCAGCACCGCCAGGCCTGGGACGGCCTCGACGATCACCCGCAGCACCGCCAGGCCGGGCGCGGTGGCCATTGCCGCGGGCAGCAAGACCGCCGCGCCGGCCAGCATCAGTAACGGCTCGACCCCGGGCCGCCGTCTCGCCGCGGCCACCCCGAGTGCCACGACGGTCAGCAGTACGACGGTCCCCAAGACGGCGAAAAGCGTTGTCCGGGTTGGGGGTACGGCCTCGGCGTTCCATAGACCGCCGAGGCCGGCCAGGCTGCCCAATGTTCCAAGGCCGGGCTCGGCGCGCGCTGCGAAGGGCGCCAGCCCGGCCGACTGATCGAGGCTCAGCGCACTACCCAGCGCTGAAGCCGTCAGCCAGGGCAGTGCCGATGCGACGGCGATGCCCACCGCCGCGGCAGCCGACCGAAGTCCGCTCGCGCAGACGAGTGCCACGATCGCCGCCAGCATCAGACCGGTGGGGGTGAACCCGGCCAGCGCCATCCAGAACACCAGTGCCGCCCAGTTCTTTCGCATCATCGCGGCGGCCACCCACGGAAGCGCGCCGTAACCCAGTAGCAGGCTCCAGTGCCCCTGCAGAAGTCGTTCGGCGACATAGGGATTCCAGATCGCCAGCGTCGCGGCGACAAGTTGCCCGGGCAGGCCGGCCTCCGGCAGCAGCAGCGCCGCCAGTCGGCCCGCGCCCCAGCCGGCCAGCAGCAGGGCGGCGATCAGAACGGCCTTCACCACCAGCCCGCCGTCGACGACGGTCGAGAGCATCGCGATCGCGACGTCCTGGGGAACTGCACGCGGCGCGGATTCGCCCAGTCCGAGGGCTGCGTCGGTCAGATACGACCGCGGAGTGGAAACCGCATCGCGCACCAGCAGATAACCCGGCGCGAGCAGGGGAGCAGTCACCGCGAGGCTCAACGCCGAGGCGTATCCCGGCAGAACCCAGCGGCTAGCGGTCGGTTGCAGGGGGCTCGAGATGATCGGTGGGGGCCCGCCGGGTGGGGATCTTCTCGGTGACGGCCTGGGCGGCGGGCATCGGCCCGGTCTCGTCCTTGCCGAACAGCCCGAGATCGAGGTCGCTGTCGTCCTCGCCCGGTTCGGACATCGCCGACTCGACGCGAATCGCGAACGCGCCCAACAGCAATCCACCGATCAGGGCGATCAGACCGGAGGCGCCGAAGCTGATCGGCAGGATCCGCGACCACAGCGCCACCCGATCGCGCTCGCTGCGGGCGGCGGCGACCTGCTCCTCGACGGTCTGCTCGGTCGAGGTCACCTTGTAGTCGGCCAGGGCCATCTCCGGCTTGAGGGCGTCGCGGGAGTAGTAGTGGTTGGCGTGCTCCTGCTCCTTGACGATGGTGCCCGACACCGGGTCCACCCAGAAGGTGCGCTGCGCGGCGTAGTACCGGGTCATCGTGACCGGTTCGTACGGATCGCCCGGCAGACCCCACAGCCCGGCTCGCGCGGTGACCTCGCCTTCCTCGTTCTTCTCGTACAGCGAGGCGTACTTGATCGGATCGACGAGCTTGCCGTCGGCGTCGTAGCCGACGTTCTGGGTGAACCGGTACGTGCTGAGCCCGTTGACGTCGTCCTCGCCGTCGTAGTTGGCGTCGAACGCCTTCTGGGCGATCGCGTCGAACATCGGGTATGACTTCTTCTCGGTGTCGAACGGGAACCGGTAGGACAGCCCGTCGTGCGGCAGCGCGATGTTGGTCGATGGCTTCTCGTCGCCGATGGTGCGAGGCTTCTGCACCGATCCGCCCGGATGCTCGTCGTCGGACACCGCCTCGGCGGTGCTGCGGTTGAGCGTCACGGTGTCGACCAAGGCCAGCAGCAGGCCGTTGTCCTGCTGGCGGTCGGTTCGACGGACGGTGGTGCCGACCTGGAAGGTGACCACCTGGGCGTTGGCCGGGGTTTCGACGGTGATGGCCTGCTGGGAGACCAGCGGCACGTCCTTGTCGACGACGAACTTCTCGCCGGACAGCGAGGCCGGGTCCAGCGCGGTGCCGGTGCCGCCCGAAACCAGGGTCTGGTCGATGTCGAGCGGGATCTTCCGGATCTTGCCGGAGGTATAGGTGGACAGCAGTACCGCGGCGATCAGCAGGGCGGCCCCCAGGCCGATGATGCCGGCTGCCGCTAGACGCAGCATGCTTGCGCGATTCACGCTGTCCACGCCTCCTTGCGCTAGTCGCTGTAAACCGCCCTGACCCTAACAGCCGGGCACCCGCTTAGGCTGGCGGGATGACAGCCGTGCCTGAGCAGGTCGGGGGGACGCGAAGCTTCCTACCGTCCGTCGAGGGGATGCGGGCCTGCGCGGCCATGGGGGTGGTTCTGACCCACGTCGCTTTCCAGACCGGGACCTCGAACGGCGTGGTCGGACGGCTTCTGCACCGGTTCGATCTGGCGGTGGCGGTGTTCTTCGCGCTGTCCGGGTTCCTGCTGTGGCGCGGCCACGCCGCCGCCGCCCGCGGCCTGCGGCACCGCCCGCCCACCGGGCATTACCTGCGCTCGCGGCTGGTCCGGATCCTGCCCGGCTACCTGGTCGCGGTGGTGATCATTCTGCTGCTGCTGCCCGAGGCCAACCACGCCAGCCCCACCGTGTGGCTGGCCAACCTGACGCTGACCCAGGTGTACGTGCCGTTGACGCTGACCGCCGGGCTCACCCAGATGTGGAGCCTGTCGGTGGAGGTCAGTTTCTATCTGGCGTTGCCGATCCTGGCCGCGCTGGCCTACCGGCTGCCGGTGCGGGCCCGGGTACCGGTGATCGCGGCGGTCGCCCTGATCAGCTTCGGCTGGGGGCTGCTACCGATCAAGACGCCCGAGTTCGTGAACTTCCTCAACTGGCCGCCGGCCTACGCCTCCTGGTTCGCCGCCGGGATGCTGTTGGCCGAGTGGACGGTCAGCCCGCTCGGCTGGCCGCACCGGCTGGCGCGCAACAAGCCCGCGATCTTCGGTATTGCCCTGGTGGCCTATCTGATCTCCGCCTCGCCGCTGGCCGGGCCCAAGGACCTGGTGCCGGCCACTCTGGGCCAATTCGTCGTCCGCACCTCGATGGGGGCGATCGTCGCCGGAGCGCTACTGGCGCCGTTCGTGCTCGACCGGCCCAGCACCCCGCACCCGATCATGGGCAGTCCGGTGATGGTGACCCTGGGCCGGTGGTCCTACGGTCTGTTCATCTGGCATCTGGCCGCGCTGGTGATGGTCTTCCCGATGGTCGGCAAGTTCATGTTCAACGGCAATTTGATCGTCGTGTTCGTCCTGACCACGGTGCTGGGTTTCGCGATGGCGGCGGTCAGCTATGCCCTGATCGAGTCGCCGTGCCGAAATGCCTTCCGGCACTGGGAATACCGGCGGCGGGACATCCCGCCCCTGGACAGCTCGGTTACGGATCAGCCTGAGCCCGCAGTCGCGAGATGACCTCGTCGCGCACCGCTGTCCGCCGCGCCTTGCCGGCGTCGTCGCGCAACGGGATGTCGACGAACTCCACACTGCGCGGCACCTTGTGCTCGGCCAGTCGCTCGGCGACGAACGCCGTCACCGCGCCGTGGTCCAGATCGTCGTCGGTGTGCACCAGGGCGTGCGGCACCTGACCGAGGTCCTCGTGGGGGATGCCGACAACCAGGCAGGACAACACCGCCGGATGTTCGGACAGCGCATTCTCGATCTCGGCCGGGTAGACGTTGCGCCCGCCGACGGTGAACATGTCGACCCGGCGATCGGCGAGATAGAGATAGCCGTCCTCGTCGAACCAGCCGAGATCTCCGAGCGAGTCCCAACCGTCGCGAGTCTTCGCCGTACTGCCGATGTAGCGGTAGGTCGGCTTGCCGCCCTCCCGTGGGCGCATGTAGATCTCGCCGACCACCCCCGGCGGGCACTCCTCGCCGTCGTCGTCGAGCACCGTCATCTCCCCGGCCACCACCCGGCCGACCGAACCGCGGTGGGTGAGCCATTCCGCGCCGCTGATGAAGGTCAGCGCCTGAAGTTCGGTGCCGCCGTAGAGTTCCCACACCGCGTCGGGGCCGAGGATCTCGATCCAGGCCTCTTTGACGGCCGGCGGGCACGGCGCGGCCAGATGCCACCAGCGTGTCACCGAGGACAGGTCGTAGGAGCCGGCCCGATAGACCGGCAGTAGCCGCTGCATGATCGTCGGCACGGTGGCCAGGTAGTTGACCCGGTACTCGGCGATCAGTCGCAGGAACTCGTGCGGGTCGAACCGGTCCATCAGCACCAGGTGCTGCCCGGTCGCCAGTGCCGTTGTGGCCGAGGTGAATCCGGTGTTGTGGCTCAGCGGAACCGAGACCAGTTGGGTGTCGGTCGGCAGATTGCCCATCATCGCCGCCACCAGGTTCCCCGCGAACCGGCCGTCGACGCCGGCCTCGATCAGCTTGGGACGTCCGGTGCTGCCACCGGAGGCCATCGACTTGATGGACGGCGAAACCGCTTCCGGCAGTGCGGCATCGGAGACCTCGGGCCCGGGTTCGAAGTCTCCCGGAACGGACGGGACGACGCCGCGCGGATCAGGCCGGCCGACCAGCAGGGCGCGCGGGCGCAGGTCCAGCAGATGTCTGTACTCGGTGTCCGGCAGTCTGGCCGACAGCGGCTGGGGGATCGCGCCGAGCTTCCAGGTGGCCACGACGGCCTGAACCCACTGCACCGAGTTCGGCAGCGCGATGGTGACGTAATCGCCCTGCCGCACGCCGAGATCCGCGTAGGCGCGCGCCAGCCGGTTGGTGGTCGAGTCCAACGCCGCGCGGGTCAGGGTGTGGCCGTTGCAGGTCACCGCCGGGGCATCGGGATCCTCGGCGGCCAGCCGGCTGATCGCCGTCCCGATGGGTGGAACCGGATGCTCGGCCACTAGTAGCCGCCCCCGTGGCTGAAAATCGCCCGCGGGTTGCCGACGAGCATGGTGGTGATCTGTTCCTCGGTGACGCCGCGCTTCCGCAGCGCCGGAAGCACGTCGTGGTGGATGTGCAGGTAGTGCCAGTTCGGCAACACCAGGGGGAGTGCCGCCTCCGGCAGCCAGTCGATGTAGCAGGACGCGTCGTGCGCCAGCACCATCCTGTCGGCGTGACCGCGTTCGCACATCTTCACCACGGTGTCGACCCGGTCCTCGAAGCCCAGCACGTTGTCGATCCCGAAGCGGTCCATCCCGATGTAGGAGCCGGCCGCGACCAACTCCTCGAGGTAGTCCAGATCGGTGGTGTCACCACTGTGGCCGATCACCACCCGGCTCAGGTCGACGCCCTCCTCGGCGAAGATCCGCTGCTGCTCGAGGCCGCGCCGGCTGTGGGCGTGGGTATGGGTGGTGATCGGCACCCCGGTGGCGCGGTGTGCCGCGGCGACCGCGCGCAGCACCCGGTCGACGCCGGGGGTGACACCGGCTTCGTCGGTGGCGCACTTGAGGATCGCCGCCTTGACGCCGGTCCCGGCGATCCCTTCGGTGATGTCGCGGACGAACAGGTCGATCATCGGCTCCGGACCGTTCAGCGCGGTACCCGGTCCGGTGAAGTGGAAGTACATCGGGACATCGCCGTAGGTGTAGACCCCGGTGGCCACCACGATCTGCAGCTCGGTCCGGGCGGCCACCCGTTGGATCCGCGGGATGTAGCGGCCCAACCCGATGACGGTGGGGTCGACGATGGTGTCCACTCCGGCGGCTTTGAGCGCGTTGAGTTTCTCGACGGCGGCGTCCTCGCGGGCCGCCTCGTCGCCCCAGCCTTCCGGATAGTTGGCGATGATCTCCGGGGAGAGCACGAAGACGTGCTCATGCATCAGTGTGACTCCCAGACCTTCGGTCGGGATGGCGCCCCGGACGGTTTCCACTGTCATCCTCCGACCTTACGAAGAAGCGGCCTCACAAAGAAGAGGTTGTGGCCGTATCCCTTTCAGTGACCGCCGCTGCCACCAGCACGCCGACGGCGATCAGCGCCGGCAGCTGCACCCACGGCGAGAAACCGATGTAGCCGTCCACCGACCGCCATGGATAGCGCGACAGCAGACATCCGGCGAGGATGAGACCGACCGGAACGACGGCCAGGGCGATCCGGTCCGGGTCACGCAGCCGGTATCCGGCCAGCAGCGCCGCGCCGAAGATCACCGCGCCGGCCACCCCGCCGATCACCGCCCCGGCGGCCAGACCCCCGGCGGCCGCCAGCGGGCCCGGCGACCACGGCCGCGACGCGGAACACGGCCGCACCCGCCGGCGGGCCGGCACCAGGGCGAGCAGCAGCAGCACCGGCAGAAGGGCCAGGCCGGAGATCAATCCGGCGCGATAGGCCGCATTGGAGGGGAAGCTCAGGGCGATCGTTCCCTGCAGGCCGTCGGGGAGCACCCAGCCCTGCTGCCATCCGTTGACCACGACCGGGGTCAGGGTCGCCCCGTCGGCGGTGTGCGCCACCCAGCCGGGGTTCACGCTCTCCGGCACCACCAGCACCCGGGCCGTCGGCGAGCGCGGCACGTCGATCTCCCGACGGTCGGAACTCCAGTTGCGGATGTCGGCGGCGACGGTCGGTGCGGTCTGCAGCCGGGTGGCCAGCGGCCCGTCGAGTTCGATCCCGTCGGCGACGAAGGCGGCTCCGGGGGAGATCAGCAACTCCTGAGTTCCGGCCCTCAGTGCCACCGGCGCCGGGTCGCACGGTTTGGCCGGTATCGGCCTGCCCTCGAGCAGGGCGCCGACCGTGGTCGAGACCGAGGTCTGCACGAACCGGCCGGACACGGCGACCACCGGGCCCTGGCCGCAGGCCAGTTCGATACGCCGGGTGCGGTTGGCCGCCGCGTCGGCGGCGGCGATCGGGGCGCCCTGCGGTGACAGCGCGGACACCTCGGCCAGCCCTGGCGGCTTGAGCTGATCGAAACCCAGTGCGGTGCGGTCGATTACGTCATCCCAGTCCAACACGCTCACCCGGATGGTGTCGGTGACCCGCGGATGCAGTGCGACGGTCTGCGGTCCTCCTGCGGAGTCCAGGGTCCGCACCTGTGGACCATCCCCGAGGTCGATCGCCACCATCTTCGGATGGGTGGGCAGCACCGAGGCGCTGGGCGTCAGACGAACTCCGGCCACCTCTGCCGGGCGCGGCAGTGTCACGGTCAGCGTCGGGGCGAGATGGTGTTGCACCCCGTTCTGCGGCGCCGTCCACGACGTGCGTGGATCACCGTCGGCGGCGGCGTACGCCGAGCCCTGGATGTCGATCAGGTCGGCCTCGCCGCTGCCGCGGGCGGTCCCGGGCGCGGCGATCAGGTCGGCCAGCCTCGGGCTCTGACGGGGCCGCACCCACACCGTCGCGGTCACGTCGACCGCGGTGGGGACGGTCAGGGTGCGACTCAGGGTCACCGGTTCCTCGGGGGCCATCGACATCGACGCCGCACAGTGCACACCGTCGGGGGAGTCCGCGCAGCCGTCGCGACCGAGCAACTCCGACCCGAGATCCCATGCGGCGACGGGTGTTCCGGGCGCGGGTGCCGGGACCACGACGGTATGCCGCAGATCGACCGGGTGCGCGAACCCGGACGCGTCGTACTGGGTCACCGAAAGTTCGGTGATGCCGAACTGCACGCCGGAGGATCCGTCATCGGTGCCCACCGCGGTGATCCGCACCCACGGCGTCTCGCCGTAGGGCAGTGCGACGGTGAGCGGCTTGCCCGGGGTGTCGAAGCTCAGCGTGGTGGTGCCGCCGGCGGTGGCGATCTGCAGGCGGCGAACCTGGGCGCCGACGGCGGTTGCACTCGGGGTGATGGTCAGCGCGGCGTTGGTGACCGGATGGTCGAAGTCGATCTGCAGCCACTGTCCCAGTGCCGGCTCCAGCGAGTTCGACACCCACGCGGTGGCCGGGTCGAGATCGACGGCGGCCAGTGGACTGCTCGAGGGCGACACGTTGGGCAGCGTGGTGGCATCCGAGGACGAACTCGACGCGCTGAGCCGTCCGCCGGACCACTGCCCGTGCACCGGGGCCGCGTCCGGCACCGGGTAATCCGGCACCCGGTTGTGGGTGGTGCGGCGGTCGCCGGCGGCCCGGGTGGCCGACGAATGATCGTCGACCCGGCCGTAATCGGTCTCGCGGTCCACCGGGGTGTCGGTCACGATCACCCCGCGCCCCGGCGGGGTGAACAATCCGGCGCGGTCGGCGTCGGAGGTCAGCAGCATCGGCCCCAGTGGCGCGGCGCCGAGGAGTCGCCGGCGCTCGTCGATCCGCAACAGCGACTCCGGGCCGCCGGCCACCCGCACCATGTCGTTGGCGTCGGTCAGGTAGGGGGCACCCGGATTCCTCCCGGACGAATCGGCTTGAGCGTCAACGCGATAGATCTGCACGGCGGGGAAAAGCGGGCGCAGACCGCTGTCGCTGATGAACCCGTCCACGGTGCCCGGACCGACCTTCTCGCCGAACTCGGCCACCTTCTGCAGTCCGGGTGAACCGTCGATGGCCCGGTGCGCCAGCAGCGGCCGGGCCGATCGGGAAGTCTCCGGATCGAGATCGTTGCGCAGCACCAGATAGGAGATGCCCTGACGGGCCAGCGTGTCGGCCAGGCCGGCGGAGGGACGCCCGGCCGCGATGAGTCGCTGCACCGAGTCCAGCGCCCGGATGGTCTGCGGCGGAGTGAGCGGAATGGAATCCCTTACCCCCCAGGGGAACTCGCCGAGAACCTGAAGTGGCTCGTCGTGGCTGGTGCCCCACACCTGGGTGGCGAACGGTGCGCCGGGAACAACCAGCACCCGGCCCGGCGTCGGACCGTCCGCCTTGTGTTCGGTGAGCCAGTCCGCGGCCTGGTGCCAGTAGTCCGGGATGGCGCGGAACGCACCCGGCGGGGTGAGCCGGCCGGTCCAGGCGAGCGACGTCGCGACCAGCAGGGCCGTCAGCACCACGATGCCCACCGCCACCCGCTTGTCGTCCTCGGGGTGGGCGAAGGCGCGCAGCCAGACCGGGCGGGGAACGCTGCCCGGCAATGGGATTCGGCTCAGCAGGTGCGCCACCCCCAGCGTCAGCGGGATGCGGATCACCGGTTCGAGTTTGTGCACATTGCGCAACGGCGCCCCGGCCGCATCGAGGAAGGCCTGGACCTGGTGTGCCACCGGCGATCCCAGTCCACCGGCGTAACCGGCGGTGAGCAGCACCAGTCCGACCAGCAGCATGGTCACCAGCCGGCCGCGGGCCGGCATGGACCGCAAGGTGAGGCCCGCCAGACCGCCGGCGGCCACCAGCACGGTGGCGATGATCATCGAGGGCTGGGTCACCAGCGAGGAGGCCGCGGTGGCGTTGGGGGCCACGAACGGCGTCCACGCCGACGTCCCGCGCAGCACCTCGGTCAGCGAGGTCCACTGCGTGGTCACCCCGGAGGACTCGATGAAATCCAGGAACGGCGGACTGACGCGGCCGAGCAGCAGCAGTGCCACCACCCACCAGGCGATGGCAAGCGACGAGGCCAGCAGCCACCACGCGGAGAACCGCACCCACCGGCGGTCCGGCCGGTGGCAGGCCCACCAGATGATCGCCGGCAGACACGCGGCCAGGCTGGCGACCGCGTTGACCGCACCCATCAGTGCCAGTGCGATCCCGGCGCGGGCGGCCAGCACCCGTGCTGACCCCTTTCCCTGCAGTGCCAGGATCACCGGCAACAGCACCCAGGGCGCCAGCATCATCGGCAGCGTCTCCGAGGAGATCGAGCCGACCGTGCCCAGCACCCTCGGCGACAGCGCGAACGCCACCGCGCCCACCAACCGGGAGGGCGTGGTGCCGATCCCCAGCGCCTCGGCCACCCGCAGCAGCCCCCAGCAACCCGCGGTCACAAGCAGTGCCCACCACAGCCGTTGGATCACCCAGCCGGGAATCCCGATCTCGTGGCCGATCAGAAAGAACGCGCCGTGCGGGAAGAGATAGCCGTAGGCCTGGTTCTGGGCCTGGCCGAACGGCAGGTCACTGTTCCAGAGCGTCGCCGCCCGGGACAGGAAGCGCAACGGGTTGGCGGTCAGGTCGAGCTTGGTGTCCGGGGCGATCAGCCCGGGCCGCTGGGCGAAGCACAGCAGGAGGGCGACAACGAAGATCCCGGCAAGCCAGCGACGGGACAGCGGCCTCGAGCTAGCCGCGGTTGCCGTACTCAACGCGGTTGAGCACAGACGACGCCGGGTCGCCGGGCTGCAGTGGCGGCTTGGTGTCCTGCTGGATCATCAGGGTCACCCCGAACACTGAGGCGGCTCCCAACAACAGTCCGACCAGGGCACTGGCGGCGGCCGGCACCATGAAGCGGGTCATGCTGGTGAACCTAGCATGTACGGCCGGCCGGGCCGGATGTGCAAGCATGTCCGGATGGTCTCTTTTCGCACTGTCGCAGCCTGCGCGACGGTTCCACTGCTGATCGCCGGCTGCTCGGCGCCCGCCACCCGTACCCAGTCGTCGTCGTCCGACCAGGTGAGCTCGGCTCAGAGTCCGGTGACGCCGATGGCCGGCCCGATCCAGGCCCCGGCCGCACCGGCCAAGCCGTTCTGCGGTGATCTGACCGCGCTGTCCACCCGCGACAAGCTCGCGCAGTTGCTGATGGTCGGCGTCAAGAACGCCGCCGACGCCC
>NZ_JAFMJZ010000021.1 GCF_017853185.1 Mycolicibacterium sp.
CGCCTGCGCCCGCGCCGGCACCGCCTAAGGATCAGGCGCCGGCCGCGCCTGCGCCTTCGAAATCCTCTGCGCCTTCGAAAGCACCTGCTCCGCCGAAAGCGCCTGCACCGCCGAAGGCATCGGGAGGTGGTGGACGGTGAGCCCCCGTCGCAGAGTCGACACCCAAACTGCCGACCTGTTCCGGTTGCCGCAGCCCAGGCCGCGGCGGCCGCGCCTGGCGTTGATCGCCGCGATCGCCGGCACCGTGCTGACCGCGGCACTGGTCACCAGTGCGATGGTCTTCGGGCAGTGGCGCACCGAGCATTCCCGGGAGATCCGCGAAGCGGCGGCGGTCAGCTTCGTGCGGTCCTTCATCACGCAGTACACCTCGCCGGATCCGTTCCATGCCAACGATTACGCCGATCGGATCCTGGCGATGGGCACCGGACAGTTCAAGACGCTCTACGGCGACAAGATCAACGAGGTCGTCCTGCAGGTGGCCCGGGCCGAACCCGGTGTCGGGACGGTGCAGGAACTCGGCGTCGAGCGGTGGAACGAGGACGGCAGCGTCAACGTCGTCGCCGTGTCGTCGATGATGACGACCATGCCCGACGGCCGCAAGATTCCGAGCGGGAGCCGCTGGGTCGTCACGGCGAGCAAGGAAGGGGAGCAGTGGAAAGTCAGCAACCTGATCCAGGTGTTGTGACCGACGAGACCACCACCGACGAGGTCCTCGCTGCACTCGATGAGGCGGGGATCGATGAACCGGGGCTCGAGGAACCGGTGCCCGCGGAACCGGTGCCTGCAGAACCGAAGGCACCGAACTGGCTGTCCCGCAACAAGACTCGTGTCGCCGTCGTGGCCTCCGCCGCATTCTTCGTGGCTGCCGGCGGCTTCGCCGGTGCGACGGTGCAGCCGTATCTGATGGACCGCGCCGCGGTTCAGACCAAGCTGACCATCGCCAAGACCGCCGCCGACGCCATCTCCACGTTGTGGAGCTACACGCCGGAGAACATGGACCGGCTCTCGGACCGGTCGGCCAAGTACCTGTCCGGCGACTTCGAGGAGCAGTACCGCAAGTACGTCGACGCCATCGCCGCCACCAACAAGCAGGCGAAGGTCACCAGCAGCACCCAGGTGGTCGGGGCGGCGGTGGAGTCACTGCGGGGCGGACCGCCGCCGGATGAGGCCACCGCGCTGGTCTACACCAACACCACGTCGACGACACCGCAGAACAACAACATCCCGTCGATGAAGTACCTGTCCTACCGGCTCGAGCTGATCCGGGTCGGCGCGGACTGGCGGGTCACCAAGATGACGACGGTGACGTCACTGGACCTCTCGCCGAAGCTCGGGTTCTAGCCCAGGATCCCGGTCAGTCGAAGGCGAGCCAACTCGGCAGCGCCCGCTCGCGGGCGTCGCACAGCACCTGGGTGGTGTCGCAGGATCCGCGGGGCGAACCGGCGCCGGCCCACATCCCGCCGGTGTCGCGGCGAAGCACGATCGCCGACGAGCCGCCACCGTCCAACAGCACCGCGGTGTCACTGGCCAATCCACGGAACAGATCCTGAATCTGATCCGGCGTGTAGCTGCCCCCCTGGAAGACGTACATCTCATCCTTGTCTCGGGCATAGGCCACCGCGGTGCGCGCCGCACTGGGACCGGGATCGTTGAGTTGGCCGGTGTCTCCGGGGGCGAGCAGCTTCAGACCGCTCACCGCCACGAACCGGGTGCCGTTTTCGACGAGTTGGGCGATCACCGGTCCGGCCGCGTCGTAGTCGTCGGCCGACTTCGGGGCCACGATCGTCGGCGCGCCGTTCACCGGAAGAATCATCGTGGCCAGTGCGGTCCACACCTCGTTGCCGCCGGAGAGGGCCTGCTTTCCGGCGTAGGCCAGGGTGCCGGTGACCGCGAGGTTGGTCTTGCCCCAGGACCCGGTGTTGTCGATGTAGGCGCCCAGTGGCGAGCTGCACCCGGTGGACTTCCACGAGCCGCCCTGTTGGGACCGGACGTCGAAGAAGTTCGCGTTGATGGCGATCGTCGGCTGCTTGAGCACCTGCCACGCCTGCAGCGGATCGTAGGTTTCCGAGGCCTGCATCAGACCCTCGCGGGTACGTGCGCCGGGCGTACGTTCGCAGCGCGACTGAAAACCCTGATGGGTGTCGACCAGCAGGCGGGGGGACAGCTTCTTCGAGGCGGACTTGACGATCATCAGGCGCCCGCCGTTGTTCATCTCGTACCAGTCGCCGGCGGCGTTGAGCATGGGGGCGGGAAACGCTCCGCCGAAGTTGTACACCAGGTAGCTGCCGCGCGTGGTGGCGATCGCTTGGGCGAGTTGGTCGCGGGCCGCGGCGGCGGCGACCGGAGCCGTGGTACCCGCCACCAGTGCCGCGGAGGCCAACGTGGCCCAGACCGCACGGAGGCGCAGCCGCGTCACGGGAGAGAACACGCATCAACGATAGCCACGCCAGTAACACTGTCAACATAAGTAACAGGGCGGTCAACGTTCGACGGCGGCCCTATCACGAACGGCCGCAGGCCAATTGGCATCAGCGGCACGGTTACCGAACCACCGAAACGGGAATACGCCCGGGTAGCGCGGGGCCGTCCGGAACCCGCCCGACTTCAAGGAGCATCAATGATCGGAACGATTATCGGAGCGATCGTCGTGGGCGCGATCATCGGCGCGCTGGCGCGGCTGGTGATGCCGGGCCGGCAGGGCGTCGGGATGGCCATGACGATCCTGGTCGGGATCGTCGGATCCTTCCTCGGATCATGGGTCACCGCACAATTCGGCTACCAGAACGCCAATGGCGGATTCGCGGTGCTGCCATTCGTCGTCGGGGTCGTGGTCGCCGTCGTCCTGATCGGCATCTACGTCGCCGTCGCCGGACGGGACACCACCGTCCACCACTGAATCCCTGGCCGTGGGACGCCGGTTACCCTCGCTGCATGGCCACAGCGCGCACGGAGCGAACATTCACCGGGACCGGCGGCGTCGAGATCGTGTACGACGTCTGGATGCCGGACACGGAGCTGCGCGGTGTGGTCGTGCTGGCGCACGGTTACGGCGAACACGCCCGCCGCTACGACCATGTCGCCGAACGGTTCAGCGAAGCCGGGTTGGCGATGTACGCCTTGGACCACCGCGGCCACGGACGGGCCGGCGGCAAGCGGGTGCGGGTCCGGCATATGAAGGAGTTCGTGTCGGATTACCGCACCCTGGTGCAGACTGCGCGCAAGGAGAATCCGGGCCTCCCGATCATCGTGCTCGGCCACAGCATGGGCGGCGGCATCGCCTTCGCCTACGGGGTGCAGCACCCGGACGAGTACGACCTGATGGTGCTCTCCGGCCCGGCGGTCGCCGCGCACACCGGCGTCTCCAGACTGAAAGCCGTGGTGGGCAAGACGGTCGGCTCGATCCTTCCGGATCTGCCGATCGAGCAGATCGACGCGGATCTGGTTTCACGTGACCCGCAGGTGGTCGCCGACTACAAGGCCGACCCGTTGGTCTACCGCGGCAAGATCCCGGCCGGGATCGGCAAGGCACTGCTGGTCGTCGGCGAGACGATGGAGAAGAAGGCCCCCGGAATCACCGCGCCAATCCTGGTGGTGCACGGCGAGAACGACCAGTTGGTGTCCGCCGAGGGCAGCAAGCGGCTCGTCGAGTGCATCGGCTCCAAAGACGTCGAACTCAAGGTCTACCCGGAGCTGTACCACGAGGTGTTCAACGAACCCGAGCGTGAACAGGTGCTCGATGACGTGACGGCATGGATCACCGCACGGCTGTGAAACACGTTCTCGCCGTTGGGGTACTGCTGCTCGGACTGCTCACCGGTTGTGCACACTCCCCGAAGCCCTGGGTCGACGAGGAGGTCACCTTCTCCGCCGACGGGCTGACCCTGCACGGCACCTACCGACACCGGGGCTCGGATCGCGGCCCGGCAGCACTGCTGATCTCCGAGAGCGGCCGTACCGACCGCAACGGCGACAACAACGTCGCCGGCCCGATCGGCAACATGCGTCAGCTCGCCGAGTACCTCTCCGAACACGGCGTGGCCAGCCTGCGCTACGACAAGGTCGGCACCGGCCGCACCGGACTCGGTCCGTACGCCGGCCGCCCCGCCGATGTCGGCAGCGCGATCTACACCGACGGAGCCAAGGCCGCGGCGCGGTTCCTGGCCGCACAGTCCGGCACCGATGCCGGCCACATCTCGGTCTACGGTTTGGGCGAGGGCACCGTCCACGCGATGACGCTGGCCGACGACACCTCCGACGGTGCACCGAAGATCCACTCGCTGGGACTGTTGCAGCCATTGGCGGCCCGCTACCTCGATCTGATCTCCATCCGGGTGGCCGCCGACGTCGAAGCGGCGGTGCGCAGTGGCGACAAGACCCGGGTGCAGGGCGACCAGGTGATCGGCGCCTGGCGGGCGGCGGTCGAGCAGGCCCGCAGCACCGGGACTGCACCGGCCGCACTGCCCGACGGGCTGAGCGCAATCCTGGCCCCCGGCAACGTCAAGGCGGTGGTCGAGTCCGACGCGATCGACCCACTGGACCTGGCGGCGCGTATCCCGGCCGGTACCCCGGTGCTGCTGACCTGTTCGGACTCCGACGGGCAGGCCAAGTGTGCGGATATGAAACCGCTTGCCGGCGCCTTGGCGCACACCGCGCTGGAGTTCGTCGAACTCAAGGGTGTCAACCATGTCCTGCGTGACGACCCGACCGACAGTGTGGCCAACTACGCCAAGCCCGGGCCGTTGGCGCCGCAACTGACCGCCGCCCTCGATCAGTTCGTCGGCAAGTAGTCCTGTGGACGCCGTAGGCCCTGTGGAGTGTGTCCTCGCGATGTCGCCGGGTTGTTTTAGCGTGGCCCCATGACCGACGACAAGATGCTGTCCCGCATCGCCGCACTGCTGCGTCAGGCGGAGGGCACCGACAACGCCCATGAGGCCGAGGCGTTCATGGCGGCGGCGCAACGGTTGGCCACCGCCACCTCCATCGACCTCGCCGTCGCCCGGGCGCACGCGACGGCGCGCACGGCCGCGCAGGTTCCCGCCCAGCGCACCATCACCATCGGTGAACCCGGCTCCCGTGGGCTGCGTACCTATGTGCAGTTGTTCGCGGTGATCGCCGCGGCAAACGACGTGCGCTGCGATGTGGCGTCGAATTCGACGTTCGTCTATGCCTACGGCTTCCCGGAGGACATCGACACCACGCACGCGCTGTACGCCAGCCTGGTGGTGCAGATGGTCCGGTCCTGTGACGCTTATCTGGCCACCGGTGCGCACCGTCCCACGCCGACGATCACCGCCCGGCTGAATTTCCAGTTGGCCTTCGGCTCGCGGATCGGGAAGCGGCTTGCCGAGGCTCGCGACGATGCCAAGCGGGAGGCCACCAACTCGCGTTCGGCGGCTCCTGGAACCGCGATCGCGTTGCGCAACAAGGAAGTCGAACTGCGCGACCACTACCGGACGGAGTCCAAGGCCCGTGGCACCTGGCGGGCCAGTAGCTCCTCGGCCGGTTACTCGTCGGCCGCGCGCCGCGCCGGTGACCGGGCCGGCAAGCAGGCCCGGCTGGGGGCCAGCCCCGAACTGCCGGGTGCGCGGCCCCGGCTGTCCCGGTAAGCAACGGTGAGCGCGCGCGACACCCAACGGTCCCGGGTCTACGCAGCCGAGCAATTCGTCCGCACCCTCTTCGACCGTGCGGCCGAGCACGGTTCGCGCGCCATCGACTTCTTCGGCGAGGAGATCACCCTGCCGCCGGAGGCGCGATTCGGCTCGGTCGAGTCGGTGCAACGCTACGTCGACGACGTGCTGGCCATGCCCGCGGTGACACGGCGGTGGCCGGGCGCCGCTGGCATCACGGTCCGCCCGCGCCGATCTGCGATCGCCGCGCACTACGAAAATGCCGGCGGGTCCGGGGTGATCGCAGTGCCGGACCGCACCCGCGCGGACTGGGCGATGCGTGAACTCGTGGTGCTCCACGAGGTGGCGCACCATCTGTCCCACGGGACCGGGGCAGCCCACGGTCCGGCCTTCACCGCCACCTTCTGCGAGTTGACCGGCACTGTGATGGGCCCGGAGGCCGGTCACGTGTTGCGCGTCGTCTACGCCAAAGAAGGTGTGCGCTAACGGGTTATGGCGCCATCACCTCGACCGGAACCCCGTTGAGCACGGCGGTTCCGGACAACGGCTCCAGCAGGGAGCTGTCCAGTAGAGCGTTGGCGTTGACGCCCGGCTGGGTGGCCGCCACCGACATCCGGGTGCCCGGCACGGTGTGACCCCAGCCGTGCGGCAGCGACACCACCCCGGGCCGGATCGCGTCGGTGATCTCCACCGGGACCTGGAGCTTGCCGCCCGGTCCGGTGACGACGGCGAGGTCACTGATGCCCAACCGTGCGGCGTCGTCCGGATGGATCTGCAGGGTGCACCGGTTGCTACCGCCGGCCAGTGCGGGCAGGTTGTGCATCCAACTGTTGTTGGACCGCAGGTGTCTACGGCCGATGAGTAGGAACCCCTCGTCCGGGGTGGCCAGCGAGGCGGCCAATCGCGGGATGTCGGCAATGATCGGCGCCGGTGCCAGTTCGACCTTCCCGGACGGGGTCCGCAGTACCTCGGGGATCCGCGGAGTCAACGGTCCCAGGTCCACCCCGTGCGGATTGTCCTTGAGCCGCTGCAGGTTCAGGCCGTCCGGATTGCTGCCGAACGCGTCGCCGAACGGACCCAGCCGCAACATCATGTCCAGCCGGCGTTCGTAGCCGGGCCCATCGGGCAGCATCGCGGTCAACTCCTCGACCGATCGCCCGGCGACCGGGGAGTCCGGATCGGCGACCTCCTTGGCCAGCACCGCCGAGATGATCTGCTGATCGACCAGTCCCGGGTCGGCATCGATACCGAGCCCCAGTAGGCCGAGGACCAGCCGGCAGACGATCTCGATCTCGTCGGGGCGGCCGTCGGGGAGCTCGAACACCGGTGGGGAGTAGCGGGCGTTGCTCCGAATCGCGGTGCCGGACAACAGGATGTCGAAGTGCGCGGCATAGGACGGCGGTGGCGGGGGCAGCACCACGTCCGCGTGGCAGGAGGTCTCGTTGAGGTAGGGGTCGACCGACACCATGAAGTCCAGGGTGTCCAAGGCCGCGGCCAGCCTGTCGCCGTCCGGCGCGGACAGCACCGGGTTTCCGGCGATCGTCAACAGCGCACGGACCTGACCCTCCCCGGGGGTTTCGATCTCCTCCGCCAGCAGTGGGGTGGGCAGTTCCGAGCACGCCTCGGCGCTACCCGAGACCCGGCTGTGCCAACGCCCGGTCGAGAACCCCCGGCCGGGCCGTGCCGGTCGCGGCGCCGCCCCGATCGCTGACTTGGTGAACATCGCCCCGCCGGGACGGTCGAGATTTCCGGTCAGCAGGTTCACCACGTCGACCAGCCAACTGGTCAACGTGCCGAACGACACCGTGGAGGTCCCGATCCGGCCGTACACCGCCGCGGTCGCGGACGCGGCGATCTCTCGGGCCAGTGCCCGGATCTCCTCGGCTTCCACGCCGCAGTGGGCGGCAACCGCACCGGGCGGGAAGTCCGCGGCCAGCGCACGCAGCTGTTCGACGCCGACGACCTGATCGGCCAGGGCGCCGAGGTCGACCAGGTCCTCGTCGAAGAGCACGTTCACCACGGCGAACAGCAGCGCGCCGTCGGTACCGGGGCGCGGGGCGATGTGCCGGTCGGCGAGTTCGGCGGTGCGGGTGCGGTTCGGGTCGATGACGGTGAGCCGTCCGCCCCGGCGCTTGAGCGCTTTGAGCTTGCCGGGGAAGTCGGCCACCGTTGTCACACTGCCGTTGGAGACCAACGGATTTGCGCCGATGATCACCAGATGATCGGTGCGGTCGACGTCCGGAACCGTGAAGGCGAACGGATTGCCGTAGAGGTAGCCGCACGCCACCTGCTTGGGCATCTGGTCCAGAGTGCTCGCGGAGAAGACGTTGCGGGTCTTGAGGGCGCGCAACAACTGCGGGGCGTACAGCCCGCCGGCGATGGTGTGCGCGTTCGGATTGCCCACATAGGCAGCGACCGAGGTGCCCTCGGCGGCCGAGGCTGCCGCCAGTCCCTCGACCGCCGCGGTCAGGGCCTCGTCCCAGCCGGTCTCGACGAGTTCGCCGTCACGACGGACCAGCGGTGTGGTCAACCGGTCGGGGTCGTTGTCGAGTTCGGCGAAGCTGGCCCCCTTGGGGCAGATGAAGCCGTGGCTGAACACGTCGTCTCGGTCGCCCCGGGCGCCGGTGACGCGTCCCTCCTCGATGGTCAGGACCAAGCCACAGGTGGCTTCGCAGATCGGACAGATGCGCAGGGCGGTGTGGCTCACCTTGTTACTGTGCGGCACCCCGGAGGCGCTGACAAGGCCAGGCTCTCGGCTGGTCGGGTGAGGCTTTGCTGAAAGAGCGATTGTGAGTATGTTCTGAGAGCTGAAGGTCCGGATTGAGGATGGGGAGAACATGGCTGTGGGCAAGCTGGCGAAGCTCGGGGCGGCTGCGGTGACGGTTGGCGCGATGGTGGCGGGCGTGACTGCGCCGGCCGCCAGCGCTGACGTGGACTTCGGCGCGGTCACCACCGGGCCACTGTTCGCGCTGGCTCAGGCCCTGGGCGTCACCACCATCACCATCCAGGACGTCGACGTGATCGGCGACATCTTCATCCATACGCAATGGGCTCCACCGCTTCCCACCGTGCTCGCCGACAACGTCAACGCCTTCCCCTTCGGAGGATTCGGTCCGATCGTCGGGACGTTCAAACGCCAACCCGGCGGCTCGCTGGGGTCTGCGATTCTCGGTGGATCCGGACTGAGCGCCTACGAGGCCGGGGTGGCCTATGAGGCGTTGCTGTCCAGCGCCGCGGGTAACACCCTGCCCGGCTATACGCCGTTGGAGGCCAGTGGGAAGGTGAACTCCGTCACCGGAGCCCCGTGCACCACAGGCCCGAGCTGCATCCAGGGCACCAATGTGACCAACCTGGCGGTGCTCGAGGTCAATGACCCCGGCACGCCCAACGGTGGCCTCATGGCCAGATTCGCTCCGATCCTCAATCTGTTCGGGATCCAGGCCGTCAGCCGCGGCGGAACCTCGGCGTCGAGCACCGGGATCGCGCTCAACGCCGCGACGATCGGACTGGCGCTCGGATACAACATGACATCCGACTTCCCGGCCACACTGAACCCATTCTCCTTGCTGAATTCCGTTGTGGCGACGGTGCTTCCGACCAACATCCTCGGCGGGTCGACTCTGGCCGGCGACTCGGAGGACCTGCTGTACGCCCGACTGGGGCTGCTGGCTACCTTGAACGTATCGAGCACCTCCTACAGCACACTCGCCGCCGCTGATCTGCCACTGCTGGAACCGCTGCGCCTTCCCTCACGCATCATCAACGCCGTGGCGAACGCGATCGGGCTTCCGCTGAATCTCGGCACCCCACTGGCCGATGCGTTACAGCCGGCGCTGTCGATTCTGGTGAACACCGGCTACACCGATGTGCGGACGCCGGTCGAGGGCGGAACCTACAACCGGACCTACGACCAGTCCGGCACGCTGGTGACCTATCTCTCCCAGGCGCCGCTGACGCCGGCCGAGTGGCTGCAGGTGCCGGGGGACGTCGTCCGCGCGCTCGTCGTCGGCTTCCAGGATGCGTTCCCGCTGCTGCGATTCGGCAATACCGCGCCGGTGCTCACGGTGGACGGCAATCATCTGGCGATCACCTATCCGCCGGCGACCGTAACCCCGCCCGCCGCGGTCACCGCTCCGGCCACGAGTGCGGCCGTCGCCACGCGTCGGGCACACGCGCCGTCTGCCGCGGCCGTCGCCGGCGCGCGGAGCGACTCCCGACGGACCGCCAAGCCCGTCGCTGCGGTCAAGCCGGCCCGGGCACGCGCGGCCGCTGGCCGCTAGTCGCAGACCGCGCCGTTGGCGGCCGAGCCGACCAGCTTCCGGTACTTGGCCAGTACACCGGTGGTGTAGCGCGGGGCCGGCGGGGTGAAGCCGATCATCCGGGTGTCGATCTCGCTATCGTCGACGAGGATGTCGAGGGTCCCGTTGGCGACGTCGAGCCGGATCCGGTCGCCGTCGGCGACGAACGCGATCGGCCCGCCGTCGACCGCCTCGGGCGCGACGTGGCCCACGCACAGGCCGGTGGTGCCGCCGGAGAAACGGCCGTCGGTGAGCAGCAGGACGTCCTTGCCCAGACCGGCGCCCTTGATCGCGCCGGTGATCGCGAGCATCTCACGCATTCCGGGGCCGCCCTTGGGGCCCTCGTAGCGGATCACCACGACGTCTCCGGAGGTGATGGTGCCGTCCTCGAGGGCATCCATCGCCGCCCGCTCCCCGTCGAAAACCCTTGCGGTTCCTTCGAATACGGTGGCGTCGAAGCCGGCCGACTTGACCACTGCGCCCTCCGGTGCCAGCGAGCCGTGCAGGATGGTGATCCCGCCGGTCGGGTGGATCGGGTTGTCCATCGCGCGTAGCACCTTGCCGTCGAGATCCGGCGGATTGATGTGGGCGAGGTTCTCCGCCATGGTCTTTCCGGTCACGGTCAGCACGTCGCCGTGCAGCAGTCCGGCGTCCAGCAGTGCCTTCATGATCACCGGCACGCCGCCGATGCGGTCGACGTCGGTCATCACGCTCTTGCCGAACGGCTTGACGTCGGCGAGGTGCGGAACCTTGGAACCGACCCGGGTGAAGTCGGCCAGCGAGAGTTCGACCTTGGCCTCGTGCGCGATCGCCAGCAGGTGCAGCACCGCGTTGGTGGACCCGCCGAAGGCCATCACCACGGCGATGGCGTTCTCGAAGGCCTCCTTGGTGAGGATGTCGCGAGCAGTGATGCCTCGGCGTAGGAGTTCGACGACGGCCATGCCACTGCGGCGCGCGTAGCCGTCGCGGCGCCGGTCGGTGGCCGGCGGGGCGGCGCTGCCGGGTAGCGACATGCCCAGTGCCTCAGCGGCACTGGCCATCGTGTTGGCGGTGTACATCCCGCCGCAGGCGCCCTCACCCGGGCAGATCGCCCGCTCGATGGTGTCGACGTCCTCGCGCGACATCAGTCCGCGTGCGCACGCGCCGACCGCCTCGAAGGCGTCGATGATGGTGACGTCCATCTCGGTGCCGTCGGACAGCTTGGCGCGCCCGGGCAGGATCGAACCGGCGTAGAGGAACACCGCGGCCAGGTCCAGTCGCGCGGCGGCCATCAGCATGCCGGGCAGCGACTTGTCGCAACCGGCCAGCAGGACCGAGCCGTCGAGCCGCTCGGCCATCATGACCGTCTCGACACTGTCGGCGATGATCTCGCGGGACACCAGCGAGAAGTGCATGCCCTCATGGCCCATCGAGATGCCGTCGGACACTGAGATGGTGCCGAATTCGAGGGGATAGCCGCCGGCCTCGAAGACACCCTCCTTGACGGCCTGGGCCAGGCGCTGCAGCGAGAGGTTGCACGGGGTGATCTCGTTCCACGACGACGCGACGCCGATCTGCGGCTTGGCGAAGTCCTCGTCGCCCATGCCTACGGCACGCAGCATGCCGCGGGCGGCGGCCTTCTCCAGGCCGTCGGTGACGTCGCGGCTACGGGGCTTGAGATCGGGCGTTTTGCTCACAGGCTAAGTATGACGTGGGCGGGGGATGGCCGCCAAAATCTGCGCCTATACCCCCAAGGGGTATAAAGTGTCGACGTGACCGCACTCCATATCCGCGCCGCCGCACTGCTGGCCGCGTCCGCCACCGCCGTCGTCCTGTCGTCCTGCAGTGCCGCCACCAAGACGGCCACCGAGGAACATGGCAGCCACAGTTCGTCGGCGAGCCAGTCGGACGCCCATAACGAGGACGCCCACAACGAGGACGACGTGCTCTTCGCCCAACTCATGATCCCGCATCACGAACAGGCGGTGACCTTGGCGGCGATGGTGCCCGACCGTTCGGCCAACCCGGAGGTGCGTGCGCTGGCCGAGAAGATCGCGAGCGCGCAGCAACCCGAGATCACCACGATGAAGGACCAACTGAAGCGGTGGGGGATCAATCCGGCCGAGATGCCGCATGAGAGTGGGCATGCCGGGATGAGCATGCAGGGCATGGTCGGCGACGACACTCTGGTCAAGCTCGAAGGCCTCAAGGGCGCGGACTTCGACACGCTCTGGCTGCAGTCGATGATCGGCCACCATCAGGGGGCGATCGAGATGGCCAAGGTCGAGGCGAAGGCCGGCAAGAGTCCGGAGATGATGACGCTGGCCCGTTCGATCATCTCCGCACAGCAGGCCGAGATCGACCAGATGAAGCAGATGCTTGCGGCAAATGGTGGCTGAAATGCCGGGCGCGCATGGATATTCGGCCAATAAGGAGAACTACGCCAAACGGCTGCGCCGGATCGAGGGGCAGGTCCGCGGCATCGCCAAGATGATCGACGAGGACAAGTACTGCATCGACGTGCTGACCCAGATCAGCGCGGTCAACAGTGCGCTGCAGTCGGTCGCCCTCGGTCTGCTCGAAGAGCACCTCGGCCACTGTGTGGCGCATGCCGCCGCCGAAGGGGGAGCCGAGGCGGATCGGAAACTCGCTGAGGCCTCAGCAGCGATCGCGCGCCTAGTCCGCTCCTAGCGACCCAGCCGATAGCGTGGGCGGCAGCCCAGGAGAAGCGTTCGCCTTCTCCGGTCCTGCCCTTATGACAGCCACCATCCCAGCCTCGTCCGCCGCCGGCCCGTGGACCCCGCGGGTCACTCTCGGGCTGGCAGTGCTCGCGGCCGCGGGGTTCATCTACGTGACCGCGGAGATCATGCCGGTCGGTGCACTGCCGGCCATCGCCGGTGATCTGGGCGTCAGCGAAGCCATGGTCGCGACACTGCTGGCCAGTTATGCGTTGGTGGCGGCGCTGTCGACGGTGCCACTGGTGCGCTGGACCGCACACTGGCCGCGGCGGCGGACGCTGCTTCTGACCCTGACCTCCCTGACCGCCTCCCAGCTGATTTCGGCGCTGGCGCCGACTTTCGCGGTGCTGGCCGCCGGCCGGGTGCTCTGCGCGCTCACGCACGGGTTGATGTGGTCGGTGGTCGCCCCGATCGGCGCCCGGTTGGTGCCGGCCACCCATGCCGCCCGGGCCACCACCGCGGTCTATGTCGGGACGGGTTTCGCGCTCGTGGTCGGCAGTCCGCTGACCGCCGCGCTGAGCCAGATGTGGGGTTGGCGGCTGGCGGTGGTGGCCATCACGGTGGCCGCCGCCGTCGTCCTGGTGGCCGCCCGGTTCACCCTGCCGCCGATGGCGACGACGGCGGTCGCCCCGACCGGCGGCGCGCGCCGGCCATGGCATCACCAGAACCGCCGGCTGGTCATCATGTGCGCGCTCACCCTGGTCGGGGTCACCGGGCACTTCATCTCGTACGCCTTCATCGTCGTCATCATCAGCGACATCGTCGGCATCAGCGGGCCGAACCTGGCCTGGCTGCTGGCCGGCTACGGCGTCTGCGGTCTGCTGGCGATGGGACTGCTGGCCAGGCCGGGCGACCGCCGCCCCAAGGCCACGATCGTGGCCTGCATGGCCGGGCTGACCGCGGTCTTCGCCGTACTCGCCGGGCTGGGGTTCGGTCACGGCAGTGGGGTCGGGACGGTGATCGTCGGCGTCGTCGCCATTCTCGGTTGGGGCGCCACTGCCACCGCCGTGCCGCCGTTGCTGCAGACCGCCGCCATGCGGCACTCGCCGGAGGACCCGGACGGGGCGTCGGGCCTGTACGTGACGGCATTCCAGATCGGCATCATGGCCGGATCGCTGATCGGCGGACTGCTCTTCGAGCACGCCGGCGAACCGATCATGCTGACCGTCTCGGCGGTGCTGATCGCCTCCGCCCTGGTGTGCGTGGCGGCCGGCCGGGATCTGTTCGGCGCCCCTCCCACGCCCGTGGCGCCGGCCGGGGATAAGTAACGATCGTCACCCCCACGGCGATTATCTACACAGATCAGGGCTACAAACGGCCTGGTGCTGGCAGTTCGCTGGGAATCGCACCCGCTCGGCACTGTGTAAGACTGGTTGGACTCAAATCATTGGAGGACTGTGGTGAAGCGGCTGAAAGGCGCTCTGGCGACCGCTCTGTGTCTGGTGACGGTCACGGGGGCCGGCCTCGGTGCGGGCACGGCACTGGCCGATCCGGACCAGCCGGTGGACCCGCAGGTCGTGGATGCTCCGGTTCCGGTTCAGCCGCCGATCGAGATCTGGCCGGCGCCGCCGCCGCCGCTGCCGGACAACCTCGCTCCCCCCGGGGACGTCCTGCCCCCGCCCCCGCCGCCGCCGGCGGCCCCGGCGCCGCCGGTTGCTGCGCCGTTGCC
Source organism: Mycolicibacterium sp. (assembly GCF_017853185.1). GTDB lineage: Bacteria > Actinomycetota > Actinomycetes > Mycobacteriales > Mycobacteriaceae > Mycobacterium. The sequence continues at coordinate 14,312 of NZ_JAFMJZ010000021.1, forward strand.
GGTGACCACCGGCGCCGCGAAGGGACAGAACGCCGCGCCGTTCGTCGGCGACCCGGTGTTCGCGCCGCCGGCCTTCAACCCGGTCAACGGCGCCATGGTCGGTGTGGCCAAGCCGATCATCATCAACTTCCAGCGGCCGATCGCCAACCGGCCGCTGGCCGAGCAGGCGATCCATATCTCGTCGAACCCGCCGGTGCCCGGCGCGTTCTACTGGACCACCGACACCCAGGTGCGCTGGCGGCCCTACAGCTTCTGGCCGGCCGGCACCCAGGTGCACATCGACGCCAGTGGCGCGCAGTCCAACTTCCGGACCGGCGACTCGCTGATCGCCACCATCGACGACAAGACCCACCAGATGACCGTCACCCGCAACGGCAAGGTCGAGCGGACCTTCCCGGTGTCGATGGGCATGCCCGACGGCAAGCACGAGACCAAGAACGGCACCTACTACGTGCTGGAGAAGTTCCCGGACATCGTCATGGACTCCTCGACCTACGGCGTTCCGGTGAACTCGGCCTACGGCTACAAGCTCAAGGTGCAGTGGGCGGTGCGTATCGACAACAGCGGCGGGTTCGTGCACAGCGCGCCGTGGTCGGTGGCCGATCAGGGCAAGCGAAACGTCAGCCACGGCTGCATCAACCTGTCACCGGAGAACGCGAAGTGGTTCTACGACAACTTCGGTAGCGGTGATCCGATCGTCGTCAAGAACTCCGTGGGGCTCTACAACAACCCCGACGGCGCCGACGACTGGCAATGGACGCTCTACTGAGCTGGTTCCAGATCCGGGCTAGTTCCAGATCCTGACGCGCTGTTCGGGTTCGAGGTACAGCGCGTCATCCGGGCTGACGTCGAACGCCTCGTAGAACGCGTCGATGTTGCGCACCACACCGTTGCACCGGAACTCCGGCGGTGAATGCGGATCGGTGGCAAGACGCCGGACCGCTTCGGCCTCACGGGATTTCGTGCGCCACACCTGCGCCCAACCCATCAGCACCCGCTGAACTCCGGTCAGTCCGTCGATCACCGGTGGTTCCTGACCGCCCAGCGACAGCTGGTAGGCCAGCAGGGCGATCGACAACCCGCCCAGGTCGCCGATGTTCTCGCCGACGGTGAATGCGCCGTTCACATGCGGCGCATCGTCACGGCATTCGAGATCGCGGGGGATGAAGGCGTCGTACTGCTCGATCAGTTTTGTTGTGCGGGTGGTGAACTCGGCACGGTCGGCGTCGGTCCACCAGTCGACCAGGTTGCCGTCGCCGTCGTACTTCGAGCCCTGATCGTCGAAACCGTGGCCGATCTCATGGCCGATCACCGCGCCGATGCCACCGTAGTTGGCGGCGTCGTCGGCATCGGCGTCGAAGAACGGCGGCTGCAGTATCGCTGCCGGAAAGACGATCTCGTTCATTCCCGGGTTGTAGTAGGCGTTGACCGTCTGCGGTGTCATGAACCACTCGTCGCGATCCACCGGACCGCCGAGTTTGGCGACTTCCCGGTCGAACTCCAACTCGGTGCCGCGGATCACGTTTCCGTACAGATCATCCCGGTGCACAACGAGATTCGAGTAGTCGCGCCAGTTCTTCGGATAACCGATCTTGGGGGTGAACTTGTCCAGCTTCGCCAGCGCGCGCTGCCGGGTCTCCGGAGTCATCCATTCGAGGTCGGTGATGCTCACCCGGTAGGCCTCGCGGAGATTCTCCACCAGGACGTCCATCCGGGCCTTGGCCTCCGGCGGGAAGTGCCGCTCGACGTACAACCGGCCGACGGCATCGCCCATCAGGCTCTCCACCAGTGACACCGCGCGCTTCCAGCGCTCGCGGATCTGCTCGGTGCCGCTCAGTGTGCGGCCGTAGAAGCCGAAGTCCTGTTCGACCAGCGCCGGCGTCAGCACTGCGGCGCGCGCGTGAATCAGCCGCCAGCGCAACCAGTCCTGCCAGTCGGCGAAGTCGGAACTGCGCCACAGTCCGGCGAAGGTGTTGAGGTAGTCCGGCTGGCGTACCACCAATTCGGCGACCGCGGTCTCGGGGAGTCCCAGCGCCCCGGCCCATTGGTCCCAGTCGAATCCTGTTGCCTGCTCGGATAATTCGGCAAAGGTGCGCAGGTTGTAGTTCAGATCGGCATCGCGCCGGCGCACCACATCCCAATGTGCGGCAGCCAGTTTCGTCTCCAGTGCCACGATCCGGCCGGCCCTCTCGGCGTACTCGTCGGCCGTCCCGCCGAACACCAGGGCGAACATCTCCGCGATGTGTCGCGGATAGGCGCCCAGGATCGCAGCGTGCTGATCGTCGCGGTAGTAGGACTCGTCGGGCAGGCCCAGCCCCGACTGGTAGAGGTGCAGGAGGTAACGCGAGGAGTTCTTGGAGTCGGTGTCGACATAGAGACCGACACCGCCGCCGACTCCGGTGCGTTGCAGCCGGCCGACGACGGCGGCCAGCGCCGCCGGCCCGTCGGCGGTGTCGATCACGGTGAGTTCATCGAGCAGTGGCTGCAGGCCACGGCCCTCGACGGTCTGCTCGTCAAGGAAGCTGCCGTACAGATCGCCGACCCGTTGCTCGTCTGTCCCTGCACCCGCGTGCGCGGCCGCCGCCTCGGTGATGAGGTCCCGGACGTGCTCCTCGGCCCGGTCATAGAGCGTGCGGAACGCCCCGTCGGTGGCCCGGTCCGCCGGGATGGCGTATTCGGCCAGCCATCGGCCGTTGAGGTGGCCGAAAAGGTCGTCCTGCGGGCGCACGCCGGCGTCGAGGTGGGCCAGGTCGATCCCGGATCGCGCAGTGTCTACCGTCACGCCACCATCCTTACCACTGCCCGCCGTCGTGAGACCGGTAGCCTGCCCAGCATGCCCAAACCTTCCCGACCCGGCATCGGTTCCGCGGTGCTGGGGGTGGTCTGTGTCGCCGCCGTCGCCCTGATCGCGGTGTTATGGGTGGGTCACCGGGCCTCCGTCGGCGACCGGACCCGGCAGTCCCGGGTACTGCAGACCGCGGCCGAGTGGACCGGCGTGCTGATCAACATGAATGCCGGCAACGTCGGAGGCAGCCTGGAGACGTTGCGGGACGGCACGGTCGGCGAACTCAACTCCGGTTTCGAGGCGTCGATCGCCCCGTACCGCAAGGTGGTGGAGACGCTGAAGTCACGGACCACCGGACAGGTCGAGTCGGTGTCGATCGAGGTGCTGCATCACGACCTCGACGCCGCCCCCGGTACCCGTCCGTCGGGCCCGCAGAGCCTGCCGCCTGAGCTGACCGCACGCACCGACACCGTGCTGGTGGTGGCCACCTCGGTCAGTGAGAACACCGGCAACAAACCCACCACCGTGCGGTGGAATCTGCGGCTCGGGGTTTCCGAAGTCGACGGCAAGATGAAGGTCTCTCGGCTGGAGTCACTGCGATGAGGAACCGCGCCCGGGTGCTGGTGTTCGACGTCGCGGTCCCGCTGGTCACCATCGCGGGTCTGGTCACCATCGGGGTGATGCTCGGATGGCCGCTGTGGTGGGTGTCGCTGGGTTCGATGCTGTGCCTGCTGGTCGTCGAGGCGGTGGTGCTCAATGCCGTTCTCTACCGGCGTGATTCGGTCACCATGGGCACCGACGACGATGCGCCGGGCCTGCGGTTGGCAGCTGTCGGCGTGGCCGCGGCTACCTTGGTCTCCGCGGTGGTCGTCGGGTACACCCAGTGGGCGCGCCCGGACCGTGCCTTCACCCGTGACACCGATGAGGTGGCCCGGATCGCCATCGAGGTGTCCGAGGCCACCGCGACGTTCACCCCGTCCGACCCGGCTTCGTCCATCGACCGGGCCGCGGCGCTGATGACCCCGGACAGCGCGGCGGCGTTCAAGTCCAACTTCGGCGCCGCGACCGCCGATATGGCCAAGCGCAACATCTCCGCGCAGGCCCGAACCATTTCGGCGGGCCTGGAGGCACTCAGCCCTTCGGCAGCCAGTGTCGCGGTGCTGATGCGATCCGTTCAGGCCGCACCCGGCCAGGAACCCGGGATCGCGGTTCTCGCCCTTCGGGTGGCGCTGACCAAGCAGGACGACGGCTGGAAAGTGGTCGACGTCGCGCCGATCAATTCGCGGTAGGGCCCCGATCAATTTCGGGCGATCAACCGCCGAGAAGTCGCGCGTAGTCCACCTTCAGGCAGCGGTCCATCACGACCGTCAGGCCGGCCGCGCGGGCGTCGCGGGCCACCTGCTCGTGCCACAGGCCTTGTTGCAGCCACAGGTATTTCGGCAACGTCTCGAGTGCCAGGATCTCCGCCAGCACGGCCGGGAGTTCCTCCTGCCTGCGGAACACGTCGACCATGTCCGGGGTCACCGGCAGGTCTGCCAGCGTCGGGTGGGCCGGGATACCGTCGATGTCGAGGGCATTGGGGTTGACCGGGTACAGGGTGTAGTTGCTGTGCCGGGTCAGGTATCCGAACACCTCGTTGCTGGGCCGGGCGGGATTCGCCGAGGCTCCGACCACCGCCACCGTGCGGGTGTCCCGCAGGATCTCCCGCAACCGGTCCGGATCGGGGTTCGCGCTACTCAGCGTCGGATCCTGCAGCGTCGGATCCTTCGGCCTGAGACTCGCCGACGCCGTCATCACCGGCCCGGTCGCCCTGCGTGCGGATCTTGGCGAACCGGTCCGAGAGCCGTCGCATCCGGATCATCAACGATGCCGAGGGACTGATCGAGGCGGCCAGGAACGCCGCCAGATCCGCTGCGGCCACCCCGATCCGCGAGGCGAACTCGCGCTCGGTCAAGCCGGACCGTTCAATCAGCAGCCGCACGTGGCGGGAGGCCTCCGAGCGTTCGTTGGCCTCCAGATGCGCCCGAGCGCGGGACAGGACTTCGTTGAGGGCCTTAGAGATTCCGTACGGTGCGGCCGCGTCCAGCACTTCTTCGACCTGACGCGCGGTACGGCCGAAGGGATCGCGTTTGACGGCGACCACGATGCGCTGCCAGACGGTGATGTCGCCGGTCTCCAGCGCGGAGCGGATCAGTGCGGTGGGCCAGAACTCGACCGGCCGGTCGTCGGCGGGAAATTCGGATGGGCGAGTCAACTCGCCTCCTCCAGGATCGCCACCGCCAGGTTCAGGCAGGTCTGCCGGACAGTCTCCCATCCGGGGTCCGGTGACCCGCCGGGGTCCCCGTCGCCCGGCATCGGATCGGCCAGCCGGCGCACCAGCTGGGTGGCGATCCACTGCCGTTCGGGTTGTTGCCCGGAGCTGTAATACCGGTCGATGCCGGCCAGCACCACCGCGGCGTTGTCGACGCCGTTCGCGTCAACCAGTTCGGCGAGCTGGACGTAGTCGGCGCGGTTGTTTCGGCACAGCACCAGGTAGCTCTGCAGCCGCAGGGTCTCGGCTCCGGTCGGAATCTGCAGCCGGTCACCGGTGGGCAGGGCAACATTGGTGGTCTCCACCGGGCTCAGCCGGGCGGTTGCGGCATCGGTCTGCAGTGCGTCCAGCGCGACCGCGAGCCGACCACGCCACATCGTCACCGGGTGCACCGGACGCGGGTCGGCCGCCCGCGATACGAAGAGTCCTGCGCCCGAACCCCCTGCGCCCGAACCGTCGTCCCCGCCCCTGATCCTGCCGGCCAGCGCGCCGACCGGAACATCGCATCCGCTGAACGCCAGCGGGTCGGCGACGCTGACCGCGTCGGGCGCCATCACCTTCAGTCGTGCGGCGCCTTGGACCACCAGCTTCAGGTCGGCCTTCGGCGGCGCCACCGTGGCGAGGTGATCCGGGAGGACGACGAGATCGCCGAGATCGAGCTTGGGCAAGGGCTTTTCGAAGTCGACCGACGGCAGGATGCGGGCCAGCCAACCCGGAAGCCACCAGTTCCACTGGTCGAACATCGCCATCAATGCCGGCACCAGCACCAGCCGGACGATGGTGGCGTCCACCGCGATCGCCACCGCGCAGGCCACCCCGAGCTGGGCCACCAGGGGCATACCGGCGAAGGCGAAGCCGATGAACACCGCGATCATGATCAACGCGGCGCTGGTGATGGTGCGGGCACTGGTGGCCACCCCGTAGGCGACCGAGTCACGGGTGTCGCCGGACTGCAGATAGCGCTCCCGGATCCGGGTCAGCAGGAAGATCTCGTAGTCCATCGACAGGCCGAAGGTCATCGCCAGCACCAGCGGCGGGATGGTGCTGTCGATCGAACTGAGCGGCTCGAAGCCGAGACCCTCCAGCCAGCCCCACTGAAAGACGATGACGAGGCTGCCGTAGGCGGCCGCGACCGACAGCACGGTCATCAGCACACCCTTGAGCGCCAGGAAGGCCGACCGGATCGAGATCAGCAGCATCACGAAGGCGATCAACGCCACGAAGACCAGGACCAGCACCTGGGTGTGGGCCACCCGGTCGTCGAAATCCTTGATCAGCGCGGTCGGTCCGCCGACGTCGACCCGGGCGCCGTCCAGTTCGGGGACCCCCGGCAGGGTGGCGCGCAGCCAGTCGATGGTGTCCCGGGAACGCAACTCCTCGGGGTCGACGGCCAGCACCGCCGACAGCAGTGCGCTGCGGTTGTCGTCGGAGAACTCCGGCGGCGACACCGACACGATGTTGACCGCTGCGGCGGTGGTCCGGCTCACCGCGTCCAAAGCGGCTGCGTGCTGCGGGTCGGAGGCGTCACCGTCGGGGAAGGTGACCAGAACCCGCACCGGTCCCAGGGCACCCGGTCCGAGCGCCTCGGCGGCCGCCGCCACCCCGCCGCGAACCTCGTGGGAGGCGGGGAACTGCCGTTGCAGGCTGTTGCCGAGCACCATCGAGAACGCCGGCGCGGCAAGGATCAGCAGGACGGCCGTCGCGGCCAGGGCCGAAACCCACGGCCGGCGCATCACCGCTCCGACCCAGCGGGTCCAGAACCGGGACTGGGCGGTCTCCGGCCGGCGGGACCAGTGCAGCAGTCGCGAACGCCTGGCGGCGGCGCGGCCGAAGGTGGCCAGCACCGCCGGGATCAGGGTGGCCGAGGTCAGCACCGCGACCGCGACGGCCAGGATCGCGCCGGTGGCCATCGACCGCAGCACGGGGGTGTTGATCAGGTAGATGCCGGTCAGCGAGGCGATCACCGTCAAGCCTGACAGCACCACCGCCAGACCCGAGGTGGCCATCGCGGCGTCGGCGGCCTGATCGGGGTCCCGGCCGGCCCGCAATTCCTCGCGGAACCGCATCAGGATGAACAGTGAGTAGTCGATGGCCAGTGCGATGCCGAACATCGACACCGTCGAGGTGACGAAAACCGACATCGAGGTCACCATCGACAGCAGGTAAACCACGCCCATGGTCACCACGACCGTGAAGACGCCGAGCGCCAACGGGATGGCCGCGGCGGCCAGCGAGCCGAACACCGCGATCAACACGATCAACACGATGGGCAGGTTCCAGCGCTCCGCCGCGGCGACGTCGCGCTTGGTGCTGGTCTGCGCCGCAGCGCCCAGTTCACCCTGGCCGATGACGTAGAGCCGGACCCGGCCGTTCTCGGTCCGGCCCGGCTGATCGCCCTGCACACCGATCTTGGTCCGCAACTGGCGGGCGACGTCCACCGCTCCGGTGTTGTCGAAGCCCAGGCGCAGTCCGACGACGTAGGGCCGGTCCGGGGCCGGGGCCGGCTGCACCGGATTGGGCGCCAACGTGATGCTGGGGATCTCCTGGGCGATCTTCTCCAACTGCGCCACCGCGTCGGACATGTCCTCGTAGGTGGCGTCGGGTCGCGGCGCGGCGACCAACGCCAGCGGTGAGGCGCCCTGCTGGGGGAAGTGGTCCTCGAGTTCGTACTGCACGTGCAGTGACTGGGAACCTTCGACCTCGAAGCCGCCGCCGGTCAGGTTGTGGGACTGGGTCAGCGCCAGCCACACCGACGGGACGAGGGCCAGTAACCAACAGCAGAACACCAGCCAGCGATGTCTGCGCAGGCTGCCACTCAGACGCATCATGAACTGCTGGATGGCGAACTCCCCGCGACTGGCACCAGGCGAATAGCGTGGTTGCGAGACTACCTCAGCCGGCTGCGCCGTCTGGAGGCGTTGGCCGCCTAAGATTGGGCCAGTCCCCGATGCGGGAACACCCCGATGCGGGAACACTAGGCCCCGATGAAGGAGCACCAGCATGGCACGCAATGTCCTGGGAGCCGGTGCGGCCGCTGTCGCCCTGGCCGTCGGGCTGGCCCCGTCAGCCGTCGCGGCTCCGCCGAACTGCACCGCCGCGGACCTGGCCGCGGTGTCCTCAGGAGTGTCTGCGGCGACGTCGGTCTACTTGTTCACCCACCCGGACGTCAACGCGTTCTTCACCGGACTCGAGGGAGCTCCGCGGGCTGATCTACGGGCCGAGATCACGAACTATCTGGGCGCCAACCCGCAGGTGAAAGCCGAACTGCACGCCATCCGCCAGCCGCTGATGGACCTGCGAAACCGCTGCGCCCCCGAGGCAGCCCAGTAGACCCCGAGCCGCCCCAGTAGACCTAGCCGGCGCGGCGGGCCAGAACGGCCCGGACGGCCCGCCAGCCCAGCAGCAGCGCTCCGGTGACCAGTGAGGCCACCAGGACGAAGCTGAGTGCGATGCCGGCGTGCGTGATCACCCGCAGCATCATCCCCACCACGATCGTGGCGACCCAGACGCTGACCCCGGTCGGTACCAGTGCGGTGGGCCGCTGCCAGCCGCGCGACACCAGCCAGCCCACGACCGTGCCGGTCAGGAACGGCCAGGCCGTCTCGGCGATGCCGGCCAGCGTCACCCCCTCGGCGTGGTTGCGGCGGCCCACCGCCACGAAGACGAGGACACACGCGATGTCGGTGGCGAAGGCGAGCGCTGCGTGACGTGTCGGGGTGGGGACGCCGGTGATGGAGCCGCCAGGGGTGGAGCTTGTCATGGCGGCTATCCAACCGTGTTCAGCCGCGGTCCTCGTCGTCGGGGGCGAGTTCGTCGATGACGGCCAGTTCCTGGTCCTGCAGTTCGTCGACGACGGCCTCCGGGTGCCGCACGCCCTCGGTGCGGAACATGAAGAAGAACACCACCCAGCCGATCGCGGAGATGAAGATCCAGCTGACCAGGCGATAGATCAGCATCGCCGAGATCGCATCGGGCAGCGCCATCCCGCTCGACACCAGACCCGGCACCAGCACCGCCTCGACAACAAGCAGCCCACCCGGCATCAGCGGGATCGCCCCCACCGCCCGGGCCGCCGCGTAGGCCACCGTCAGTCCGGGCAGCGACGGGTGACCGCCGGTCGCGTAGGCCGCGAACAGCAGGCAGGCCACGTCGGCCACCCAGTTGAACAGTGACCAGCCGAACGCCACGCTCAACTCGCGCCGGCTCAGACTCACCGACTCCAACTGATGCAGTGTCTCTCGCCATCGGGTCAGGCCGGTGTCGGCGGGTTTGTTGCGCACCGAGTTCAGATAGCCGAGGACCTTGACTCCGATCCCGTCGATCAGTTCCGGTCTGGCGGCGACCGCCTGCGCAAGCAGCAGCAGGGCGATGAAGCCGCCGAGGGTGAACAGCAGCGAGAACGGATTGTCCTTGGCGCCCAACAGGAATGCCCCGCCCAGGCCCAGCAGTGCCAAGCCGACGACCTGCAGTGCGCCCGACATCACCAACTGCCAGGAGGCCACCACCGGTGATGCGCCCCAACGCCGTTGCTGCCGGTAGACGAAGGTGGCCGAGAGCACCGGGCCGCCGGGCAGCGTGGTGCTCAGTGCGTTACCGGCGTAGAAGGCCGCCTCCGAACGCCACTGGGAGACGGTGACGCCGGCTGAGCGCAGCAACGTCCGCTGGATCTGGGCGAAGCTGTGCATCGACATCATGGCCGCGACCGCGGCGGCGAGCACCCACCAACCGTTGGCCGACAGCAGGCTCGCCCATGCCTTGGACAGCTGATCCCAGACCATGCCGGCCTCGACGGCGAGCACGATGAGTGCGACGCCGAGGATCGCCCATCGCACCCACCAGTACCTGCCCCGTGGGCGTTCGTGGGCCACGTCGTTCAGGGTAGCTGCGAAGGGCCCGGGTTACGCTGACGCCCATGCCGGCCGGGCGGGCGCGTGATGACGATGCGGTAGATCCGTTCGTCCGTAAGGCCGCAGCGTGGTCCTGGCGGCTGCTGGTCATCCTCGGTGCGGTCCTCGCAGTGCTGTGGCTGGTGGAGAAACTTCAGGTGATCCTGGTCCCCGTCGCACTGGCGGTGATGGTGACCGCATTGATGGTTCCCGCGGTGGACTGGCTCGACCGCCGTGGCGCCCCGCGCGGCGGCGCGGTGGCACTCGTGCTGCTCACCGGAATGGCGGTATTCGGCGGGATCCTGACTTTCGTTGTGAGCCAATTCGTTTCGGGTTTGCCAAGCCTTACCGAGCAAGTCACCCGGAGTATCGACAACGCCACCAAGTGGCTGATCGAGGGCCCGGCCCATCTGAGCCACGAGCAGATCGAGAAGGCCGGGGACGCGGCCGTCAAGGCATTACGGGACAACCAGGAGAAGCTGACCAGCGGAGCGCTGTCCACCGCGGCCACGCTGACCGAGATGGTGACCGGCGCACTGCTGGTGCTGTTCACCACGATCTTCCTGCTCTACGGCGGCCGGAACATCTACGCATACCTGACCCGGATCGTTCCGGCGGCCGCCCGGGAGCGGGTCCGTGCCGCCGGTCGGGCTGGATTCGGATCCCTGATCGGCTATGTCCGCGCGACGTTCCTGGTGGCCCTCGTCGACGCCATCGGCATCGGCACCGGGCTGGCCATCATGAGCGTGCCACTGGCGCTGCCGTTGGCGTCGCTGGTGTTCCTGGGCGCCTTCATCCCGGTGGTCGGCGCGGTGGTCACCGGACTGCTCGCTGTCGTGGTGGCACTGCTGGCCAAGGGTTTGATCTCCGCGTTGATCACCCTCGGTCTGATCGTCGCGGTGATGCAACTCGAGAGCCACGTCCTGCAGCCCCTGCTGATGGGGCGCGCGGTGTCGATACATCCACTGGCGATCGTGCTGGCGATCGCCACCGGTGCGGTGCTGGCCGGAGTGATCGGCGCTCTGCTGGCGGTACCGGTGCTCGCATTCCTCAACAGCGCCATCCGCGTCCTGGTCGCGGACAACCCGGCCGGTGAGGCCGCCGAACTGGAAGCAGGGGGAGACGAGTTGATGGTGAAAGCCAAACCGGACTCGCCCGGCCAACTCGCCTAGAGCCGGCCTTCCCGGCGCAGCAGCTCCTGCGCGCTGACCCCGCCGCCCTGCTTGCCGCGGGCGTTGAGCTGCTCGGTGGCCACATCGGAATCCCCTGGTTCAGTGGGGCGGCTGATCGGGATGGCCCGGGTCTCCTCGGCCGAAATCTGTTCGGCTGCAGGGGGATTGGTTGCAGAAGGATTGGAGCCAGAAGGGTTCGAGAGTTTCGGCATCGCGGTGGTCGCGTCGTCGGCCGCCGGGTAGACGACCGGAGCGGTCGGCGCGGGGATCACGGCGGTCGGCTCCGCCGGCTTCTCGTGAGCCGGTGCACGTCGCGTGGCCTTGGCGCGCAGTTCACCCAACCAGGAGCCGATGTCGCGATCATCCTTGTCCGGGGACGCCGGCTTGGCGGCGGTGAACCGGGTTGTCGGTTCGTCGGCCACCGGTGCCGGCGGGGGAGGCAGCGCCGGTGCGGGCTGGCCGGCGGCGACCGGCGCCCCGGCACCGACCACAGCAGCCTGCGGTTCGGACACGGCAAGCTTGCGCTCGTCCGGCAGTGTGGTCTCGCCGAGGCCGATCTTGTTCTGCAGGCGCTTCATCCACTTCGGCGCCCACCAGCAGTCGTCGCCGAGCAGTTTCATCACGGCCGGCACCAGGAACATCCGGACGATGGTGGCGTCGAGCAGCAGTGCGATCAGCAGGCCGAACGCCAGGTACTTCATCATCACCAGATCGGAGAAGACGAACGCCCCGGCCACCACGGCCAGCACCAGTGCGGCCGCGGTGATCAGCCGGCCGGTGGTCGCGGTGCCGATCCGGATCGACTCGGTGGTGGACATACCGCGGTCGCGGGCCTCCACCATGCGCGATACCAGGAACACCTCATAGTCGGTGGACAGCCCGTAGATCACCGCGATGATCAGGCCGATCATCGGCGCCATCAACGGCTGCGGGGTGTAGTTCATCAGCCCGGATCCATGGCCCTCGACGAACATCCAGGTGAGCACACCCATCGTCGAACCCAGCGTCAGCGCGCTCATCAGCGCCGCCTTGATCGGCAGCACCAGCGAACCGAAGGCCAGGAACATCAGCACGGTGGTCGTGGTGATCAGCAGCAGCACCATCAACGGCAGCTTGGAGAACAGCGAGTGGATGCTGTCCTGTTCGAGCGCGGGGGTGCCGCCGACATAGAGGTTCAGCCCCTTGGGCGGGACGATCGACCGCAGTTCGGTGATCTTCTTGGAGGCGTCGTTGCGGGTCACCAGACCGTTCTGGATCACCCGCACCGAGGTGTTTTTCGACGCCCCGTCCAGGTAGGGCCGTTCCTTCCACATGGCGTCCGGATTGTTGTCCGGGTCGGTGAAGCCGTTGATCGCCATCGCCTTGCTGCGGATCTCGGCTACCTGCTGATCGGTGACGGGCTGGCCGTTCTCACTCTGGATCACCAGGGTCAGCGGTTCGGTGCGGAAGCCGGGGAAGGTCTTGTCGAACTCCTCCTGGGCCAGCCGGACCGAATTGTTCGGGGGCAGGTACTTCTCGCTGATGCCGCCGAGCGACAGGTGACCCAACGGAATGATCAGGACGATCATGAAGAGCAGGATCGGCGCGGCGAACATGATGGGCCGCTTCATCACCCGGTTGACCAGCTTGCCCCAGAAGCCGTTCTCGACCTCTTCGCGGGTCTTGGTCTTCTGGGTCTTGTCGGCGAACCAGTCGATGATCTTGCGGGAGAACGACCAGTTGGCGAGGAAGGGCACCCGCAGCAGGGTGCGCACCCCGAGGGCGTCGACGTTGGGGCCCAGGATCGCCAGGCTGGCCGCGAGCACGGTGATCGACAGGATCGCCGCGAGCATGACCGACGCGATGATCGCGTAGGTGATCGACTTGAGGAAGCCCTGCGGGAACAGCAGCAGCGGCAGCGACGACGCGACGATGATCACCGCGGAGAAGATCACCGTGCGGCCCGACGTCATCACCGTGCGGCGCACCGCCGCCTCGGTGTCGTATCCCTCGGCGAGTTCCTCCCGGAACCGGCTGACGATGAACAGTCCGTAGTCGATGGCGATGCCGAGACCGATGAGGGTGACGACGGGCTGGGCGAAGAAGTGCACCGGGGTGATGTCGGCGATGAGCCGCATGATTCCCAACGAGCCCGCAATCGCCAGGCCGCCGATGATGGCCGGGAGGCTGGCCGCCACCACGCCGCCGAAGACGAAGAACAACAGCACAGCCACCAGCGGAATGGCGGCCACCTCGGCGCGCTGCTGGTCCTCGCCGATGGTGCCGGTGAGTTCGGCGGCCAGCGGCTGCAGGCCGGCCTGTTTCACGTCGATGCCGGGGATGTTGAAGCTGTCCTTGACCGCTTTGTAGTTGTTCAGGATCGTGTCGTCGTTGTCGCCCTTGAGCTGGATCGACATGAACGCGTGCTTCTTGCTCGCGTCCGCCATGTTCGACAACATCTCGGGGCTCTTGAAGTAGCCGATCGCCCGCAGGATCTCGTCGGGGTGGTCCTTCTCCGCCTTGTCGAGGTTGTCCAGAATCTTCTTGCTGAACTCGGGGTCGTCGACGGTCTTGCCCTCGGGCGCGGTGTAGATCGCGACGATGTGTCCGCTGGTGTCCCGGCCGTAGGCGCCGTCGGCCAGCAGTGAGGCCGACACCGACTGGCTGCCCTCGTCGTAGAAACCACTCTGGGTGACGTGCTTACCCAGGTCAATGCCGTAGATACCGCCACCGAGGCACAGCGCCACCATCACGGCGATGACGATGTACCGGTACCGGTATACGGTTCGGCCCCACCAGGCGAACACGGGATCTCCTTAAATTCAGAACTAAGAGCTAAGAACTAAGCACTAAATTCTCGAGTTCAGCAACGAGGACAGCGGCCGGAACGGCTGCAGCCACGCGCCTTGCTCTGGCAACGAATCCAAGCCGATTCGCGGCAGGGGCTCCCGGAAAACTCCCGGAATGTCCTCCAGGTCGACGAATTCGAAGGTATCCGACGCTAACGCCCAGCTGGCATGTTCGCGAAATCCGAGTACGCGGACGTCGATGCCGTCGCCTGCGATGTCTTCCAGCGGGGCCCGGAACGCCTGCCCGTCGGCCGATGCGACCAGCACCGAGGCCAGTCCTTCGCTGCGCCGCAGCGCGATGTGGGCAAGCATGTCGGCGTCGACGTCGCTGTCCTCGTCGACCTTCGGTTTGGCGAACACCGCGAACCCGACGTTGCGCAGCGCTTCCACCCACGGCCGCACCACGTCGGCGCTGCCCGGCGCGATGTTGGTGAACACCGTCGCCTCCGGTTCCAGGGACACCCCGGGGTGGCCGGCGGCCAGCTCGGCGGTGCGCGCCAGCAACCAGCGCCCGAGTGCGTCGTACCGGGGCCGGTGGGCCGCGGTCGGCCGGCCGCCCAGGATCGCGCCCAGGCCCATGTCCAGGTTGGGCGCGTCCCAGACCAGCAGCACCCGTTTGGGCGCCGCGGGCGCGTCGAACTCCGGTACGGCCGGAAGGTCGCCGATCGCGGTGGTCTCTTCGATGACGGTCATGGTCGCCTCACCCAGATGAATTCGTTCACCGCGCTGCCCGCGTGGTGGGCCTTGGTTTCGTACTTGGTGGTCGGACGCACGGTCGAAATCGGCAGCGATTCACCCGGTTCCGCACGCCGCAGCAGCGGTTCGGCGTCGCCCACCTCGGCGATCTGCTCGGCGTAGCCGGCATGGTCGGTGGCCGCGTGCAGCACCCCGCCGGGCCGTAGCCGGTCGGCCATCAAGGCGACGGTCGGCTGCTGCAGCAACCGGCGCTTGTGGTGGCGGGCCTTGGGCCAGGGATCCGGGAAGAACACCCGGACACCGGTCAGGGAGCCGGGGGTGAGCAGATGTTCCAGGACATCGGTGCCATCACCGCGGATCAGCCGGATGTTGGCGACGCCTTCCCGGTCGATTCCGTTGAGCAGTTGGGCCAGGCCGCGTCGGTAGACCTCCACGGCGATCACGTCGAGATCGGGTTCGGCCTGCGCCATCGCCAGGGTCGAGGTGCCGGTCCCGCAGCCGATCTCCAGGATCAGCGGGGCCTCCCGGCCGAACCAGCTCGCGACGTCGAGCTTCTCGTCGGTGTCGGCCAGCCGGCCCACGGTCGGCCACAGCCGGTCCCATACGCCTTGCTGCGCCTCGGTCAGCGCCGAACGGCGGGACCGGAAGCTGGTCACCCGCCGGGGCTGGTGCGCTGCCGCCTCGGGCGTGGCGGGGCGCTGGACATGCATTGACCCATGGTGGCCCATGAACCTCCAGACACCGATATCGCGGATCAGATTGATACCCAACAGTTGCCTTTCCCCGGACCGGCCGCCGGTGACTGGTTGCCTGGGGGCCCGGCTGCCACCATGTCGCGATGGTCGACTGCCCGCTTGCGGCGGTTTTAGCCGCCGGTGCCGCCACGTTGGGCGAACCGGCGCTGACGCGGCTGGCCGCGGATCTGGACGCCCCGATCCGGGTCCGGGTGTGCGGCCGGCCCGGGGCCGGGGTTCCCTCGGTGGTGCGGGCGCTGCAACTGGCCTGTCCGGAGGTCGCCGTCTGTTCGGAGGACGGCGATCCGGAACTCCGGATCCGCGTCATCGTGGAGTCCTTCGCCGACGAGGACGGCAGACCGGACGTGGCGGTGCTCAACAAGGCGGACCTCATCGGCTTCGCCGGGGCGGGCCCGATGGCGGCGGCGGTCAGCCGGTGTGCGGAACTGAGGCGGCGCACCGGTGTGCCCACCGTCGGGCTGTCGGCCCCGGTGGCGGTGGCCGCGCTGGACCCGGCCGTCCTCGATGACGAGCTGTTCGGCGCCCTGCGCGTATTGGCCGCGGGCCCGGCCCGTCCGGATGCCGCGGTGCGCGGCCGGCTGCTGGCCGAACTCGACCTGTTCGGTATCGCCAATGCCGTGGCGGCGCTGCGCGCCGGTGCAGACCGCACGGCGGTGCGCACGGCCCTGCGCGGGGTGAGCGGGGTGGATGAGGTCGGTGCGGAGATCGCCCGGGCCGCCGCACCGGCCCGATACCGGCGCATCGGCGTCGCGCTGGCCGAACTCACCACGCTGGCGGCCGGACCGGACGGTGCACGGCTGGCCGGATTCCTGGCCGGCGACGAGGTGGTGCTGGCCCGGATGGCGGCCGCGGCCGACGTGGTGCGGTCGGCGGGGCTGGCCCGGGTCGCCGGTCCCGATCACCTGCGCGCGGATCAGTTGTGCACAGCGATCGGCTGGCGGCGCTATGCCGACGGGCCGGTGTCCGAACTGCACCGGGCCTGCGGCGCCGATCTGGCCCGCGGCTCGCTCAGGCTCTGGGGGGACCGGCGGTGAGGAGGGTGCTGGTGGTCGGTCCGCCGTCAGCCGGGACGACGAGCGTGGCCGCGGCACTGCGGTTGCGGCTGCCGGGATACGAGGTCTCCGAAGGCGTCCCGGATTCCGGTGTCGCTGGGTCCGTTGTCCTGCTGGTGCTCGTCGTCTCCGCCGCCGCACCGATGACCCGATCACAGGCCCGGCTGACGGCGTCCCACACCGGCCCGGTGGTGGCGGCGGTCTCCAAGATCGACGTCCACCGAGGCTGGCGATCGGTGCTCGAGTTCAATCGGGCGACGTTGCCGGTGCAATGGGTCGGGGTGGCCGCAGCTCCGGTCGTCGGCCCGGCCCGGGTCGACGACCTGGTCGACACCGTTCGCGCGGCCACGGACGGCCCGCCGGTCCGGGTGTCGCCGGTTGGGAATGGGGGCCGGCCGCCGAACGGGACGGGTCCGGACCTCGCGGCCCGGATCCGGTTGCAGCAGATCCGTCTCGAGTCGGTGACGGCTATCCGGGCGTCGTGCACCGCGCTGCGTGCCGAACTGCAGGCCGGCGCCGCGGCATCCACCCGGGCCGAGGACTTCGCCCGCAGTGCCCGCCGCCGGATCGCCCGGGTGGCCGCAGAGGCCGAGGCCGAGCTCACCCTTCGGTTGGGCGACACCGGCGGATGGCTCGAGCCGGTGGTCCTCCCGGGCCGCCCGCTGCCGCGACCGGCCGCGCTGGAGGGCCGGTTGGCCACGTTGCTCGG
>NZ_JAFMJZ010000134.1 GCF_017853185.1 Mycolicibacterium sp.
TCGACCATCGGTTCATCGGAGGCGGTGATGCTCGGTGGGTTGGCGCTGAAGTGGCGGTGGAAGGAACGCGTCGGCGCCAAGACGAAAGGCAAGGACGCCTGGCGCAAGCGCACGCCCAACCTGGTGATGGGCGCCAACGTTCAGGTGGTCTGGGAGAAGTTCTGCAGGTACTTCGAAGTGGAGCCGCGTTATCTGCCGATGGGGGAGGACCGCTACGTCATCACCCCCGAGCAGGTGGTCGAGGCCGTCGACGAGGACACCATCGGGGTGGTAGGCATCCTGGGCACCACCTACACCGGTGAGTTGGAGCCGATCGCCGAGATCTGCGCGGCCCTGGACAAGTTGCAGAAGAAGACCGGACTCGACATCCCGGTGCACGTCGACGCCGCCAGTGGCGGATTCGTCGCCCCGTTCCTGCATCCGGACCTCAAGTGGGACTTCCGGTTGCCCCGGGTGGCGTCGATCAACGTCAGCGGGCACAAGTACGGGCTGACCTACCCGGGCATCGGATTCGTGGTGTGGCGCAACGCCGATTGCCTGCCCGAGGATCTGATCTTCCGGGTCAACTATCTCGGTGGGGACATGCCGACCTTCACGCTGAACTTCTCCCGGCCGGGTAACCAGGTCGTCGGCCAGTACTACAACTTCCTGCGCCTGGGCCGGGCCGGCTACACCCACGTGATGCACACGTTGTCGGCCACCGCGCGGTGGTTCGCCGACAAACTCGAGTCGTCCCAGCACTTCGACGTCATCGCCGACGGCTCGGCCATTCCGGTGGTCGCCTTCAAACTGTCCGGCGACTTCGGCTACAACGAGTTCGACATCTCCGCGCAATTGCGTTCATACGGCTGGCAGGTGCCGGCCTACACGATGCCCGACGGTGCGCAGGACACCACGGTGCTGCGGGTGGTTGTGCGCGAGGGATTCTCCGCCGACCTGGCCCGCTCGCTGTGGGAGGACCTGCACGCAGTGCTGGACCATCTCGATGCGATCCAGCCCGGAGGGCACTTCACGCAGGAACATTTTGCGCACTGAGCGTGCGCGGGAGAAATACTTCGCGCACTGAGCCGGAGTCTTCTGGGACAATCGCGGACGGTGAACACATGCAGACCACACCGGTGACCTCGTCGATCGTCAACGGCGAGGCCGTCGTCGATCTCGACGCCATCGTCCACAACGTGGGCGTGCTGCGCGAACACGCGGGCTCGTCACAGGTGATGGCGGTCGTGAAGGCCGACGGGTACGGCCACGGCGCCGGCCCGGTAGCCCGGGCGGCATTGGCCGCCGGGGTCGCTGAGCTCGGCGTCGCGACCATCGGTGAGGCACTGGCGCTGCGGGCCGACGGGATCAGCGCCCCGGTGCTGTCCTGGCTGCACCCGCCCGGTACGGACTTCGCGCCCGCGTTGGATGCCGATGTGCAGATCGGGGTGTCCTCGGTCCGTCAGATCGACGACCTGCTGACCGCCGTGGAGCGCACCGGCCGCACCGCCACCGTCACCATCAAGGTGGACACCGGGCTCAACCGCAACGGCGTCGGGGCCCGGGACTATCCGGAGGTGCTGACCGCATTGCAGCGCGCGGCGGCCGCCGACGCCGTTCGGGTGCGCGGGATCATGTCCCATCTGGTCTGCGGCGATGTCCCGGACGATCCGCTCAATGATCTTCAGGCCGAGCGGTTCACCACCATGATCGCCGAGGCCCGCGGTCGGGGAATCGAGTTCGAGGTGGCCCATCTGTCCAATTCGCCGTCGACGATGACCCGGCCCGACCTCGGCTTCGACATGGTCCGTCCCGGTATCGCGGTCTACGGACTCAGTCCCGTTCCGGAACTCGGCGATATGGGATTGCGTCCGGCGATGACGCTGAAATGTCCTGTGGCGATGGTGAAGTCGGTCAGCGCCGGGGAGGGTGTTTCCTACGGGCACGCCTGGATCGCTGAGCGGGACACCACGGTCGCGCTGCTTCCACTGGGCTATGCAGACGGGGTGTTTCGCACCTTGAGCGGCCGTATCGACGCGCTCATCAACGGCAGGCTGCGCCGCAACGTCGGCCGGATCTGCATGGATCAGTTCGTCGTCGATCTCGGACCGGGTCCCACCGATGTGACCGAGGGCGACGAGGCGATCCTGTTCGGCCCCGGCACCGCCGGTGAACCGACCGCGCAGACCTGGGCGGAACAACTCGGCACCATCCACTACGAGGTGGTCACCAGCCCGCGCGGCCGGGTGCGACGCCGCTACACCGGGGGAGGCGCCGGTGGCTAAGTCGGAACGCAAAGGTGACTCCGAGGGCCTCGGCGCTGGGAAGAAGGCCGGACTGATGGCCGGTGCCGCCGGTCTCGGTGCGCTCGGCACCGCCGCCGGTGTGTCGGCGGCCAGGGCGCTACGCCACCGCAAGGCCATCCGGGACGCCTATGAGGGCGAGGACTTCAACCTGCTCGAGGCGGATCGCGGCTGCGTCATCACCACGCCCGACGGTATTCCGCTGGTGGTGCGCGAGGTCGGCCCCGTCACCGCGCCGATCACCGTGGTGTTCGCCCACGGATTCTGTTTGCGGATGGGCTCCTTCCACTTTCAACGCGCGGCGCTGGCCAACCGGTGGGGCGATCAGGTCCGGATGGTGTTCTACGACCAGCGCGGTCACGGTCAGTCCGGGGCGGCGCCCATCGAGACCTACACCGTCGAGCAGTTGGGCCGCGACCTGGAAACCGTTCTGCAGGTGATGGTTCCGCGCGGACCGGCGGTGGTGGTGGGTCATTCGATGGGTGGGATGTCGGTGCTGTCCCACGCCCGCCAGTACCCGCAGAACTACGGCCGGCGCATTGTCGGCGCCGCGCTCATCTCCTCGGCAGCCGAAGGGCTGCCACGTTCTCCGCTGGGGGAGATCCTGCAGAACCCGGCACTGGAGGCGGTCCGGTTCGCTGCCCGCTACATCCCAGGGCTGGTGCTGCGCACCCGCGGCGCCACCCGTTCGATGCTGCGCCCGATCCTCAAGACCGCCTCGTTCGGCGACGACACGGTGAGCCCCAGTGTGGTGGCGTACTCCGAGGAGATGATCCACGACACGTCGACGGACACCCTGGTCGAGTTCCTGCACGCGCTGGAAGTCCACGACGAGAGCGCTGCCCTGCCGGTGCTGGCCAAGGTTCCGGTGCTGATCGCCTGCGGCGACCGGGATCTGCTCACCCCGGTCAAGTACTCCGAGGAGATGGCCGCCGCCCTGCCGGAGTCACTGTTGGTGATCGTGCCTGGGGCCGGACACCTGGTCCAGATGGAACGTCCCGAGGTCATCAACGACGCATTGGTTCGACTGGTGGAGAAGGCCACCCCGTCCCGGCTGGTCGCCTTCGCGCGGAAGTTGCGGGGCCGGGATCGTGACTGACGTGCGCCTCGAGACCGGCAATGCGGAACTACCGACCGCCGAGGACACCCTCGAACTCGGTGAGCGGCTCGGCCGGCAGTTGCGGGCAGGCGACGTCGTCGTGCTGTCCGGCCCGCTCGGCGCCGGAAAGACCATGCTGGCCAAGGGAATCGCCCGCGGCATGGATGTCGAAGGCCCCATCACCTCGCCGAGCTATGTGCTGGCCCGCATTCACCGCGCACACCGGGCCAGCGATCCGGCGATGGTGCACGTCGACGTCTACCGTCTGCTCGACGGTCCCGGCGTCGACCTGGCGGGTGAACTCGACTCGCTGGATCTCGACACCGATCTCGACGACGCCGTCGTGGTGGTGGAGTGGGGTGAGGGTCTCGCGGAGCGACTCTCCGATCATCACCTCGACATCACCCTGAACCGGTTGCCGGACAGCGACATCCGCACCGCGACCTGGCGGTGGAGCGATTCATGATCCGGATCGTGCTGGCCATCGACACTTCGACCCCGGCGGTGCTGGCCGCGGTCCTGCGCCGCCACGACGACGGCCGGGTCGAGCCGATCGCGCAACGCGTGAGCATCGACGCCCGCGCGCATGTCGAACTGTTGACGCCCAATGTCGTTGCAGCGCTCGATGATGCGGGCCTGAGCATGGCGGAACTCGATTCGGTCGTGGTGGGTTGTGGCCCCGGACCCTTCACCGGTCTGCGGGTCGGGATGTCGACCGCGGCGGCGTACGGACACGCGCTGCGAGTTCCGGTGCACGGGGTGTGCTCGCTGGACGCCATCGGGGGTCAAACCGACGGCGACGTGCTGGTGATCACCGACGCGCGCCGCCGTGAGGTCTACTGGGCCCGCTACCGCGATGGGGTTCGCGTCGACGGTCCGGCGGTGTGCGCCCCCGCCGATGTGCCGATCGGCGGCGCCACCCGGGTGGCCGGCTCACCGGCGCACTGCGCACTGTTCGACCTGCCCCGGATCGGGCCCGAGGCGCCGACGCCCGCGGGCCTGGTTGCAGCGGTCCGGGATTGGGGCCGCGAACCGGACCCATTGGTGCCGCTGTACCTGCGCCGTCCCGATGCCAAGACGCTGGCCGAACGCGGAATCGGACAGGAGGTTCGGTGACCATCGTCTGCGATCCGTTGGTCCGCGCCGACGCCGCCCGGTGCGCGGAGTTGGAGGCCATCCTCTTCCGCGGTGATGATCCGTGGCCGCCGGCCGCGTTCGTCCGGGAACTGGCCGTGCCGCACAATCGCTACGTAGGCGCCCGGGTCGACGACCTGCTGGTCGGCTACGCCGGAATCGCGCGGTTGGGCCGAACACCGCCGTTCGAGTACGAGATCCACACCGTCGGGGTGGATCCGGACTTCCAGGGGCAGGGCATCGGCCGCCGGATGATGACCGACCTGCTGGACTTCGCCGGCGACGACGGCGTGGTGTACCTGGAGGTGCGCACCGACAACACTCCGGCAATCGCCCTCTACGAGAGTCTCGGCTTCGTTCAGGTCGGACTGCGCAAGCGTTACTACCGAACCGGTGCCGACGCCTACACCATGCGGCGAGGTCCATCGTGACGGTCGTCCTCGCCATCGAAAGCTCCTGTGATGAAACAGGAGTCGGCATCGCCGAGTTGAACGCCGACGGCACCATCACCTTGCTGGCCGACGAGGTGGCCTCCAGTGTCGACGAGCACACCCGCTACGGCGGGGTGGTCCCCGAGGTCGCCTCCCGCGCCCACCTGGAGGCGCTCGGCCCGACCATGCGCCGCGCCCTGGAGGTGGCCGGCATAGAACGGCCTGACGCGATCGCCGCGACCATCGGACCCGGTCTGGCCGGTGCGCTGATGGTGGGAGTGGCCGCTGCCAAGGCCTACGCCGCGGCCTGGGACCTACCGTTCTACGCCGTCAATCACCTGGGCGGGCATCTGGCCGCCGACGTCTATGACCACGGGCCGCTGCCCGAATGCGTCGGACTGCTGGTGTCCGGCGGGCACACCAACCTGCTGCACGTGCGGTCGCTGGGTCAGCCGATCGTGGAGTTGGGCAGCACCGTCGATGACGCGGCGGGGGAGGCCTACGACAAGGTGGCCCGACTGCTCGGCCTGGGGTACCCCGGCGGCAAGACGCTCGACGAGCTCGCCCGCACCGGCGACCGCGACGCGGTGGTCTTCCCGCGTGGGATGACCGGACCGCGCGACGACCCGTACACCTTCAGCTTCTCCGGGCTCAAGACAGCAGTGGCGCGGTATGTGGAAAAGCACCCGGACTTCCGCCCGGCCGATGTCGCCGCCGGGTTCCAGGAGTCGGTCGCCGACGTCCTGACCGCGAAGGCGGTGCGGGCCGCTACCGACCTGGGCGTCTCGACGCTTCTCATCGCCGGCGGGGTGGCCGCCAACTCGCGGCTGCGGGAATTGGCCGAGCAGCGTTGCGCCGCAGCAGGTCTCGAACTCCGGATTCCGCGGCTGCGGCTGTGCACCGACAACGGTGCGATGATCGCCGCCTTCGCCGCCGAGCTGATCGCCGCTGGTGCGCCGCCGTCGGACCTCGCCGTGGCCAGCGATCCGGGGCTGCCGATCCTGCAGGGTCAGGTCCGGTGAGTGACTCCGGTGACCGGGCTGCGAATGACCGGCTTGCGATCACCGATCTGCTCTACCGCTATGCCGAACTGATCGACGCCGGCGACTTCGACGGTCTCGGCCGCCTGCTGGGCCGGGCGTCCTTCGGCGGCCCGCGGACTCCGAAGGTCTCCGGCGCGGAGAACATCGCCGGACTGTTCGCCATGACCACCCGCCGTTTCGCCGACGGGACGCCGAAGACCCGCCACCTGGTGCTCAACCCGATCATCGAGATCGACGGCGATACCGCCACCGCACGGTCCACCTTCTGTGTGGTGCAAGCCACCGCCAGGGTCCCGCTGCAGCCTGTCGCGGTCGGCCGCTACTACGACGAATTCGCCCGCGACGAATTCGCCCGCGACGAGTTCCCCCGCGATCAGGGCGGTTGGCATTTCGCCGCGCGGATCGCGGATGTCGAAATGGTGGGGGATACCTCCGATCACCTGCTCATCGACCCCGCCCGCTGGGAGCGCTGACTTCGCCCTGGGCGAATCGCACCGACCCCCCCTTGAGTGCTAGCACTCTCATGTATAGAGTGCTAGGTGGCAACCGGACAGCTCACGTGTCGGCACCCGCGACGACGGCGCGAGGGCGGTGCGAATGCCGAAAACCTGGTTAAACCGGAGTCCGGGGCTCAGCCCCGGCCAATGAGACATCGTATGGAGGGCTCCATCGTGGCCGTGAAAATCAAGCCACTCGAGGACAAGATCCTCGTCCAGGCCAACGAGGCCGAGACGACCACCGCGTCGGGTCTGGTCATCCCGGACACCGCCAAGGAGAAGCCGCAGGAAGGCACCGTTGTCGCAGTCGGCCCCGGCCGCTGGGACGAGGACGGCGAGAAGCGGATTCCGCTGGACGTCGCCGAAGGTGACACCGTCATCTACAGCAAGTACGGCGGCACCGAGATCAAGTACAACGGCGAGGAGTACCTGATCCTGTCGGCGCGTGACGTGCTGGCGGTCGTCAGCAAGTAAGTAGTCGTGTCAGCCGCCCCGGAAATCCCCGTTAAGAGTCACGGGAGGTTTCCGGGGCGGAACACATTGCAGGACAATCCACCGAAGGATCTGGATATATGAGCAAGCTGATCGAGTTCAACGAGAACGCCCGACGCGCCATGGAGGCCGGCGTCGATAAACTCGCCGACGCGGTCAAGGTGACGCTCGGCCCGCGCGGTCGGCATGTGGTGCTGGCCAAGGCATTCGGCGGACCGACCGTCACCAACGACGGCGTGACCATCGCCCGCGAGATCGACCTCGAGGATCCGTTCGAGAACCTCGGTGCGCAACTGGTGAAGTCGGTGGCCACCAAGACCAACGACGTCGCCGGTGACGGCACCACCACCGCTACCGTCCTGGCCCAGGCCATTGTCAAAAACGGTCTGCGACTCGTCGCGGCCGGGATCAACCCGATGGCCCTGGGTGCGGGAATCGGCAAGGCCGCCGACGCGGCCTCCGAGGCACTGCTGGCGGCGGCCACCCCGGTCGCCGGCAAGACCGGCATCGCCCAGGTCGCCACCGTCTCCTCGCGCGACGAGGAGGTCGGCGAGATGGTCGGCGAGGCCATGACCGCGGTCGGCACCGATGGCGTGGTGACCATCGAGGAGTCTTCGACGGTCAACACCGAACTCGAGGTCACCGAGGGCGTCGGTTTCGACAAGGGCTACATCTCGGCCTACTTCGTCACCGACTTCGATCTGCAGGAAGCCGTTCTCGAGGACGCCGTGGTGCTGCTGCACCGGGACAAGATCAGCTCGCTGCCCGACCTGCTGCCACTGCTGGAGAAGGTGGCCGAGGCCGGCAAGCCGCTGCTGATCGTCGCCGAGGACGTCGACGGTGAGGCGCTGTCCACCCTCGTGGTCAACGCCATCCGTAAGACGCTTCGGGCGGTCGCGGTCAAGGCGCCGTTCTTCGGCGATCGTCGCAAGGCGTTCCTGGAGGACCTGGCCGTGGTGACCGGCGCGCAGGTGGTCAACCCCGATGTCGGCCTGGTGCTGCGTGATGCCGGTCTGGACGTGCTGGGCTCCGCGCGTCGCGTGGTCGTCAGCAAGGACGCCACCGTGATCGTCGACGGCGGCGGCACCCACGAGGCCATCGCGGGCCGGGTCAACCAGCTCAAGGCCGAGATCGAGAGCACCGATTCGGACTGGGACCGGGAGAAGCTGCAGGAGCGGCTGGCCAAGTTGGCCGGCGGCGTTGCGGTGATCAAGGTCGGCGCAGCCACCGAGACCGCACTCAAGGAGCGCAAGCACCGCGTCGAGGATGCGGTGTCGGCGGCCAAGGCAGCAGTCGAGGAGGGCATCGTGCCCGGCGGCGGCAGCGCGCTGGTGCAGATCCGTGCGGCCCTCGAACCGCTGCGCAAGTCGCTGTCCGGTGACGAGGCCTTGGGTGTGGATGTTTTCGCCGACGCCCTGTCGGCCCCGCTGTTCTGGATCGCCGCCAACGCCGGCGAGGACGGCGCGGTCGTGGTCAACAAGGTCGCCGAACTGCCGGCCGGGCACGGCTTCAACGCCGCGACGCTGACCTATGGCGATCTGGTGGCCGACGGTGTCATCGACCCGGTGAAGGTGACCCGTTCCGCGGTGGTCAACGCCGCGTCGGTGGCCCGGATGATCCTGACCACCGAGACCGCCATCGTGGACAAGCCTGCCGAGGCCGACGACCACGCGGGCCACGGGCACGGTCACGCGCACTGATTCGCAGCACTGGAAAAGGAGGGGCACCTGCCGGTGCCCCTCCTTTTTCGTCAGCGCCGCGTGGTGGACGTCAAGCGGTA
>NZ_JAFMJZ010000135.1 GCF_017853185.1 Mycolicibacterium sp.
CGGCTATGCCGATGTCGTGAGACACCCTATTCCGATGTCCTGGAACACCACACTGCCGGGGGCGCTGGTCAGAGGGTGTTTCGAGAAGTTTTTCCGCGTCCTTGAGCACTGTGATCAACTGCCGCAATTCCGCGGCGTTCAGCTCGCTCATCCCGTCTTCGGCCCCGTAGACCGACACGTTGCGGAAAATGCGCCCGTCCGAGGACTGCCGACCACAGATGATCACCTGGACCGATCCCACGCTCCAACTCTCGCCGTCGAAGTCGCGAAACCACTCCCCGGCGCCGTCCTGCTCCCAGCCGCCGACGAAGGTCGCCCCCGGTGGTTCCACGACGTGACCGATCAGCACCCGTTCAGCCAGGTTCGACTGCGCATATTCCCGGGCGATCGGCAGCAACAAGGCCTCGTTGCGCCCGTGCCGGCGCTCCAGCTTCTCCAGGTACTGGACCTGCTTGCCGGTCAGTTCCGCGGCGACGTCACGCCACCGGCAGGCCTGATCGTCGCTGTCCATCTCTCCCCCTGGCGATCGTCGGTATAGAGCGCAACAGGCGGCCCATCAAATGGACCGCCTGCGCAGGTGGCCGGGCGACTCCCCGGCTGGCTTCAATTAACTCGCGAGAAACAGGTAGTACAGGCCGTCGTCGCCCTGCTGGCAGTTCCAGTGGGCGTACGCGTAGTCGTTCTCGGTGATCTGCACATGCGGGCCGTCGGCCTGACATGCCGCGAGGGTGGAGTAATTGCCCTCGACCTGGATGGTGTCGGCGCTCGCCAAGCCGGCGCCGAACGACAGCAGGCCACCGACAGCGATAACACCGGCGACGATGGTCTTCATCAAGCGCACCTCCTGACAGTTGCCCATGCGTGAATCGTTCCGGAGATTGCCGGGGCTCCCCATAGACCCTTGGAACTAACCGAGGACTAGATCCACGATCTAGATCCGACGCACTGCCTGATTGCTGTATTAGTTGACGGGAATCACGCACGGGGGGTCGTTCATGCACTCGGAATCGCAATGGCGCTACCGCGCCTATCGCCGCGGTCTGAAGTTGGTGAAGTACAAGCAGGACTCGCCTGCTTACTCGAAATACGGCCCATACGCCCTGTTCGATCAGTCGACCAACCGCATGGCCGCGATGAATCTCGATGCCGCGGCCGTCGAACAAGCACTGTTCGCCGGCACCGCAGAAGTACCGGTCTCCTAGCGTCCAGTTAGCCTCACTCTCGTGAGCGATTTGGTTCTCTACGACGTCCGCGATCGCATCGCGCTGATCACCGTCAACGATCCCGACCGCCGCAACGCGGTCAACGACGCGATGTCCGCGCAACTGCGCGACGCCGTCGGAGCCGCCGAGGCCGATACCGGCGTGCACGCCGTCGTCGTGACCGGCGCGGGCAAGGCATTCTGCGCGGGGGCGGACCTCTCCGCGCTGGGCGTGGCCGCCCGCGAAGGCCTGGAACGGATCTACGCCGGGTTCATGGCGGTCGGCCGCTGCTCGCTGCCGACCATCGCCGCCGTGAACGGCGCCGCGGTGGGGGCGGGCCTGAACCTGGCATTGGCGGCGGACGTCCGGATCGCTGGACCGCACGCGATGTTCGACCCCCGGTTCCAGAAGCTGGGCATCCATCCCGGTGGCGGCGCGACCTGGATGCTGCAGCGGGCGGTCGGGCCACAGGTCGCCCGCGCCGCACTGTTGTTCGGGATGAGCTTCGACGCCGAGTCGGCCGTACGCCACGGATTGGCGCTCAGCGTCGCCGACGACCCGGTGGCAGCCGCACTGGAACTCGCCGCGGGTCCGGCGTCGGCCCCACGCGAGGTGGTGCTGGCCACCAAGGCCTCCATGCGGGCGACCGCGATCCCGGGCTTCAATGACGTCGCCCACCATGAGGCGGCCAAGGACATCGAGATCGGACCTCAGGCCGCCTCGGTGGAATCGCCCGAATTCAAAGCCCGACTGGCCTCCGCCAAGCGGCGCTGATCCGTCCCCGGTAGCGGCGGCGCTGTCGAGCGATACCGGGCACCGGTCGGGGTGCTGAATTCCGCCGTGTGCCTGCCGCCTTCGGCGCTGCCGGTGATCACCGACCAGCCGGCCGCCTCCTTGGCGTAGTTGCAGGCCTCACACAGGCCCAGCCCGTTGCCCGCCGATGTTCGACCGCCCCGACGCTTCGGGGTCGCGTGGTCGTGATGGCGGATCGGCGCATCGCAGTAGGGCGTTCGGCACCGCTGATCGCGGATGTCGATGAAGTCGGCCAGGCCCTTCGGGAAGATCCGGGACCGCGAGTCCATCGCGACCAGGGTTCCGGTGGCCGGGGTGGCATACAACCGCCGCAGGGTCGCCCGCGAGCGCTGGTCCGCCACCGCCGCGGCGATGAGATCCTGAGCGACCGCGGACGGCACCGGGCCGTAGCCGGCGATGACGGCGGACTGACCCTGGACGCCGAACAGAGCCTGATCCGAGATGACCACGTTGACCGCAACAGGTACCGCTTGACCGGCCGGCAATCCGGTCACCCGCTCGACGAGAGTGTCGGCCATGACCTGGCCGCGGGAGCGGCCATCGCAGCTGACATCGGCCTGCTTCTTGAGCGCGGCATAGACCGAAACGCCTTGCGCCACCGGCAACAACGCCGTCACGTAGGTCATGGTGTCCGGGGCCGGCCGGATGGTGACGGTGCGATCCTCGGTGGCCCTTGCGGCGCGATCGACGACGGCATGCGGATCCAGCCGATAGGAGATCGCCTTGGCCGCGGCCGCCAGTGCGGTATCACCCAACCCGTCGAGTCCGGACACGTCGGCGCACAGTTCCTCGTCGAGGCGGCGCCGGTCATCGAGGTCCAGACACGCCGACTCCCGAACCAGGATGGTGGCCCGCCATTCGGAGAGGGCGCCGCACTCCAGTGCGGCGAGGGTGTGCGGCATCTCGTTGACCAGCGCCTTGGCGAAGCCGAGGTGCCGACTGCCCCGGGCCGGCGAGTCGCGCCGGGCCAGAGCCACTTCGACGGCCACTCCCCGACCTCGCCGCGCGGCCGGAATCCCGGCATCGGCTTCGGCTGAACGCCTCGCCACATCCAGCGCCACGGACAGCCGGGCCTGTGCGGCGGCTGCGGCCGCCTTCAGCCGTTCAAGCTGGGCGATCCCGGCCACCAGATCCGATTCATCGAACATATATTCGATATTAAAGAGGGGGTCTGACAACTTAGAGTTCGGTATGGCGCTCAGCATCGGCAGGACCGGTGTACTGGCGTTCGCCCTGGGTGCGGGTCTGGGATTGGCCATCGGATTGGCGGCGGCTGCGTCGGCCGATACCGGCACCACGGCGGCTGGTGCGGAGAAGCCGCATCGCGTCACCGCCGCGGCAACGCGTTCCAAGACGGCGAAAGCAACCACCCGGAGCACGCTGTTCGCCGGCCGGCCGCAACTGCAGTACAACGCCGCACAGAACGTCCAGGGCGCCGGCGGCGTCGTCACCGGGACGCTGAATCCCTACCAGGCCAACGGCTACACCCTGACCACCACCGTCACCGGGGCACCGCGCAACGGCACGGCGACGGTCAATCCGGACGGCACCTTCGCCTACACCCCGACGCCGGGATTCGCGGCCACCGGCGGGACCGACACCTTCACCGTCGCCGGCGACGACGAGCCCGGGAATCCGGGCCACTGGCACGGGCTGGCCGGGTTCGTCGCCCCCGGCCGCGGACACACCACGACCGCAACCGTCACCGTCCTGGAGAATCCCGGACCGGCACTGCCGGACAGCGTGCTGGCCACCACCGATCAACTCAACGCCGAACAGCTCGCCGCCGATCTGGCCGGCTCCCCCATCGTCGCGCTGGCCAAGACGGTGCTCAAGGCGGGCTGGATGTTGGCCGCGTACAACAACTTCGCGTTGGTCGGCGGTCCGGATCAGACCAACCTGGAGCGCCTGGACCAGGCTCTCACCGAGTACGCCACCCAGGCGGCGCTGGAGGTTCAGTTACTCAACTCAGCGGATCCCAAAGTCATCCAACAGGTGGCACCGCCGCATGACTGGTACCTGCAGAGCTTCCCGGGCTCGCGGATCTGGTACGACAACCCGGACACCATCTACCGGTTCATCGGGGTCAACAGCGCGTCGTCGTACGTACTCACCGGACGCTTCGACGGGTCACTGCCCGCCGACACCAACTTCTCGGTGCTGACCGGGCTGGGCGGCACCACCGCGGCCAACCTCAACGGCCGCGATCTGGCGCTCAACCCCGACGGCTCCTTCACCATCACCGCGAGTCCGACGGCGGCCGCACCGGGTGAGACCAATCACCTGCAACTGCCACCCGGCACGACGCTGATCACCACCCGGAACACGTTGTCGGACTGGAACTCCCAGGAACCGATGAGCCTGCAGGTGCTCAAGGTCAGTGGTCCGGCGCCGAGCCTGTTCAGCCAGATCGGCGGGTTCGCCTTTCCGGGCATCGGCCCACTGGTGACCGGCAGCCCGCTGCTGACCGCACTGCTGTCGGCGATCCCCCCGTTGCCCGCTCCCCGGCTGCTGCAGTCGATCGAGACCGCGGCGATCATGCTGCTGCTGGGCATCAGTGGCGAGAACCAATACATGGGAGTGGCAACCAGAGACCCGAAGACCGGGCAGTTGCGCGCCCCCAATGTGCTGTCCGACCCGGATCGCAACGCGCAGTTCCTGTCCACTCAACTGCAGAGCGCCGGCTACTTCCAGTTGGCCGACAACCAGGCGCTGGTGGTCACGGTGAACCCCGGCAATGCCCGCTACGTCAACGTGCCGGTCACCGACGACTGGACCATCACCGACAACTACTGGGACCAGCAGAGCAGTCTGAACCTCAGCCAGTCGGTCGCCAACCCTGACGGGACCTACACGTTCGTCATCGCCAAGTCCGATCCCGCTGTGGCCAACTGGATCTCGACCGGCGGGCTCAACCAGGGCACCATCTCGATCCGGTTCCAGGACTTCGACCAGAGCTCGCAACTGGCGCCGACCGTTCGCTCGGAAGTGGTGGCGCTCAGCGACCTACCCGCGGCACTTCCGCCGACCACCGTGTACGTCACCGCGGCCGAACGCGCAGTCCAGATAGCTCAGCGGCAACTGGGCTATACCCGGCGCTGGGCGCCCTACCCGCAGGCTTAGAGCCCGATCTCGCGGGCTTAAAGTCCGATCTCGCGGGCTTAAAGTCCGATCTCGCGGGCGATGAGCATCAGCTGGACTTCGGTTGTGCCCTCACCGATTTCGAGGATCTTGCTGTCGCGGTAGTGCCGGGCCACCGGGTATTCGTTCATGAAGCCGTACCCGCCGTGGACCTGGGTGGCGTCCCGGGCGTTGTCCATCGCGGCCTCGCTGGAGACGAGTTTGGCGATCGCGGCCTGCTTCTTGAACGGCTTGCCGGCCAGCATCAGCGCAGCGGCGTCGTAGTAGGCGGTGCGGGCGGCATGCGCACGCGCTTCCATCCGGGCGATCTTGAACTCGATGGCCTGATACCGGGCGATCGGATTGCCGAAGGCGGAGCGTTCGCGCGCGTACTTGACGCACTCGTCGACACACCCCTGCGCAGCACCGGTGGCCAGGGCGGCGATCGCGATGCGGCCCTCATCGAGGATCTGCAGGAAGTTGGCGTACCCGCGACCGCGCTCGCCGAGCAGGTTCTCCTCGGGCACCCGGACGTCGTCGAAGGTCAACGGATGGGTGTCCGAGGCGTTCCAGCCGACCTTGTCGTAGGCCGGTTCGGCGGTGAAACCCGTTGTGGGAACCGGAACCAGGATCGACGAGATCTCCCGACGCTCCCCGGCCGAACCGGTGACCGCCGCGACGGTGACCAACCGGGTGATGTCGGTGCCGGAGTTGGTGATGAACTGCTTGGAGCCGTTGATCACCCAGTGTCCGTCGTCGAGACGGGCCGTGGTCTTGGTGGCGCCGGCGTCGGTGCCGCCGCCGGCCTCGGTCAGACCGAACGCGCCCAGGGCCGTGCCGCTGGTCAGCGACGGCAGCCAGTGCCGCTTCTGCTCCTCGGTGCCGAACCGGTAGACCGGCATCGCCCCCAGGGACACCGCGGCCTCCAGGGTGACGGCCACGCTCTGGTCGACCTTGCCGAGTTCCTCCAGGGCCAGGCATAGCGCGAAGTAGTCGCCGCCCATGCCGCCGTACTCCTCGGGGAACGGCAGACCGAACAACCCCATCTCAGCCATCCCGGCGACGACCTCGTACGGGAACGAATGTGCGGCGTCATGTTTGGCCGAGACCGGCGCCACCACCTGACGGGCGAAGTCACGCACCGTACCGGCCAGTTCCCGATACTCCTCGGGAAGTGTTCCGGTGGAAAGAAATTCACTCATTGCTTCACCTCTCCTGTGTGTGCTGCGATACGCGCCAACGGCTGTCCCACCTTGACCTGATCGCCGACGGCGACGAGCAGTTGCACCACCCCGGCCACCGGGGAGCGCAGCGAGTGCTCCATCTTCATGGCCTCGACCGCGACGACGACGGCGCCGGCCTCGACCGCATCACCCTCGGCAACACCGACGGCGACGACGGTGCCCGGCATCGGACTGGTCAACTCGGCATCGCCACTGTGCTCGTCATCAGCCCGCACCGGCGCCTCGGTGACCTCGTCCACCATCACGGTGCGGCCGTCACCGGCCAGCCAAATCTGACCGCCGGCATCCGCGACCGTGTATTCCAGTCCGACCCCGCCGACGGTGACCAGCAGTGCATCACCGGTCAACCACGCTGTGAGGGAACGGCTTTCGCCGTCCTCCACCCGAACCGAAGCCCCGTCAGGACTCCCGGTGATGTGGATGTGCTCGGTGCGGTCCGCGCTACGCAACCGCAGCGTCGTCGGCGCCGGATCGCCGAGCCGCCAGCCGGACGGGACCTGCCAGAGATCGTCCGGCGCAGCAGGCCAGCACCGCAGCCAGCGGTACGCCGCGGCGGCGACGAGCACGTCATCGTCGGCCTCGGCCGGGACGAACGTCAACCCTTCGAGAAGGGCGGTGTCGAGCCGGCCCGCCACCACGTCGGCGTCGGCCAGCACGAAGCGCAGGAACTCGGCGTTGGTGCCGACGCCCAGCACCGCGGTCCCGGCCAGCGCGCGGTCCAATCGGCGCAGCGCCTCTGCCCGGTCCCCGGCGTGGGCGATCACCTTGGCCAGCATCGGGTCGTAGTCGCTGCCCACCGTCATGCCGGCCGACAGACCCGAGTCGATCCGCACACCGGGACCGGACGGCTCGGTCAGGGCCAGCACCGGTCCGCCGGTCGGCAGGAAGCCGGCCGCCGGATCCTCGGCGTAGAGCCGCGCCTCGATGGCGTGCCCGTGCAGAACGATCTCGTCCTGGGTGTTGCGCAATTGCTCGCCGGCCGCGATGCGGATCTGCCATTCGACGAGGTCCCATCCCGTCACCATCTCGGTGACCGGATGTTCCACCTGCAGACGGGTGTTCATCTCCATGAAGAAGAACTCGTCGGGGTGATCGGCCGAGACGATGAACTCGACCGTTCCGGCGCCGACGTAGTCGACGCTGCGCGCGGTGTCGCAGGCCGCGGCGCCGATGCGGGCCCGGGTCGCCGGATCCAGTAGCGGGGACGGGGCCTCTTCGATCACCTTCTGGTGACGGCGTTGCAGACTGCACTCCCGCTCGCCGAAGTGCAGCACGTGTCCGTACACATCAGCGAGCACCTGAACCTCGATATGCCGGGGCCGCAACACGAACCGCTCCAGGAACAGGGTGTCGTCGCCGAAGGCCGACGCGGCTTCACGGCGGGCCGCGGTCAGCGCGGCGGGAAGGTCGGCCGGATCATCGACCCGACGCATACCCTTGCCGCCGCCACCCGCCGAGGGCTTGACCAGGACCGGGTAGCCGATCTGCGTCGCGGCGGCGATCAGGTCCGCATCGGAGAGTCCCGGTTCGGCGATGCCGGGAACCACCGGGACCCCGAAGGCCGAGACGGCGTTCTTGGCGGCGATCTTGTCGCCCATGGTGCGGATGGCCGGCGTCGGCGGACCGATGAACACCAGGCCTGCCGCTGTCAGTGCCGCGGCGAAATCGGCGTTCTCCGAGAGGAATCCGTATCCCGGGTGCACAGCCTGGGCGCCGGTGCGGACCGCCGCGTCCACGACCGCGGCGACATCGAGGTAGCTCTGCCGGGCCGGCGCGGGACCGATCCGGACCGCAATGTCGGCTTCGGCGACGTGGCGGGAATCGGCGTCGGCGTCGCTGTAGACGGCCACCGACTCGATACCCATGGCTTTGAGCGTGCGGATCACCCGCACGGCGATCTCGCCCCGGTTGGCGACAAGGACCCTGGAGAACATCGTCACATCCTGAAAACGCCGTAGGAGACCGGTTCGACGGGTGCATTGCCCGCGACCGAAAGTGCCAGCCCGAGAACGGTTCTGGTGTCGGCCGGGTCAATCACGCCGTCGTCCCACAACCGCGCGGTGGAGTAGTACGGATTGCCCTGCTGCTCGTACTGCTCCCGAATCGGGGCCTTGAAGGCCTCTTCCTCCTCGGGCGTCATCTCGCCCCGCACGGTGGCCAGCACCGAGGCGGCCTGCTCGCCGCCCATCACCGAGATGCGCGCGTTGGGCCACATCCACAGGAAGCGCGGCGAGTACGCCCGGCCGCACATGCCGTAGTTGCCCGCACCAAAGCTGCCGCCGATGATGACGGTGAACTTCGGCACCGTGG
>NZ_JAFMJZ010000136.1 GCF_017853185.1 Mycolicibacterium sp.
GCTTGGCGCCGCGCGAACGGCCCGCGTCCAGCGCGACCAGGATGGCCGCCGCCGCACTGGATCCGACTGCCAGGCACAGCAGGCCCGCCCAGGCTCCTCCGCCCAGGCCGATCCGGTCCATCCACACGAAGGTCAGCAGCGCCCCCGGCGGGTGACCGGAGACATGTGTCGTCCACGAGTTCGGCTGATAGTCGAGGATGCGACTGGAGAAGGTCCGCAGCGTCTCAGGGATGTCGGTGATGCCCGGGACCTGGCGCAGGTACTCGTGCTTGGCGGTCAGACGCCCGGCGAAGCCGCGCTGCCAGCCGTCGATCATCGCCAGCGCGAAAGCCCAGGCGGCCGCGGTCGCCCACGCCGTGAAGGTGACCGAACGCCAGGACAGCCGTTGCGCGAGTTGCGGCCCCCAGCGCACCGCGGCGGCGCCGATGGCGATCGCCGGGATCGTCCCCCACCCCACATGGGCGTTCCACCAGCCGAAGATCGGTGCGGTGTCGGCGTAGTCCTTGATCTGCTTCGGGGTGGCGCGGATCAGCGGCGTGACGGTGCCCAGATGCAGGTGCGGGACGACGAACGCCGTGACGACCAGAAGCAGTGCCGCGCCGGCCGCGATCCGGTCCCGCCTCATGGGAGATCCCCCGCTCATGGGAGATCAAAGGGCAGTTCCACGCCCTCATGAGCCAGGCAGTGTGAGCAGACCCGCTCGGAGTCCAGACGAAATATCATCTCGTTGACAAGCCGCTTGAACGGGACCATGTTGCGCTCGAACTCCGCGAACACGTCGGCCGCCCGGACTCCGGACCCGACGTCCACACCGGCATCCAGATCGGTCACCAAAGCGATTGCCGCGTAACACATCTCCAACTCGCGGGCCAACACCGCCTCGGGGTAGCCCGTCATGTTCACCAGGGTGAATCCCTGGCGGACGAACCACTGGCTCTCCGCCCGGGTGGAGAACCGCGGCCCCTGGATCACCACCATGGTGCCGCCGTCGACCACCCCGGGATGGCTGACTGCACTGGCCCGCAGACCCGGGCAGTACGGGTCCGCGAATTCGACGTGGATGCCACCGGAGTCGAAGTAGGTGTCGGCGCGGCCCCGGGTGCGGTCCACGAGTTGGTCGGGCACCACGATCGCGCCCGGCGGCAGATCGGCGGTCAGGCTGCCCACCGCGCACGGGGCCAGCACCCGGCGCACGCCCAATGAGCGCAGCGCCCACATGTTGGCGCGATACGGCACGGTGTGCGGCGAG
This sequence comes from Mycolicibacterium sp., assembly GCF_017853185.1. Classification (GTDB taxonomy): domain Bacteria; phylum Actinomycetota; class Actinomycetes; order Mycobacteriales; family Mycobacteriaceae; genus Mycobacterium. Next base: position 1,250 of record NZ_JAFMJZ010000136.1, read on the forward strand.
TACTCATGGTCGCGCCCGTGCCGCGGCAGGAACGCCACTTCATGGTCACCGACGCGACCGACGGTGACCGCGGCACTCGGCGAACCGTACGGAGTGGAGATCTCGTGACCCCTGGCGTCGTCGCCGAAGAAGCTGTAGAAGCCGCTGCCTCCGATGACTCCGATCATCCGGACATTAAACTCTGGGTCTGTTGCGATGACCGCCAACACCCCGGGGAGAGCGCGGATGGACCTGTTCGAGCGTCAGTGGCAGACCTATCGCAGCGTGGTCGACCACGACTGGATGGAACACCGCGGCATCACCGCCGCCTGCTCCGGCGCGCTCGAATCCTGGATGCACGAACATCCGGATCGGCGGGGGACGGCAAGACTGCTGGACCTCGGCTGCGGGGACCTCGCACGGATGGCTCCGGTGTTCGCGTCGCTGCCGCTGGGCGGTTATCTGGGGGTGGACCTGACTGAACAGGTGCTACCGATGGCGCGCACAGCGCTCGGACCGGTCAGGTTTCCGGTCGAGTTCCGGCACGACGACGTCCGGGAATTCGTCCGGGAATCCGGCGAGGACTTCGACCTGGTGCACGCCGCTTTAGTGCTGCACCACCTTTCCGACGACGCCAAGGGCGACTTCCTGGCGGAGCTGCGGCCACGGGTTCGTCCCGGCGGATGCTTCATCTGGGCCGACGTCTTCCGGGAACCGGGTGAGTCCCGCGAGCAGTACGCCCAGCGCTATGCCACCCGGATCCGGCGGGGCTGGACCGGGATCGACCCTGACGCCCGCGAGACACTCGTCACGCATATGAGCACCTATGACTTCCCGGCCGACCGGGTCGCCATCGTCAGGCAGGCCGAACTGGCCGGTTGGCGGTGGCACTGGGTGTGGCAGGGACAGCACCGGGCCGAAGCCGTCGCCCTGCTCACCGTCGCCTGAGTCGGAGGATCAGCATGTTCACACCCAATCGCCGCCACTTCCTGGGCGGCGCGGCACTGGCCGGTTTGGGGGCAGTCGCCGGATGTTCCCGCAACAAGGTGATCCACGGGGAACACACGCTGACCGAGGACACCGCGAACCTGACCCCCGATCAGGCTCTGGCCAAGCTCACCGAAGGCAATGCCCGTTTCGTCGGGATGACCGAGATCGAACCCAACGTCAGTTCGGCGCGCCTGGTGGCGGTCGCCAGTGGCCAGAAGCCGTTCGTCGGGGTGTTGGGGTGCGTGGACTCCCGGGTGCCGCCCGAACTCGTCTTCGACCGGGGCCTCGGCGACATCTTCGACGCCCGCATCGCCGGCGCGATCCCCGATGACGCGGCGATCGGCTCCCTGGAGTTCGGCGTCGAGGAGTTCGGCGTTCCGCTTCTGGTGGTGCTCGGGCATTCCCGGTGCGGTGCGGTCACCGCCGCCGTCAAGGAGATCACCTCCGGCGGTCCCCCGCCGCCGGGGCGGATCGGCGCGGTGGTCGATCCGATCCTGCCGGCCGTCAAGGCCGTCCAGGCGCAGGGTGTCACCGGCGATGCGGTTATCAACGCGAGTGCCAAGGAGGTGGTGCGCCGCAGCGTGGCCGCACTGCACGACAGCCCCGTGCTCCGGGATCGTCTGGCCGACGGGAAGCTGAAAATCGTTGGCGCCTTTTATGATCTGGACACCGGCAAGGTGGATTTTCTGCCTTGACGCCCGAGCACCGACTGCACACAGCGCCTGCGCCACCACCCGGCCATCACTGACCTGTGCCGGTCAGAGGGCGAACTGGTCCTCGACCAGTCCCAGCCACACCTGAGCGGCGTCCATGGCCACCTTCTCGCTGATGAAGGCGTGCTGGGTGCCGGTGTAGATGTCGCGGAAGGCCCGTTCCAGCCGGGAGCCCTCCCGGATCGAGGTGGTACCGGCGGCAAGATGCGCCCACTGCGCGGCCTCGCGCGCAACGTCGGTGGCGTATACCGCCGCGGCCCGCAGATCGGCCCGGTTGGTCGGAGTCAGACCGTCGCCGGCGGCCGAGGCCTCGGCCTCGCCGAATACATCGAGCAGCAGCAGTCGGGCGGCCCGCCAGGCACAGACGTGGTGGGCGAGATCTTTCTGGAAGGTGGGACGACTGGCCAGCGCAGCCATATCGCTCATCCGGAACTTGGTGGCCGCCAACTCCTGAACGTCGTCGAGCATGCTCTTGGCCACCCCGAGCGCCCAGGCCGCATGCCCGGCGGCGGTGACGGCCATCAAGCCCATCCGGGCGGCCGGCGAGGCACCGCGCACGGGCTCGCGGGAGAACAGTTCGAACGTCCGGTACGCGGGAACGAACACATCGGAGACGTTGTAGTCATAGGACCCGGTCCCCTTGAGGCCCTGGACATGCCAGCCGTCGGTGAACGTCACCTCGTCGCGCGGCACCAGGGCGACCATCATCACCGGCATCCCGTTGTCCATCATCTGCGGCATGCCATCCTGCATCGGCATGAACCCGGCGGCGACGTACTGCGAATGGCCGGTGCCCGATCCGAAACTCCACGATCCGGTCAGCCGGTATCCCCCGTCGACGATCACGCCCTGGCCGAGTGGGGCGAACTGCCCGCCCATGGTGACCCGGTTGCCGTTGTCGGTGAACACCTCGGCGAACCCCTCATCGGGCAGGTAACAGGCCGCGGCGAAAGCGGACGGAAAATTCGCGATGCCGATCCAGCCGAAAGAGCCGTCCTGCCAGGCCATCTCGATCCAGGTTTCGATCATCTCGGCGAATCCGGGTTCAACACCGCCGGCTTCACGGGGATTGAATGCCGTCATCAACCCACTGGACCACAAGGCGTCCACGATCGGCGGTGACATGGTTCGCAACTGTTCGGAATCAACCGCTTCGGCCGCCACCACGTCACGCAGTCCACGCGCCATGCTCATCACATCATCAGCCACCGGCCAGTCCCATCATCTCCGTTACCCCATGGTCACGACCCGCCGTGTACCCGCCGTCGACCGCCAGTGCCTGCCCGGTCACGAACGAGGCGTCCGGGGACAGCAGGAAGGCGGCGACGGCGGCGATCTCCTCCGGCTTCCCCCGCCGCCGAAGCGCATGCTCGTGCGTCACTCCCGCCTTCACCTGAGCCATCTCCGGCGCGGATAGAACCGCGTCCAGCATGGGAGTGTCGATGAAGCCGGGACAGATTGCATTGCAACGGATTCCGCTCGGCCCGTAGTCGATTGCGACGTTCTTGGTCAGCAGCACCACGCCTCCCTTCGCCGCGTTATAACAACTTCCGCCGGCCGTTCCCTCCAAACCCTCGACGCTGGCCAGCGTGACGATGGAACCCCGCTCACCGCCGATGCGCTCTTGCCCGAGCATCCGCGCGACCGCGGCCTTCACGACCAGGAAGGTGGCGGTGAGGTTGATGTTGAGGACCCGCGCCCATTCCTGGGCGTCCAGTAGATGCACCGGCCCGCCGCCGGGCACACCGGCCGAGTGCACCACGCCGGCAAGCCGACCCCGCACCGCGTCGAAAACCCGGGCCACCGCGGCTTCGTCGGTCAGATCGGCTGTCACGAAGCTGAAGCCGTCTTCGCCGGCGAGTTCGTCGGCCGGAGCGAGGTCGCATCCCACCACCGTGGCGCCATCGTCGAGCAGTCGCTGTGCGGTGGCCAACCCGATGCCGGACGCGGCACCGGTGACCAACATCGTCATCCCGTCGAAGCGCGCCATCCTCAGCTCCGCATCCTCAGCGCGCCCCGCGGACCAGACGGCCCGGGCGCGCCCCGGTGTCTGCCCCGTCCCGGCGGGTCACCACCCCGCTGACGACGGTGGCCGTGTAGCCGGACGCACCCTGGACCAGACGGTGCCCGCCGGCCGGAAGGTCGTAGGCCATCCTGGGTGCGTGCAACGTCAGCGCATCCATGTCGATGACATTGATGTCGGCCTTCTTGCCCACCTCGATCACGCCGCGGTCGGAGAGTCCGAAAAGCATTGCGGTGTCGCGGGATTGCTTACGCACCACATACTCCAGCGGCAACTTCTCGCCACGGCGCCGGTCGCGGGCCCAGTGCGTCAGCAGAAAGGTCGGGTAGGACGCGTCGCAGATCATGCTGCAGTGCGCACCACCGTCGGACAGGCCCAGCACCCCTGCCGGGTGGGTCATCATCTCCCGGATGGCGTCATGGTTGCGCTCGGCGTAGTTGAACAGCGGCACCATCAGCATGGCGCCCGCGTCGGACTCCAGCATCAGGTCGTACATGGCGGCCAACGGATCCTGGCCGCGCTGCCGCGCGATGGCGGCCACCGTGCGCTCGTCGGTGGGTTCGTAGTCGGGCGGCTCCCCCAGCACGAACAGCCGGTCGATCGCGTACTGCGCGAAGGCGAACATGCCGTCGAACAGCTTGGTCGGATCCAGCGGCAGATCGTCCTCGGCCAGGATCGCCGCCCGCACCGCCGGTTCGGCAAGCCGGACGGCGAGTTCCTCACGACCGCATTCCGCCTTGAGCCGGCGGTAGGTCGGCCGGTGAGTGAAGGCGTGATGCCCGGGGAACCCGAGCAGCATGCCGAACGGCCGGGCAGCCACCTGGGGGTACAACCGGCTGCCGGCCTCATGCGCCGCCGCTGACAGGTCCAGTTGTTCGCGCCAGAGGTTGGGGTCGGCGTCGACCTGGATCAGGGCGAAGCTCAGCGCGCAGTCGATCTCCTCGCCCAGCCGGCGCATCCACTCCAGTTCCCGCCTGGGCGCCACGATGTCCTCGCCTGCCGCACCCTGGGGCGCCAACTCGAAGACCGCGCCACCACCGGCGGCAAGCGCCCGACCGAGCGCGAAGAGTTCCTCCTCGGCGGCGAAGGTGCCCGGCACCGGCTCGCCGTCCATAGCGCGGTGCGCCAGGGTGCGGGACGACGAGAAGCCCAACGCCCCGGCCTCCACCGCCTCCTGCACGATGCGGCTCATCAACGCGATGTCCTCGGCGGTGGCGGGCTCGTTGCGCGCCCCGCGCTCGCCCATCGCGTAGGCCCGCACCGTGCCGTGCGCGATCTGGCTGCCGTAGTCGACGGCCAACTCACGCCGTCCGATCACGTCGAGGTATTCCGGGTAGCTCTCCCAGCCCCAGGTGATCCCTTCGGACAGAGCCGTTCCCGGAATATCCTCGACGCCTTCCATCAGCTCGATGAGCCACTGTTCAGCGCCGGGCCGCACCGGGGCGAAACCCACTCCGCAGTTACCGGAGATCACCGTCGTCACCCCGTGGCTCGCCGATGGATCCAGGACGTCGTCCCAACTCACCTGGCCGTCGTAGTGGGTGTGGATGTCGACGAACCCCGGGGCGACGACCTTGCCGGTCGCGTCGATGGTCTCGGCCGCCTCACCCGCGAGCACCGGATCGTTGCGCCCCCGGCGGCGCACCTCCACGATGAGTCCGTCCTTGACCGCGACGTCGCCGGTGAACCGCTGAGCGCCGGTTCCGTCGACGATGGTGCCGCCGACGATCTTCAGATCGAACACGGGCGCCTCCAGGGTGTGATGTGGGCCACTGCTGGAGAGCTTCCCAGGACACGTCGGTGCATTCAAGGACGGTCAGCATTCCGGCATGCGCAACGGCCTAAGATCGCTGTCATGAGCGGCGATACGAAGTGCGACAACCCAGCCTGTACCTGCAACCCCTGCACCTGCGGTTCGGACTGCAGTTGCGGGAAGAACAAGGGCTGTGACAACCCGGACTGCACCTGCGAGTCCTGCACCTGCGGGTCCGGCTGCAACTGCGGCAAGTCCTGAGTAGTCCCCCACTCGGGGGACTACTCACCGGTAATGCACGACATCAGTGTCGGTAGTGCCAGAATCTGTCTCCGAACGGCCACCGTGTCTCCACGCGTCCCCCCCTGCGTGATTCCGGTGGCCGTTCCCGTCACCGCTCAGGCGCAGGGCATGTCACCCGGGGTGTAGTAGGGAACGCCCTGCGGGGTGAAGCACGGCGGCTGGCCACGGAGGCGCTGGTGCCACTCGTCGACCGCGTCCGCCACCGCGACGCTGCCCAGGACGGTGGCGCCCTCGGCGAGGGTTCCGGGCGGAAGGCAGCCTTCGACGTTGACGTTCGGCCCGCCGGCGCTACCGCACACCTCGGCGGAGGCCGACGGTGCGACGGCAACGGGCAGCCCGGCCAGGATCAGCGCGCAGATCAGCGCGGCGGAGTGCTTCTTCATGGCGGTGATCGTAGTCAGCCTCGACCCAGCCCGGCGGATCGCCGCGCCACCGTCACGGCCGATGTAGGTTCACCCGCATGATCCATCTGAGCGGCCGGGCGGTGGACGACGCCGCCGCGGCTCAGCGGTTCGCCGACACCTGGGAAGGGGCGTGGAACGCCCACGACCCGGACGCGGTCGCGGCACTGTGTGCCGAGGACATCGCCTTCGACGATCCGGCACTCGGCCAGACCGTTTACGGACGCGGTCCGATGCGTAACTTCGCGACCCGACTGGTGCGCAACTATCCCGATTACCGGTTCGACCCGGAGGGCGTGTTCGCCGATGTCGCACGCCGGGCCGTGCTCGTCGCCTGGAGTTTCACCGGAACCCTCAGCGGCACCGATTCGGTGATCGCCTATCACGGCGACGACCGTCTGCTGATCGGCGAGGACGGATTGATCACCGCATATCGCTGCCTTTACGACAACAACGACGTCCTCACCCAGGTGCGCCGCGCGCGTTCCCGGTAGGCCGGCCGGGTTTAAGGTCGAAAGATATGCCGCTGGTCTGGTAGATCGTCAGAACGCGCGGCCGCCCGTTCCGCAGAGTTGGTCGAGCGAAGACAGCGCGGTGTCCACGGCCTGACCGTCCGCTGGGGTGTAGGAGTGGTCGGCGAGCGTCTGCATCTGATGGCGCCGCGCATCCAGGTACTGCCGCGAAGCCTGGGCGACGTCGGCGGGATCGTCGGAGATCTGATTCTCGAAGACATCCAGAGCGTTGGCGACAGCCGCATTCTGCAGCGTGATCGTGTTGTCGATGTCCGGAGTGGTCCAGACCCAGCCGTTCGGAAGCGACGGGACTGCGAGAAGGTTCAGCCGCGTCTGCTTCCAGGCCTGACAGGTCGTGACAGCGGCGGACGAGGGGTCCTTGAGGATCAACGCCCCACCGACGAGCCCGGCCGCGATGACGAGCGCCGCGCCGATGATCGCGGCCGGCAGCCACGGGCGCCTGGGCCGCTGTTCAAACCCCAAGGGTGGTACCGGCTGCTGAAAGCGGTAGCTCATCCGGTGATGGTAGACGGGTGCTGTTCGGTCGGCGGGGTCCACCGATCAGGGGACACCGCAATCATCCTGCCGATCGGCCATCCGACCGAAGGTCACCGGCGACCGGTCCCGCGACGCTGGTGGCAACAAAGCGGAGCCACCTGAAGGAGTGCATCATGACTGCCACCAACCTCTACCCGGTTTCGGCACGGCAGTCGGTGGCCGTTTACTGCTCCGCCAGTTCCGCC
>NZ_JAFMJZ010000137.1 GCF_017853185.1 Mycolicibacterium sp.
GAGTGGCGGCAGCCAGATCCGATGCGGCGGCCGGGCCGGGTGGGCGGCCAGCGACTCCCGGATGACGTCGAGAAGCTTCTTCTTCTTGAATCCGTCTGCGTGATAGAGGAATTCATCGGGTTCGTCGCCTGCCTCGACGGCGGCCAGAGCGCGGTTATCGGCGTCACTGAGGGGTTGATGCTCCCAGGTCAGCGATCGGGGCCTGGTGAAGGACACCGCGATCGGGGCGTCATTGGCCGGCTTCTTCGGGACGACGAACGGCGCCGAGACGTAGAAGCAGCGGAACTGTTCGAGTTCGCGGGGGCCGACCTTGAGCAAGGCGTAGCCGTTCTCCTTCGACGGCAGATGCAGGGCCGCGTCGCTGCCGATGACATCACGGGAGTCCTCCGCGGTCTCGGCTCGCAGTGCGACCCGGAACGCGATGTTGCTCTTGGCCTTGCTCAGCGACGACAGGTCCAGGCGCTGCCCGCCGAGGGTGAAGAAGACGTTGCACCCGCGGCCCTCCTGCCCGATGTGGATGACGAGGTCGATCCAGTCCGGATGGTGGTGGAACAGTTCGAGATACTCGTCGATGATCACCAGCAGAATGGGAACCGGTTCCAGATCACGGCCGGCCAGTCGCATCTCCTCGTACTCATTGGCGTCCCGGGCGCCGGCATCCTTGAAAAGCCGGTAGCGGCGGGCGATTTCGCCGTCCACCGCCTTGCGCATCCGCTCGGCCAGGTGGCGGTCGTCATTGCCCAGGTTGGACAGCGAACCGGCCACATGCGGCAGTCCGTCCAAGTCCTGGGCCGCCGACTCGAACTTCATGTCGACGAAGATCACGATGAACGTCTCTGGCGAATGGGTCAGCGCGATCCCATTGCACAGCGACAGGAAGTACTCGGACTTGCCGGCACCTGAGGTTCCCACCACCACGGAGTGGAAGCCGTAACCGCCGAAGTCCTTGGCCCGCAGGATGACGTGCTGCAGTTCACCGCCCGGTCGGACACCCACCGGGATCATCGCCCAGCGGGGGTCACCCCGGCCGCGGCTCTCCGCCCAGAGCCGGTCGACGTCGAGACGCCGGGGATCGCTGATGCCCAATGCCCGCAACAGTTCCCCACCCTGGCTGTCGGCCTCGGTCAGCTCCCCGGCATTGGCCGGCGACCACCGTGCCATCGCCCGCCCGTACCGGTCAGCGGTGCTCTCGGCGAGCATGTCGGCCACGGCGTAGAACCCGTCACGGTGGGTGAGGCGTCCCTCACGGAGTTCGAACCGCTGCCCCTCGCCGCCGAAGCCGACGCCGGTGCCGATCCGGGAGGCCAACCGCAGCATGGTGATTCCGGCCATGCCCTTCTGTCCGGTCACGGTCTCCCACTGCTCCGGGGTACCGGTGCCGTCGTCGACGATGACCCAGTGCGGTCCGAGTCCGGCGCCGGCTGGCGAGTCCATCGGCGAGGGGGTCGTGCTCGGGCTGGATCCGATCGGCGGCGCCCACGGCCCCCGGCCCTTGCGGTGCAATTCGGCGTCCAGTGTCTCCTCGAGGTCTGCCGGGGAGGCGAACACCAGCCGGCGCGGACCGCAGGCGTCGACGATGTCGTCATGCTGGTTGTGCGGTAGCCACACCAGCCATGACCACCGTTCGGGATGACGGGTCACCACCATCACCTTGAGGTCGGCCGGGCTGTGGTGGACAGCCAGCGCGCACAGCACCGATCTCATCAGCGCATGCAGTTCGGCGGTGTCCTGGCCGACAAAACTGAACCCCGGCTGCGAACGCAGACTCAACACCTTCGCCATTCCGCGGATCCGGCTCTGCTCAAGGATGAAGTCGCGCAGCGCCCGGCCGGTCACCGGTTCGAGTTCCTCGCCGACGGGAACCTCCGGCCACTGCAGCGACACCGCGGAGTCCGCGGTCGACTGCACACCGATGCCGACCCGCACGTCGAGGAAGTCGGCGTCGGTCATCCGCCGCTCCCACATCCGTGGACCGCCGATCACATGGTCGAGTTTCTGCGGATCTGCGTGCACGAACGCCTGGCTGCGCCGTTGCTGCTGGGCACACCTGGCGATCTCGTCGCGGTCGGTGTCGAGGCCGCGTAGATAGCTCCGGCGCTGCTTCTCCTGCTCGCCCCAGCTGATCCGCCGGGTGCGGCCGAACCGGCCGCTGAACATCAGCGTCCCGAATCCGGCCAGTCCGATCAGCGGGAAGAGTCCGGACTGCAGCGAACGGACACCGGATGCGTACATCACCACGAGCGTGCCGAGGATTCCGACCAGCAGCGCGGGGGCCGCGATCATCAACGCGATATTGCGGGGCTCGCGCTCCGGCAAGGCCAGCGGCGGAGCGATCACCACCCGCAATGGCGCCACGGTAGGCGCGGCTGCGCGCTCGCCCCGGACGAACCCCTTTTTCGACATCTCAGCCTTCCCCCCGTTCGCTTCCGGGCAGGATCTGCCCGGGCCCCGCCGGTGCAATCGAGTCACGCGCCAAGAGGGCATCGGCACGGTTGATCGCCGGACCGGCGGCGAAGGTCCGGAGGATCGGCCAGGGTGCCTGGACGGCACGATCCGGGTCGATGGCCAACGCGGTCAACGTCGCCGGATCCCGTTCGATCCCGTACCGGACCCCCTGCGGCGACACCCAGAACAGACTCTCGCGGGAGTCGGCGATGACCCCGCCGCCGGTTGATGCGACGAAGTTCGCCGCGCCGGGAAGCACCAGGGTCTGTTGCGCTTCAACGGAATCCGGGCCGCGGCTGTCACGCACAAGGTCGACGATGTGCCCATCCAGGTCCGCGGGAGTCGGGAGGCCGCGCCCGGTGAACAGCACTACGGCAGCCTGCGGATCACCGCCGCCTTTGGTCCAGCTCACGCAGGTGACCGGGCTTGCTGCGGTGTCGACGAAGCTCAACTTCCCGGTCGGGTAGAAGTCGACACGGAGAACGTCGACCGCCGGAATGCGCACCAGCGCGTCGGGTGCGATCAGTTGCGGCACCGCGGATCCGTGGCTGTCGGCCGTGCGCAACAGCTCGGCGACGAAGGGCGTGATCTTCTGAATTCCGTTGGGCAACAGCACATAGAGCCCGCTCACCGACCCGGCGGCGTCACGGGTCTGCAGGACACGGCCCACCACCGAACCCGCCAGCCACCGCGACGGACTGCCCGCTTCGGGAACCGGAGGAATGACGAGCGGCTCGGCGGCCGGCATCGCATCGAAGAGCGCGGTGGAGATCTCGACCGGGCGGGTGGTCGCGGGATCGAGCCCGAGATTCAAGGTCACCGAGCGGTCGAAGGTGTCGATGCGGCTGCGCTTGCCGTTCCAGATCAGGTAGGTGGCGCCGCGGTGGGCAGCCAGGACCGCCTGGTCGGCCCGCATCGGCTCGGCCCGACCGGCCGGCGCGAGTCGGCCGGCGATCGCGGTCACGGTCGGGCCACCGCCGGTTCCGGTCTTGGCGGCGGTGTCGCAGACCGCCCATGCCGACACCGGATCGCCTGACACCGTGACGTCGTCGGGAATCCCAGGGATGCCGATCAGCGGACCCGTCGGGTACTTGGCGATCTCGCCGGCCTTGACCCACGCCGGCGCGGCGGCGCTTCCGGTGACCAGTCGCGCCGAGGTCAGATTCAACGCGGGGTGCAACCGCCCGTCGACCTTCGCGTAAAGGGCGCCGGTGTCCCGGTTCCCGACGATCGGGGACGACCCGGTCAGACCGGCCGGTTTCATCACCCCGAGCAGCGCCATCCATCCGCAGGCCAGAACGACGAACACCACGGAGAGCGCCAGCGCGGCCTGCTGCTTGCGGTCGTCGTGCTTCATCCGCACCGAGAAGCGGGTGATCGCGGCGCGCAGTCGCCGGTTGTAGAACAGGTGCCCGGAGTTCTGCTCCCGGTTGGAGAGGTTCAGCGGCATGGCCGGCCCCGGTTTTCACTCACAACAGGTCCGTTCCCGGTCACAGCAGGCCGTCCCCATAGCGGGCCTGGTGTTCGCGCAGGGCCTCCTCGCGTAGTGCCGCGAAGGCGGTGTTGAGCCGATCAGCCAGGTCGGCGTGGCCGTAGATCACCATCGCATCGGGGTGCAGGGTCAGTTCGATGAGTTTGCCATCGGCATTGGCGGAGGCTTGAATATCGCCCATATCGACGCTGAAAATGACCGCTTCGGCCGCGGCGAGGTCGGCCTCCCAGCGGGCTAGATTCGCTTCGAGATCACGGATGACGGCATCGACGAGTTCCTTGTCGCTAAACCCGTCATCGCCCGGGGTCCCCTCCATCGGCACAGTGTGTAGACGGCTTTGAACTGTGTCAATCCACCTGAGTCAAACTTGTTGACAACCGTCGGCACCTTTGTCCCAGCAACCACGTCCACACCATCGGTCACCCGGGCCGACGGGTGGTTGCACGACCCGCAGCCAGGCATTTCCGCACCGCCGGCCTCGACGTCCCGAGCGCTTCGGCCGTCGGCGAAAATTATTTGCTGGAGTGCGGCTACCGGAATCAGCGGGCGCTGTCCGCCCGCCACGGCCACGATGTCCCGGGATCGCCGGCCTCAGGCCTCACTACGCTGAATCCGATCACCCAGACCAGCCGGCCCTGTAGGAGGAAACCTTGAGCGATTACGACGTCCGGATGGTCATCTTGTCCACCGACGACCTCGATGAGTCGATCCGGTTCTACACCGAGACCCTCGGCATGGCGCTGAAGTTCCGCGACGGCGCCCACTACGCGGCCATCGACGGCGGTTCGATCACCCTGGCACTGGCGACGGCAGTCGACCATCCGATCCCCGGCCAGGTCGTCGTCGGGATCAAGACCGCCGACGTCGACGCCGCGGCCATGGCCATCGAGGAGAGCGGCGGCGGCATCATCAAGGGCCCGTACGACGACGCGCACGAGCGTCGCGCAGTGGTCTATGACAACAAGGGCAACGGGCTGGTGTTCTACAGCCCGCTCAAGCGCTGACCGGCGCGAAGCGACTCCCAACGACAAAGTGCCACGCCCAACGACAAAGGTCACGGCCCTGACGGGTCCGTGACCTTTGTCAATCTGGTGGGCGAAGGGGGACTTGAACCCCCACGTCCCGGAGGACACTGGCACCTGAAGCCAGCGCGTCTGCCATTCCGCCACTCGCCCGAATGACCGACGCAGCGTATCACGGCCAGACACCGCGCTTCCAACCGCATTAGCCATGCTTGACCTGCGGCGATGCGATTCTCAGAGTTCTCCTGCTGACGGCCGGGGGACCCCGGCCGATACCATGGGGACAGGCGGTGCGCCGCCGTGAACCGAAGGTGGAGATGCGTCGATGGCTAACCAGAAGGGCCTGGTCAAGCGCATCGAACGGATGCTGGAAGACGGCGTCGGGGATGCGTTCGCCCGGGTGTTCGGCGGCTCGGTGGTTCCGCAGGAGCTCGAGGCACTGCTGCGCAGGGAAGCCTCCGACGGCGTGCAGACGCTCGCGGGCGGACGGTCCTTGGTTCCCAACGATTACGTCATTACCCTCAGTGTGTCCGACTTCCAGAAGTTGAGCGCGGATCGCGATCTCACCACCGAGGCCTTCGCCAAGCACCTGGAGGAATACATCCAGGAGCAGGGGTGGCAAACCTATGGTGACGTCGTCGTCCGGCTCGACGAATCCGAGAGCCTGCATACCGGCCAATTCCGCGCGCACGCGGCCGTCAACCCCGACGTGCATCCGGCCGCTGACCCCCGCCCGTCTGCCCCGGCAGCCAGACCAGCAGAATCGAACCATGCGTACACCGCAGAACGAGGAGCACCAGCGATGACCGACAACTCTTACGGCCAGGGCCAGGGGCGTCCCGGCGACGAGTACTACGAGGAGCAGCGGCCCGGCACTCCCGAGCCGCAGCACGCCCCGTACCCGCCCGAGCAGGGCTACCAGCAGGGTTATCCGCAGGGCTACCAGCAGGGCAATCCGCAAGGCGCCGACCAGGGCTACCCGCCCCGTCCGGCCTACCCGGACCAGGGCGGTTACTACCAGCAGGGCTACCAGCAGGGCTATGAGCAGCGCCCGCCGGCACCCGGCTACGGCCCCCCGCCGGGATACGACCAGGGCTACCGCCAGGGTCCGCCGCCCGGGTACGGCCAGCCCCATTCCGGTCAGCCCCAGTACGGCCCGCCTCCCGGCCAGGGTTACCCCCCGCAGGGCGACTACGACTACAACCAGGGCCGTCCGGCCCCGCGCTACGAGGAGCCCGGCTACAGCCGGCCGGCCTACCCCGATCAGGGCTACCAGCCGGGTTACGGCCGTCCCGAATACGGCCAGCCCGAGTACGGCCAGCAGGGCGGTGGCCGCTATGACCAGGGTGGCTACCCGCCTCCCGCCGCCCCGGCCGGCGAGTACGACTATGGCCAGCCCGGGGGAGGCCAGCCCGAGTACGCGGCCGCCGCGAATGCGGTGACGCTGCAACTCGACGACGGCAGCGGCCGCACCTACCAGCTCCGAGAGGGCGCCAACGTGATCGGCCGCGGCCAGGACGCACAGTTCCGGCTGCCCGACACCGGCGTCTCACGCCGGCATCTGGAGATCCGCTGGGACGGGCAGGTCGCGCTGCTGTCGGACCTGAACTCGACCAACGGCACCACCGTCAACAACGCCCCGGTCCAGGAGTGGCAGCTGGCCGACGGCGACGTCATCCGGGTCGGCCACTCCGAGATCATCGTCCGCCTTCACTGAGTGCGGTACGGACGCCGGGAGCGGCCGGGAGCCCGATGTGGTCCTCGTCTGCCCCGGTGTCCAAGTATTCTGTGACCTTGCCGGAGTCGGCCCGGTTTGTCCGTCGTCACCGAGGCTGTGATCACGGTAGGAGGACGGAGGGCCGCATGCAGGGACTGGTTCTGCAGCTGACCCGTGCCGGTTTCCTGCTGCTGCTGTGGCTGTTCATCTTCTCCGTGCTGCGCATCCTGCGCACCGACATCTACGCCCCGACCGGTTCGGTGATGGTGCGCCGCGGCCTGACGTTGCGCGGTCCGCGCGCCTCGGCCGCCGGGGGACGGACCGCGGCCCGCTATCTGGTGGTCACCGAGGGAGCGCTGGCGGGAACCCGGATCACCCTGGGTTCCCAGCCCGTGCTGATCGGCCGGGCCGATGACTCGACCCTGGTGCTCACCGACGACTACGCCTCCACCCGGCATGCCCGACTGGCCCAGCGTGGCGCGGATTGGTACGTCGAGGACCTCGGCTCAACCAACGGCACCTACCTCGACCGGTCGAAGGTGACGGCGGCGGTGCGGGTCCCGATCGGCACCCCGGTGCACGTCGGCAAGACCGTGATCGAGTTGCGCCCGTGACCCTTGCCCTTCGCTATGCGGCCCGCAGCGACCGCGGACTGGTGCGCGCCAACAACGAGGACTCGGTCTATGCCGGGGCCCGGCTACTGGCGCTGGCCGACGGCATGGGCGGGCACGCCGCCGGCGAGGTCGCCTCGCAACTCGTGATCGCCGCACTGGCCCATCTCGACGACGACGAGCCCGGCGGGGATCTTCTCGGCAAGCTGGAAAGTGCTGTGTACCAGGGGAACTCGGATATCGCCGAGCAGGTCGAACTGCACCCCGAGCTCGAGGGCATGGGGACCACCCTGACCGCCATCCTGTTCGCCGGTGACCGGCTCGGACTGGTGCACATCGGCGACTCCCGGGGCTATCTGCTTCGGGACGGGGAACTGACCCAGATCACCAAGGACGACACCTTCGTGCAGACCCTCGTCGACGAGGGCCGCATCACCGCGGAGGAGGCGCACAGCCATCCACAGCGCTCCCTGATCATGCAGGCGCTGACCGGGCACGAGGTCGAACCGGCGCTGACGGTGCGCGAGGCCCGGATCGGCGACCGCTACCTGCTGTGTTCCGACGGCCTTTCGGATCCGGTCAGTTTCGAGACCATCCTCGAGGCCCTGAAGGTCGAGGACGTGAGCGCCAGCGCCGACCGGCTCATCGAACTCGCGTTGCGGGGCGGCGGGCCGGACAACGTCACCGTGGTGGTCGCCGATGTGGTCGACCACGACTTCGCCGGCCAGACCCAGCCGATCCTTGCCGGTGCGGTCTCCGGTGAGGACGACGACGTCAAACCGCCGAACACCGCGGCCGGGCGTGCCTCGGCGATCGCACCGCGTCCGCCGGCTGCGAAAAAGGTTGTGCTGGAACCGGAAACGCCGGCACCGAGGTCCCGGCGGCCGCTGTTCATCGCCGCCGCACTGATCGCCGTGGCCGTATTGAGCGGGATCGGCTTCGGCTACAAGACGATTCAGGGCTCCTACTACGTCACCGCCTACAGCGACTCGGTGGCGATCATGCGCGGTATCCAGGGTTCGTTCCTCGGCGTCTCACTGCAGAAGCCCTACCTGTTGGGGTGCCTCAGCGACGGCAACGCGCTATCACTGATCAGTCCCGATCAGGCCGGTTCGCAGAAGGAATGCAAGCTGTTCGGCCTGCAGGATCTACGTCCCTCCGAACGGGCGCAGGTGTCGGCGGGCCTGCCGACCGGAAGCCTCGACAGCGCGATCGACCAACTCAAGGAACTGTCCCACAGTTCCCTGCTGCCGATCTGCGCGCCGCAGCCGACCGCCAAGCCCAGCCAGACCAGCACTGCGCAAACCAGCACTGCGC
>NZ_JAFMJZ010000138.1 GCF_017853185.1 Mycolicibacterium sp.
ACATCGGACAGCGCGATCGGCACGGGCGGACAACCCTGCGTCTGTTCCAGTCGGCACACCAGGGATCCGGCCACTGCGATCTGACGGCGCCGGCTGGTCTCCAATCGCTCAAGAACCACGTAGCGTTCGGCCGGCCGCAGGGCGTCCAGATCGGCGCCACCGAGCAACTCGACGGCATGGTCGAGCGCCTCCAAGGCCAGCGTTATCGAACTCATGTTCGAATACTATGTCGGCCTGCCGACGCCGGGGACCCCGTCGTATCGCCGTTGTGGATGAATCCGGGACTGTGGATAGGCTGCCTCCATGCGAGTCGGGGTCCTGGGTTCCAAGGGCAAGGTCGGAATGACGATGTGCGCCGCCGTACGCGACGCCAAGGACCTCGAACTCAGCGCCGAGGTGGACGCCGGCGACCCACTGAGCCTGCTCGCCGACACCGGGACCGAGGCCGTCATCGACTTCACCCACCCCGACGTCGTGATGGACAACCTGAGGTTCCTCATCGACAACGGCATCCACGCGGTGGTCGGGACCACCGGCTTCACCGACGAACGGTTGGACCTGGTCCGGTCGTGGCTCAAGGCCAGCCCGGCCACCGGAGTGCTCATCGCGCCGAACTTCGCGATCGGCGCGGTGTTGTCGATGTACTTCGCCCAGAAGGCCGCCCCCTACTTCGAGTCCGCCGAGGTGATCGAACTGCATCACCCGCAGAAGGCCGACGCCCCGTCGGGCACCGCGACCCGGACCGCGAAACTCATCGCCGAGGCGCGAAAAGGACTGCCGCCCAACCCCGATGCCACCAGCACCGGACTGCCCGGCGCGCGCGGCGCCGACGTCGACGGGATTCCGGTGCACTCAATTCGGCTGACCGGACTGGTCGCCCATCAGGAAGTCCTGTTCGGAACGATGGGCGAGACGATGACCATCCGTCACGACAGCATCGACCGCACCTCTTTCGTACCCGGTGTGCTGCTCGCGATCCGCCAGATCGGCCGGCGGCCCGGCCTGACCATCGGTCTCGAACCCCTGCTTAACCTCTGAGACCGTTCGTTCCATGAGACAGCGCATCGTCATCGCGTTCCTGTGCCTGGCGCTGTTCGTCTACTTCGCGCTGCTGGCCCGCACCGCCGTCACCCTGATCCGCACCGGCACGCTCGAGGCCGTCGCACTCGGCGTCGGCGTGCTGGCCCTGCCGGTGGTCGGACTCTGGGCAGTGCTGGCCACGCTGCGCGCGGGATTCGCGCATCAGAAGCTGGCCCGGCTGGCCGCCGATGACGGGATGGAACTCGATGTCGAGGCTCTGCCCCGGATGCCGTCCGGCCGCATCGAACGTGAGGCCGCCGACGCCCTGTTCGCCAGTGTGAGAACCGAACTCGAGGCCGATCCGGACAACTGGCGGCGCTGGTACCGACTGGCGCGGGCCTACGACTACGCCGGCGATCGCAGGCGGGCGCGGGACGCGATGCGTAAAGCGGTGGATCTGGAGGGATCAGGCTGACTTGCGAACCATCCACAGGTCTTGCCTGAGGCCGGGTGGATCTTCGGGAAGCAAATCGTGGCAGACGACATCCATTCCCGCCAACAGTTCTCGCTGCATGTATGCCGGACTGTTGAACGTGGTGAACCAGGGTCCGCCGTCATCTGCGGTCCGGTGTTCGACGATGCCGACTGCTTCATAGGTGGTTCGTTCCTGAACCGTCAGGCGGTGCTTATAGGCGTCGCCGTGGACGGTCAGCAGCACCAGGCCGCCAGGCCGGGTCACTCGCAGCTGTTCGGCCAGCCATTGCTTCTGTAGGTCGGCGGACAGGTGGGTGTACACCGAACGTGAGTAGACGAAGTCGAAGCTGTCGTCGGCGTAGGGCAGGGGTGGGCCCAGGTGGTTCAGCGAGAACTGAACATTCGGGATATTCGCCCGACACCAGTCCACGAGTTTCGGGTCGTAGTCGCTTCCGTGTGTTTCGACGCCGGGGGCAAGCAGCGGCATGTGGCGGACCACCGCCCCTGCGCCACAACCCCATTCGTGGATCGTTTTGATCTCCGGAAGGTGCGTGGCGGCAAGGTCGTAGTACTCCTCCGCAGCCTGTCTGCCGGTGCGATAGACGCGGTAGCTCGTGGTCGGCGCAGTCGTCCACAGGAGTCTCTTCGGTGGGAATGTCATCTCGGGATGACGGCGCTGCAACTTCTTGTTTTCGCGGTGGTTTCGCGCGTTGTCGAGGGCGTACAGCGCTTGACGCGCCAACGGATACAGGCCCACCCGTCGGATGATTCTGGCAAGGTCGGGGGAAAGTAACTGGCCGGCGAACACGCCTCGCAGCCGGCCGGCGTTACTCACTTCGTTACGTTAACAAGATAATTTAAACCGCCCACCCACTTTCCGGAGGTCGATCGATGACCACCCTGCTGGTCGTCCATCACACCCCGTCGCCGGCCACCCGCGAACTGCTCGAGGCGGCGCTGGCCGGCGCACGCGATCCCGAGATCAGCGGAATCGACGTCGTCGTCCGCCCGGCGTTGGGCGCCACCGTCACCGACATGCTCGGGGCCGACGGCTATCTGTTCGGCACTCCGGCGAACTTCGGCTACATGTCAGGTGCGCTGAAGCACTTCTTCGACACGGTGTACTACCCGGTTCTGGACCAGGTCGCCGGACGGCCCTACGGTCTGTGGGTGCACGGCAACGACGACATCGTCGGCGCCGTCTCCTCTGTCGACCGGATCGTCACCGGACTGGCCCTAACCAGAGCGGCCGACGTACTGGAAGCGACGGGTCCGATCGACAAGGCCGTGCGGGAGAAGGCCTACGAGCTCGGCGCCACGCTGGCAGCCGTCCTGATGGAGAGGTGACATGGCAGGAATCGCTGATCTTGCGCTCGGCGCGGCCCCGATCGCCGGCGGCGCATTGCTCGGCTCGCTGGCCGGCATGTTCAAGGGCCCTGATTTTCGCGCCATCATCAAGTCCGACGTCGAACTGCTCAAGAGCCTGCCGGAGGACAGTGTCGAGGTGCGCAAGGAACTGAAGCGCACCATCGATGAACGGACCACGGAGCTGATCGCCTCCATCGACCGCAATCGCGAATTGCGCATGACCGCAACCTCTTACAAGGGCGACTGGCGGGCCATCGTGGTGTTCCTCTGCGCGGGGCTGTTCACGGTGGTGTGGTGGAACGTCCCGCATACCCGATCCAACTGGATGATCACCTTCGTCGTGCTCGTCGGCGTCTCGGTGATCATCGGCCTCTACGCCGCGCGCGGTGTCGCCCACGTCATCCGGCGGTTCTTCAACCGGGCCTAGGTTGCACGTTCGGCGCCCAGGTGTGCGCCGAAGAACTCCTGCATCGCCCGCCAGTGCTTCTCCGCCGACGGTTCGTCGTAGGGAGCGTTGTCGGTGACGGCGAAGCCGTGCGCCCCCGCATACCACTCCATGACGTGCTCGACGCCGGCGTCGGTCAGCGCCAGGTCCAGGCGCTGCTCATCCTCGATGGTGTAGGACGCGTCGTCCGCGGCGCCGCCGACGTAGACCGCCGCCCGGATGCGGTCGGCGAGCAGGTGCGGGCTGCCGGGGTCCTTGGCGGCCAGGCCGCCGCCGTGGAAGGACATCGCCGCGGCCACCCGGTCCGGCACCCGGCCGGCCACGATCAGCGACGTCCGTCCGCCCATGCAGTAACCGGTCGTCCCGAACCGCTCACCGCGCACCTCCGGACGGGCCGTCAGATAGTCGAAGAACGCCCGGGCGTCGGCCTCCATCACCTCCGGGGTGACGCCGCGCATCATCGCGAACAGCCGGTTGCGCTCGCCCTCGTCGCCGAACGCGGTCTTCATGTCGAAGGGTGCCCACGACCCGTTCCGGTAGTAGACGTCGGGCAGTAGGACGACGTATCCCAGACCGGCCAGCCGGGCCGCCATCTCGTGAAACGCCGGGCGGACTCCGCCGGCGTCGGGATACATCACCACCGCGGGCCAGGGGCCGTGCCCGTCAGGGATTGCCAGGGTGACCGGGCAGGTCCCGTCCGGTGTGGTGATCGTTTCGGTGAGGGTCGGCATGGCTTGTTTCTACTCCGCCAGGGCGGACGTACAGTGATCGACGTGGCGATCCCGACCCCGTACGAGGACCTGCTGCGCCTGGTTCTCGAGCAGGGCACGCACAAGTCCGACCGCACCGGCACCGGCACCCGCAGCCTGTTCGGACATCAGCTGCGCTATGACCTCTCGGCCGGCTTCCCGCTGATCACCACCAAGAAGGTGCACCTGAAGTCGATCGCCTACGAGCTGCTGTGGTTCCTGCGCGGTGACTCCAACGTCGAATGGCTGCAGCGCCACGGCGTCACGATCTGGGATGAATGGGCCAGCGAGACAGGCGATCTGGGGCCGGTGTACGGCGTGCAGTGGCGGTCCTGGCCGACCCCCTCCGGCGAGCACATCGACCAGATCAGCAACGCCCTCGAGCTGATCCGCACCGACCCGGACTCGAGGCGCATCATCGTCTCGGCGTGGAACGTCGCGGAGCTGCCGAAGATGGCACTGGCGCCGTGCCATGCGTTTTTCCAGTTCTACGTCGCCGACGGCAAGCTCAGCTGCCAGCTCTACCAGCGCAGCGCCGACATGTTCCTCGGCGTGCCGTTCAACATCGCCAGTTATGCGCTGCTCACCCACATGATGGCCGCGCAGGCGGGCCTGGCGGTGGGGGACTTCGTCTGGACCGGCGGGGACTGCCACATCTACGACAACCACATCGCACAGGTGACCGAGCAGCTCAGCCGTGACCCACGCCCGTATCCGGAACTCGTTCTGGCGCAACGTGATTCGCTCTTCGACTACACCTACGACGATATCGAGATCCGCAACTACGATCCGCACCCGGCGATCAAAGCGCCCGTCGCGATATGACGGCGCTGATCTGGGCGCAGTCCACCTCCGGGGTGATCGGCCGGGACGGCGCCATCCCGTGGCAGCTGCCCGAGGACATGGCCCGCTTCAAGGAACTGACCATAGGCCACACCGTGCTGATGGGCCGGCGGACCTGGGAGTCGCTGCCCGCCCGATTCCGGCCGCTACCGGGCCGGCGCAACGTCGTCCTGACCCGCAACCCGCACTACGAGGCCGACGGCGCCGAGGTGATCACCTCCCTCGACGAGGCGCTGAGCCTGCCGGACCTCTGGGTGATCGGCGGATCCGAGATCTACCACCTCGCCCTGCCGGCGGCAGCCCGGTGCGAGGTCACCGAGGTCGACGCCGACCTGCACCTCGACGACGAGGACGCCCTGGCGCCGATGCTCGGCGAGTCCTGGCTCGGCACCGCCGGTGAATGGCAGGACAGCAGTTCGGGGCTGCGCTACCGGTTCATCAGCTACGTGCGCCTTTGACCAGACTGACCGCGGCGACAAGACTGACCGCAGCCCAGGCCCGCCGGGTCGCGGTCGCCGCCCAGGGCTTCGGAACCGCGCCGGCCGCCATCAACCGGGCTCAGTTGCGTCGGCTGATCGAGCGAATCCAGGTGCTGCAACTGGACTCGGTGTCGGTGGCGGTGCGCGCGCATTACGCGCCGGTGTTCAGCCGGCTCGGTCCCTACGACCGCGACGTTCTGGACCGCGCCGCCTGGAGCCACGCCGGCCGGACACCGCGACTGCTGGTCGAGTACTGGGCACACGAGGCGGCGTTGATGGCCGTCGAGGACTGGCCGCTGCTGCGCTGGCGCATGCGCGAGTACACCCACGGCAGGTGGGGAACGGAGATCGTCCGCGAGAATCCGCGGCTGGCCGACGAAATCGTCGGCGCCATAACCGAACTCGGGCCCGCCACCGCCGGGCAGATCGAGGCGCACCTGACGACGACCACGCACCGCGGCAAGGGTGTCTGGTGGAACCGCAGCGAAACCAAGTGGGTGGCCGAGGCGCTGTTCGCCTCGGGGGTGCTGACCACCGCGCACCGGGCCGGCTTCGCCCGGCACTACGACCTCGTCGAGCGGGCGCTGCCCGCCGAGGTGGTCGGCCGGGAAGTCGACGACGGCGAGGCAGTCCGTGAGTTGACGCTGAAGGCGGCCACCGCTCTGGGCGTGGCCACCGAACCCGATATCCGCGATTACTTCCGGCTGCGGCCCGATCAGTCCAAGCCCGCGGTCGCGGCACTGGTGGCCGCAGGGGAACTCGAACCGGTGGAAGTCGCCGGTTGGACTGCTCCGGGGTATCTGCGCGCCGGGCAGAAGATCCCGCGCAGCGACCGCGGCACCGCGCTGCTGTGCCCGTTCGACCCGCTGATCTTCTTCCGGCCCCGGGTACAACGGCTGTTCGATTTCGAGTACCGCATCGAGATCTACACCCCGGCCGCCAAGCGGAAGTACGGCTACTACGTCTGGCCGTTCCTGCTCGACGGCGAACTGGTCGGCCGGGTCGACCTCAAGGCCGACCGGAACTCTGGGGCGCTGCTGGTGCCGGGGGCGTTCGTCGAGCCGGGCCGGGATCCGGGGCGGGTGGCCGGCGCACTTGCCGGGCAGCTGGCGGCGATGGCGGCCTGGCTGGGACTGGACCGTGTGACGGTCGGAAAGCGCGGCGACCTGGCGTCGGCGTTGAGCGCTACTTGTCGAGTGCTCTGATCAGGAGTTCCTTAATGTCGCTGGTGGTGTCCTCCAGCGAGCGGACGCGGGCATTTGTGTCGTCGAGTTTGGTTTCGATTGACTCCAAGCGGTCGTCGACTCGGTCGAGGCGCTTCTCAACGCGGTCGAATCGCTGAGAGTGCTCCCGCTGGTTTTCGCCGAGCGCATTGACTGCAGCCAACACGGCACGATAGTCCGCCTGGGAGGCCTCCAGCGCGGCCACACGAGCTTCCAGATCGGCAAGGGCGGACACGTCGTTCAGTGTAGGGAGCGCCGACGAGGCTGTCAGTTCACTAGGCTTACGCCCCGTGGCCGAGACCGCCCCGCTGCGCGTGCAACTGATCGCCAGGACCGAGTTCCTGGCGGCGCCCGACGTGCCGTGGGAGACCGACGCCGACGGCGGCGAGGCCCTCGTCGAGTTCGCCGGCCGGGCCTGCTACCAGAGCTGGGACAAGCCCAACCCGCGCACGGCGACCAACGCGTCCTACATCAAGCACATCATCGACGTCGGTCACTTCGCCGTTCTCGAGCACGCCTCGGCGAGCTTCTACATCACCGGCGTCTCCCGGTCCTGCACCCACGAACTGGTCCGGCACCGGCACTTCTCCTATTCACAGCTGTCCCAGCGCTACGTTCCCGAGGACGAGGCCCAAGTCGTCATGCCGCCCGGGCTCAGCGATGACCCGGAACTGCAGCAGATCGTGCTGGCCGCCGCCGACGCCAGCCGCAAGGTCTACGACGAACTGCTGGACAAACTGGAGGCCAAGCTGGCCGACCAGCCGAATGCCGTGCTGCGGCGTAAGCAGGCCCGCCAGGCCGCCCGTGCGGTGCTGCCCAACGACACCGAGACCCGCATCGTGGTGACCGGCAATTACCGCACCTGGCGGCACTTCATCGCGATGCGGGCCAGCGAGCACGCCGACACCGAGATTCGCCGGCTGGCCATCGCCTGCCTGCGTGAACTCGCCCGGGTCGCTCCGGCGGTGTTCGCCGATTTCGAGATCTCCGTGCTGGCCGACGGGTCCGAGGTGGCGACCAGCCCGCTCGCTACGGAGGCCTGACCGACGACGATGCGGGACGCCGGTCCCGAGAAGGAGTCGGGCGAGTGATACCCAGTCGACAACGGGTAACCTAACCTCCCGTGAGTGCCAGCGGATTCGACGTCACCGCCCGGTTGGGCACGGTCCTGACCGCGATGGTGACGCCGTTCAAGACCGACGGCTCGCTGGACACCGACGCCGCCGCGCGGCTGGCGACCCACCTGGTCGACTCGGGCTGTGACGGTCTGGTCGTCTCGGGAACCACCGGCGAGTCACCGACGACCACCGACGCCGAGAAGAGCCTGCTGCTGCGCACGGTGGTCGAGGCGGTCGGGGACCGGGCCCGCATCGTCGCCGGCGTCGGGACCTACGACACCGCGCACAGCGTGCACCTGGCCAAGGCCGCCGCCGCCGAGGGCGCGCACGGTCTGCTGGTCGTCACCCCGTACTACTCGCGTCCACCGCAGTCCGGCCTGGTCGCCCACTTCAGCACCGTCGCCGACGCCACCGACCTGCCGGTGATCCTCTACGACATCCCGCCGCGATCGGTGGTGCCGATCGAATGGGACACCATGCGCACGGTGGCCCGCCATCCCAACATCGTCGCGGTCAAGGACGCCAAGGGCGACCTCCCCGGGGCGGCCCAGATCATGGCCGAGACCGGACTGGCCTACTACTCCGGTGACGACGCGCTGAACCTGCCGTGGCTCGCCATGGGCGCGGTCGGCTTCGTCAGCGTATGGGGTCATGTGGCGGCCGGTCAGTTGCGGGACATGTTGAGCGCCTTCAACTCCGGTGACCTGGCGACTGCCCGCAAGATCGCGGTCACCCTCGCCGTCCTCGATGACGCGCAGGGCCGCCTCGGCGGCGTGACCATGTCCAAGGAAGGGCTGCGTCTGCTGGGCTTCGAGGCCGGTGACCCGAGGTTGCCGCAGATGCCCGCGACCCCCGACCAGATCGACGC
>NZ_JAFMJZ010000139.1 GCF_017853185.1 Mycolicibacterium sp.
GCGGTCAGGGTGGTGACGGTGGCGTCGGCGGCCTGTTGTACGGCAACGGCGGCAACGGTGGCGCTGGCGGCAATGCAGTGCCGCTGGGATCGACCGGTGGTGCAGGTGGCGATGGCGGTGCCACCGGACTCCTGTCGCTTCACGGCGTCGGCGGTGCCGGCGGTGCCGGCGGACGGGCCAGCAACGGTGGTGCCGGTGGCAGCGGTGGCAGCGGCGGAATGCTCTCGCTATTCGCGATTGGCGGCGCCGGCGGCGTGGGTGGTGCCGGTCCTGTGTCGGCGGGCCACGGCGGCGTTGGTGGTGTCGGTGGTTTCCTGAGCGGTAACGGTGGCAATGGCGGCGTTGGCGGGCAAGGCGCGGGCGGCGACGGCGGTGACGGTGGCAACACCGGGCTGTTGTCACTGTTCGGCAAGGGTGGCAACGGCGGCGACGGCGGCGTCGGCGAGGACGGCATCGAGGGTGCCAGCGGTAACCGAACCGAAGACAACAACGGCAAGGCCGGCGGTGTCGGGGGTGTCGGCGGTGCCGGTGGCAACGGTGGTAGCGGCAGCTGGGTATTCGGCGCCGGAGGCAACGGCGGTGCCGGCGGTGCGGGGGGCGTCGGGGGCCGGGGCGGAAACGGCTTGTCGTACACGATCGACGACGACGGCGGCGGCAGCGGCGGCAAGGGGGGTGACGGTGGCAGCGGTGGATCGGCGGGCGCCGGCGGTACAGCCGGCGAGGGTCGCTACCTCTTGGGCATCCCCTCCAACGGGACTGATGGAGCAAACGGCGATGGTGGCGCCGGCGGCGCAGGAGGCAACGGCGGCACCGGAGAAGACAATTCCGATGGACGGGGCGGAGCGGGCGGGGACGCCGGGGCCGGCGGGAAGGGCGGCGACGGCGGAGCCGCCAACCTCACTCACGCTGCCGGCGCCGGCGGCGATGCCGGTGAGGGCGGCTACGGCGGTGCGGCGGGCAGTACCAAGAGTGGTCAAAGCCTGGACGGAGCGCCTGGTGGGAAAGGCGGGACCGGCGGCCAGGGTGGCATTGGTGGAGCAGGTTCGACCACCGAGAAGGGCGGATCCGGTGGTGCCGGCGGCAAGGGCGGCAACGGCGGCACAGGCGGTGCCACCAACTACAACACCGGCGGAGCCGGCGGCGACGCCGGTGACGGCGGCGACGGCGGCGCAGGCGGCAGCGACGGCGACGCCGACGGCGGCACGGGCGGTGACGGCGGGGATGGTGGAACCGGTGGTTCCGGCGGCGACGGAACGATCGCGTCCGGTGCAGCCGGTGAAGACGGCGTGGACGGCGATGACGGCCCGGATGGGGTTGCGCCGCAAGCGAGGGCGTATGCGTTAGTGGCCGCGGTGAACGCCATACAGACGTCTGCCGCTCAGCTGATGGAGGCTCCGACCTTGCAGTCGGTGTGGTCCGACCTCGCGAACCGTCTCAACTACATCTTCTTCAACGTCTCACCGAGCGTGACCGGATCTGAGGACCCAGGCCCCAGCAGCACCACGGACGGCTCGATCTCCGGTGATCTCGGTATGGAGCCGAACAACGGATTCTCGGCGACCTACGAGGTCGTCGCGGGTCAAGACGTGAAGTATGGGGAGCTGCATTGGGGGAAGGGCGCCGACTACGGCAAGTACACCTATATCCCGGATCCGACGCTGGCGAAACCCGGGATCGTCGATCAGTTCACCGTTGAGGTGAGTAACGCACCTGACGAGCGATCCGGGCTTCTCGGCGCGGTGGAGGGTCTCCTGCACGAGGCGGCCATCTCTCTGGGACTGTCGCAGAAGGACACCACGACCATGACGATCACCCTCACCGTCGAGGCAACCGACAAAGCGGTCAAAGGGCAATACGGCGACTTGGCCAATGCCCGCTATTGGCAGGGGCAGAGTTTCCAGAATTGCGAGTTGATGGCTGCGGCGATCGCGGTCAATCAAGTCAATAAGACGCAGGGGCCCCCAAATCCCAACCAGAAGAGCATTGTTGCGTTGGCGAAAGATACCGACAGCGTCGTCAAGCCGGGCTTCAAGATGTTCCTGGACGAGACCATTGAAAACCAGAACGGCAGCCGGCCCGGGGACGTCCCGGCATTGCTGAACGCGCACACCGATTTTGGCGTCACGGCCACGCAGATGAGCTTCGATCCCACCGTGGCGGGCCGTAGCCTTGCCCTGACCGCTTTGGAAGCATCCTTGGCCCAGGGCGACGCGGTAATCGTCGGCGTTAACAGCAATCTCCTGTGGAGCTCAACCGGAGACATAACAAAACCTCTGTACACCTCGGCCGGCCATGCCGTGGAAGTGATCAAGGTGGACCTCACCAAGGGCACTGTCTACGTCAACGACAGCGCCGGGGTCAAAATCGTCGACGGGAAGCCCGAGGGCAAGGGGCAGGCCATCACGATCGCCGCCTTCCTCGCTTCCTGGCAGACCAGCGGCTACGGAATGACGATCGTCTCCGCGGCCTAGGCTAGGCCCATCACAGTCGAGAACAAGCTGCTACTGCGACCGGCCAAGCCGGTTGCAGTAGCAGCGCTTTCGAATGTTTCACGTAAGGCCGACCAGCGCGCCGATCCCGCCGACGAATGACCGGATCGCCGCGGCCCGCTGGGCGGCGACTTCCAGCGCATCGTCCTGCGCCATCACCACCGGGATGCCATGTGCCCGTGCGGTCTCCTCGACCAGATCGCGCACGGCCGGGTCGGCGAGCACCAGTGCGGCCGGCACGCCGGGCTGAATGTCCTTGGCGTGCAACAGTCCTTTGTAGTGAACCTCGGCCGGGATGTAGACGGTGAACACCCCGCTGTCCAGTTTCAGGTCCGCGGCCACCGCCACCGCCGTCAGCGCTGCATGGCTCAGCCCGCTCAAGACCAGACCGCGGCCGGGAAACCGCCACAGCGGAAAGCGGTCGACCTGTTTGGTGATCGCATCGGTGACCAGATAGCCGACCAGCCGGCGCGCCCGGATCTCGGTCACCTTGGACCAGGCCACCTCATCACCGTCGTACTCGATGCCGCCGGGGCTTACCACCACCGAGCCGAATTGGTTGAGCTGACGGGCGATCCCGCGCACCAGACCGGGCATCTTCGGCACGCTGGCGGCCACCTCACCGACACCCACTGCCCAGCGCCCGGTGGCCGGACCCGGCTCGGGGCGCACCGGCTTGAGCACCGCGTTGCCGATTCCGACAGCGAAGGCGGCGGCGACGTCGACCACAGAATGCATGGCCCAAAACATACGTCACGGGACCCTACTTCACCGGCCCCTGGTTCACGGCAGGCGTGCGGCCGGCCAGCTCATCGACCAGCAGGGCCAGGATGGGGGAGCAGCCGGCGTCGAGTTTGACGTCGGCCAGATCGTCGGCCCGGGTCGGCCCGCGGTTGACGATCGCGATCGGGATCGCCCGGGCGGCGGCGTGCCGCACGAACCGGTAGCCGGAGAACACCGTCAGCGAAGATCCGGCCACCAGCAGGGCATCGGAGGACTCCACCAGTGAATAGGCCTGGTCGACAACCTCTTTGGCGACCGACTCCCCGAAGTAGACGATGTCGGGCTTGAGCATCCCGCCGCACGCCGGGCAGTCGACGAAGGCGAACGAGGCGGTGTCGGCCACCACCGCGTCCGCGTCGGGTGCCACCGCAAGCCCGCCCACCCTCTCGGCGCGTTCGGTGAATCCCGGATTGGCGGCCTCCAGCATCTCGGCCAGCGCCGCCCGCGACATGGTGTGGCGGCAGCCCAGGCACACCACCTGCGCGTAGGTGCCGTGCAGGTTGATCACGTTGTCGCTGCCGGCCTTGGTGTGCAGCAGGTCGACGTTCTGGGTGATCACCCCGGCCGCGATCCCGGCCCGCTCCAGTTCGGCCAGCGCCCGGTGCCCGGCGTTGGGTTCGGTGGCCGCCATGTGTTTCCAGCCCAGGTGATTGCGTGCCCAGTAGCGCTGGCGGTATTCGCGGCTGGTGGTGAACTGCCGGATGGTCATCGGGTTGGCCGGCGGGGAGTCCGGCCCGCGGTAGTCCGGGATGCCCGAGTCGGTGGAGATTCCCGCGCCGGTCAGCACCGCGATGCGCCGGCCGGCCAGCAGTGCGACGAGTTCGGGGGCATCCACCCGACTCAGGGTAGGGGACGGCTCAGGCGGCCAGGTCGTGCGGTTTCGGGGCGGCGGACCGACGTGTCCGGACCGCGATCGAACCGCCGGGCCGCACCACGCCGAGCGGGCCGCCCGCGGCGAACCGCAGCGCCCCGGTGGTCTCCATGACGAACCCGAACCTGGCCTGGCGATGGCCCAGGCCGATGCCGGTGAGGAAGACGAACATCAGCCCGGCGATCCCCGGCAACGCGGCCAGGGCGAGGTCCTTCAGGGTGACCTCGCGCAGGGCGGTGGCCACGCTGTTGATGAACTCGTTGCTGACCTTCGTCAGCCAGGTGCGGGCCGAGGTCAAGGCGGCGCCGCCGGACTGATCCGGCTGTGCCGGACCGGCGACGGTGTTCGTCGAGAGCGCGGCGGCGTCAGCCGCGTCGCCGTGCCGGACCTGACCATTGGGGGAGGACGGCGTCGACGGGTCCGCCTGCACGGCGGTCGGGCCCGGGCGGGCACCGGGCGCCGACGGGGCCACCGAGGTGTCGTTGCCCCGGGTGGTCAGCGCGGCGGCGGCCGGTGCGGAATTGCGCACCGGGGAGTCGGTTTCAGCCGCCGTGGGCTGCTGAGTCGCGGGAGTCGACGGGGTCTCCGACGACACGGAGGAACCGGAATAGGTGGACTCCGAATCGGAATCGGAATCCGACTCGGACTCCGCTGCGGAGTCCTTATCGTTGCTGTTGTTGCCGTTGGCATTGCTGTTGCTGTTGCCGTGTTCGTCGTCCTCGCTGTCCTGCCCGGCCGAGGACGAAGCTGAAGATGACGATTCCGACGAGGATGAACCGGACTCCGAAGACGAGTTGCCGGGTTTGGTCTTGGAAGCCGAGTGGCCGCTTCCGTTGGAACCGCCGGTCTGCGAACTTGAGCCGTCCGAACTGGAACCGGGCTTGTCGGTCTTGCCGGGTTTGTCGGTCTTGTCGGTCTTGTCGGAATCACTGTCGTGACCGCCCGAACCTCCCGCCGAGGCCGATGACGGCTTGCCACTGGAATGGCCATGGCTGCCGTTGCTGGTGTGGTCCTTGCTCCCCGAGTCGTTGTCCGCCAGCGCCAGGCCCGGTCCGGTGGACAGCAGGACGCCCGCAGCCATGGCCACGACGGCGGCAAGCCGTACGTACGGTCGCATCAACTCCGGCCCCTCCGGGAGTGCGGGCAAAATCTGAGAGAAACCTTAGAAGCTGCTCCGTCGGGGGTCAAGAGGGCCTGTCGGGGGTGTTCCGGGTGCCGTCGGACCGGCACAGGCCACAATGTGTCGTGGACTTTTTCTCGGCGTACCGGCACGGCTTCGCCCGGGTGGCCGCCTGCACGCACCGCACGGTGCTGGCCGACCCGGCCGCCAACGCGCAATCGGTGCTGCGGATCGCCCGGTCCTGCCATGACGAGGGCGTGGCCGTCGCGGTCTTTCCGGAGCTCACGCTGTCGGGCTATTCGCTCGAGGACATCCTGCTCCAGGACAGCCTGCTCGACGCCGTCGAGGCCGCACTGGCCGACCTCGTCGCCGGCTCCGCCGATCTGCTGCCGGTCCTCGTCGTCGGCGCCCCGCTGCGCCACCTGCACCGCCTCTACAACGCCGCCGTGGTGATCCACCGCGGGGCGATCCTCGGAGTGGCGGTCAAGTCGTACCTGCCGACGTACCGCGAGTTCTACGAGCGCCGCCAGATGGCGCCCGGCGACGACATGCGCGGCACCATCCGGTTGCTCGGCGCCGACGTGCCGTTCGGGCCCGATCTGCTCTTCGACGCCTACGACGTTCCCGGTCTGGTGCTCCATGTCGAGGTCTGCGAGGACATGTTCGTTCCGATCCCGCCGAGCGCGCAGGCCGCATTGGCCGGCGCGACCGTGCTGGCCAACCTGTCCGGCAGCCCGATCACCATCGGCCGTGCCGACGACCGCAAGCTGCTGGCCCGTTCCGCCTCGGCGCGGTGCCTGGCCGCCTACGTGTATTCGGCTGCGGGGGAAGGGGAGTCGAGCACCGACCTCGCCTGGGACGGCCAGACGATGATCTACGAGAACGGCCGGCTACTGGCCGAGTCGCAGCGCTTCCCCAGCGGGGAACGACGCTCGGTGGCCGACGTCGACCTGGACCTGTTGCGTGCCGAGCGGCTGCGGATGGGCACCTTCGACGACAACCGCCGTCATCACCAGGGCGCGCTGGATGCGTTCCGCCGAATCGGTTTCCGGCTCAATCCGCCCGGCGGCGACATCGGCCTGCGTCGTGAGGTCGAGCGGTTCCCGTTCGTGCCCAGCGACCGGGTCCGGCTCGAGCAGGACTCCTACGAGGGCTACAACATCCAGGTCTCCGGGCTCGAGCAACGGTTGCGCGCGTTGAAGTACCCGAAGGTGGTCATCGGGGTCTCCGGCGGACTGGACTCCACCCACGCGCTGATCGTCGCGGCCAAGGCAATGGACCGGGAGGGCCGGCCGCGCAGCGACATCCTCGCGTTCACCATGCCCGGCTTCGCCACCGGCGAGCACACCAAGAACAACGCCATCGCGCTGTCCCGGGCGCTCGGGGTCACCTTCGCCGAACTCGACATCCGCGACACCGCCACGCTCATGCTCACCGAGATCGGCCATCCGTTCGGCCGCGGTGAGGCCGTCTACGACGTCACCTTCGAGAACGTCCAGGCCGGCCTGCGCACCGATTACCTGTTCAGGATCGCCAACCAGCGCGGCGGCATCGTGCTGGGCACCGGTGATCTCTCCGAGCTGGCGCTGGGCTGGTCGACCTACGGGGTGGGCGATCAGATGAGCCACTACAACGTCAACGCCGGTGTGCCGAAAACCCTGATCCAGCATCTGATCCGGTGGGTGATCAGTTCCCGGCAGTTCGACGACGAGGTCGCAGTGATCCTGCAGTCGGTGCTCGACACCGAGATCACCCCGGAGCTGGTCCCGACCGGTGACGGCGAGCAGATCCAGAGCAGCGAGGCCAAAGTCGGCCCGTACCCGCTGCAGGACTTCACCTTGTACTGGGTGCTGCGCTACGGATTCCGGCCGTCGAAGATCGCGTTCATGGCCTCGCACGCGTGGAGCGACCCTGACCGCGGCGGCTGGCCGCCGGGTTACCCCGTCGGCAAGCGACCGGCCTACTCGCTGGGCGAGATCCGCAAGTGGCTCAGCGTCTTCGCGCAGCGGTTCTATTCGTTCAGTCAGTTCAAGCGTTCGGCACTGCCCAACGGCCCGAAGGTGTCGCACGGCGGATCGCTGTCACCGCGGGGGGATTGGCGGGCGCCGTCCGACATGGCGGCCACCGTGTGGCTCGAGGAGATCGAGCGCGAGATCCCGAACTCCTGATGATCCGGCGGGTCAGCCTGCCGGCGGCGTCTGCACGCCCAGCACCCGCTGGATGTCGGCCTTCATCGCCTGCAACTGCGATCCCCAGTATCCCCAACTGTGGGTTCCGGCGGGCGGGAAGTTGAACACCGCGTTCTTCCCGCCGGCCGCCAGGTACTTCCTCTGGAACTCCTTGGTGGTGTCCAGCGTGACGTTCTCGAGGTAGCCCGCGGTGAAGTTGCCGATGATGGAGGGATCGGGGTCCAGGTCCGACGGGGCGCCGGTGCCGCAGTAGATCCAGATCGCGGTGCCGTTGGCCACCAGTCGCGGGATGTTGACCATCGGGTCGTTGCGCGTCCAGGCGACGTCGCCCTTGGGGCCCCACATGTCGGTGGCGCTGTAGCCGCCGGCGTCGCGCATCGCGATGTTGATCAGGATCGGCCACAGTCCGATGGACGGGTTCAGGAAGCCCGACAGCGACGCGGCGAACAGGAACTGGGTCGGATGCCAGATCGCCAGGTTCAGCGCGACGCCGCCCGACATCGACAGTCCCACAACGGCATTGCCGGTCGGGGTGATGCCCTTGTTGGCCATCAGCCAGGCCGGCAGTTCGCTCGTGAGGAAGGTCTCCCACTTATAGGTCGTGCAACCTGCCTTGCCGCAGGCCGGCCGGTACCAGTCCGAGTAGAAACTGGACTGGCCGCCCACCGGCATCACCATCGACAGGCCGGAATTGAAGTACCACTCGAAGGCGGCGGTGTTGATGTCCCAGCCGTTGGTCTCGTCCTCGGCGCGCAGGCCGTCGAGCAGGTACACGGCATGGGTTCCGCCGCCCTGGAACTCGACGCGGATGTTGCGGTTCATCGCGGGGGAGGGGATGTTCAGGATCTCGATCGGCAGGCCCGGCCGCGAGAAGGCGGCGGCCTGGGGCGTCACGGCCGGCGCCGGCAGCAGCAACGCCGGCAGGAACGAGGCCACAGCGGCCGCCCGGACGAGTTTGCGCATCACGTGACGGAAGTTAGCGATGTCCGGAGGTCCGGCACGTCGGCCACGCGGGTTGTGATCG
>NZ_JAFMJZ010000140.1 GCF_017853185.1 Mycolicibacterium sp.
AGCCGGTGTCGACATCATGGTGGCCTGCCCGGGCCGGCTCGAGGACCTGATGCGCCAGCGCCTGGTCACCCTCGACGGTGTCGAGGTCGTCGTGATCGACGAGGCCGACCACATGGCCGACCTCGGCTTCCTGCCCGGCGTCACCCGCATCCTGGCGGCCACCCCGGCCGGCGGACAACGGATGCTGTTCTCGGCAACCCTGGACAACGGCGTCGACAAGCTCGTCAAACGCTTCCTCAGCAATGAGGTGTCGCACTCGGTGGACAGCAGCAACTCCCCCGTCGCGGCCATGACCCACCATGTGTTCCACGTCTCGGGTGTCGACGCCAAGCGCCAGCTGGTGCAGGCGCTCGCCTCGGGCACCGGGCGCCGAATCCTTTTCCTGCGCACCAAACATCAGGCCAAGAAGCTGGCCAAGCAGCTCACCGAGGCGGGCATCCCGTCAGTGGATCTGCACGGCAATCTGTCCCAGCCCGCACGCGACCGCAACCTCGCCGCGTTCAGTTCCGGTGAAGCCCGGGTGCTGGTGGCCACGGACATCGCCGCCCGCGGCGTGCACGTCGACGACGTCGAACTGGTGGTGCACTGCGATCCGCCCGCCGAGCACAAGGCTTACCTGCACCGCTCCGGCCGGACCGCGCGAGCCGGACGTTCCGGCGACGTGGTGACGTTGGTGCTGCCCGAGCAGCGCAAGGAGACTCAGGCTCTGCTGCGCAAGGCCGGGATCAATGCAGCCCCGCAGAGTGTCAACGCCGACTCCGCCGAAGTGCTGGATCTCGTGGGCGACGTTGCCCCCTATCAGGCACCGGCGCCTAAGCCGGTGACTGCTCAGCGCACTGCGGCACCCCGTCGTTCCGGCGGCAATGGCGGTGGCGGCGGACAGCAGCGCCGGCGTGGTCCGAGCGCATCGCAGCCGTCGCAGCCGCGACCGGGCACGCGGCGCCGGGCTTCCCGCTCGGCGGGTTCTGCTTCGGTTTAACCACCGGCCGTGGGCCGGGAGGCGGTCTAACGACCGGCCGCGGGCCGGGAGGCATCCCAGGATGCACTCTCGGCGCGCGCGGCGCAGATGACGCGGTCGGCGGCTTCAAATTCCTTTGTGCCGCAGTCCAGTTCGGGGATTCCCCGCCGACCGGCCTGCCTCAGCACCATGATTGCCAACGCCGGTGCGGTCATCGCGGGAATCACCAGCAGCTTGGTGACCACCGAGCGCCCGACGAGGAACATCAGCCGGTGGTGCGGGGCGTTGCCACCGATCCTCGCGGCGATTTCCGGCGCCATGGTGCTCAACACCGGGGTCGGGGAGTTCGCCGACCAGTTGACGCTGATATCGATGATCTCGCCGAGGGTGGGGAAAACCGCCTCGATCAAATCCGGTAACTCACGCGCCATGGTGGCCGTACGCGGCCACCATGCCCCGTCGATGTCACCGCCGCGGTCCGCGGACAGCGACACCCGCACCGGACTTGCGGTGCGGCGCGACAGTCGCGGCGATGTCATGAGGTTAGCTTCCTCTGCCTGGACTTCATGGGAGGGCTCCTTCGGCATCAGCCAGACGGAGTCACCGCAGGCCCTTCTGACCCTACTCGCCACTCGAACCCGAAAAATGTCGGTGGCCAGCGATAACATCAAAGTGCGAGGGGTGAGGGGGATGGAGATGACGGAGGGACAGCGACTGACGGTCGCCCGGCGGCTATTCGGGGACTGGACCGGGGTCACCAATCCGGACCTGCTGGCGGCCCTGTGGGGCAACCTCAGTCCAAATGACCGCGACATCTGGCTCAAGCGGGCCGACGAGGCCGACGGCGGGCAGCAGTGATGCATCCTGCCGAGTACGCCGAGTTCCTGAGTTGGAGAATCGGCGCCTTGGACGCTCAACTGGAGGAGTTGCAGCCCAATTGGGAGGTCCCCGGTCTGAAGCGGTCCTACGTGGACCTCACCGTCTGCGGTGTCCTAACCGAACTCTACGACCGGCTCGCCGCCGCCTGACGGGACCGCTTGGGGCTCAACGGGATCCAGCTCCATAAGGTCGCCCCAGTGGTCCAGTGCCGCTCCTTTCGGGGCGACGCCAACGGGACGGTCCGACACCTATTCGACGATCCCCAGCCGACGGGCCAGGTCGGCTCCGCCGTAGCTGAGGATGGACTTCGGATCTCCGCACACCATGAGTTGGTCCCGAGCGCGGGACAGCCCGACGTACAAACGCTCCCGAGCCCGCTCGAGGCCTGCCTTGTCGTTGACCACCAGCACGATGGCGCGCCGCTCCAGACCCTTGAAGCCCAGCACGTGCCCGTAGAACACCTGCTCGGCGTCCCAGAAGCTGTCCCAGTAGGCCTGGTTGCCCGCCGCCTGCCGGGCGATCTGTTCCGGATGGCGGCTCCCCGTGGTCAGCAGCGCGAGATCCTCAGGGCGCCAACCCTCTTCGAGTAGCACCTCGATCTGATCGTCGCCGAAGTCCAGCGCATCATCGGTGGGGCACGGCACGAATCGGACCTCGGGTCCGTCACCGCCGAGGAATCGCATCGGGTGATCGACCAGCGGCTGGAATGCGGTGGCGATCTGGCGGGTGTTGCGGATGTTCTGATCCAGAATCAGCGGCACCAGGGGAACGCCTGGGGTGCCCTGGCGGTCGAAGACGCGCTGTCCCTCGTCGATGAACACGTACAGCCCGCCGGCCTCCGGGTCGCGCAGTGCGGCCAGGACCGGATCCCACCAGCTGTCGGCGAAATCCTGTGCCTCGTCGATCACGATGGAGTCGAACCGCTGACCGTCGGGCAGATTGGCGGCCAGTTCCTTCATCACAGCAGGCAGGTCGGATTCGAAGAACTGCGACACCTCCTTGGTGCGCTCGTTCTCATCCGGACCCTCAGGGGCACCCCACTGGATACCGAGCCGGTGGAACTCCCCCACATAGTCGGGCTGTTTACGCCGCGACCAGCCGCCGGTGATGCGCCTTAGGTAGGAGGCCAGGCCGTGGGAGTAGCAGATCAGCGCGACCCGCTGGCCCTTGTCCGCGAGCCGGCGCGCCTGCTCGACGGCCATGAACGTCTTACCGCTGCCGGCGCCGCCGCGGATCTCCACCCGGGGCAGCAACTGGATCGCCGAAAGGATCGCGGCCTGCTGCTGGGTGAGGATGTCGGCGGCGTCCTCGTTCTCCAGGGCGCGCGCAACGACGTCGCGCTGCGGCAGCCCGCGCCCGCCGAGTGCGGCCTGCAACTGCTCGATGGCGATGTCGGTCAAAAGCGGCAGATCGGTCTTCTGGGTGAGGGCGATCTCACGGAGTCTCTCGGCCAGGTGCGCCATGTCGTTGCGGTCGATCACCATCCAGCGCGGGCAGTCGGGTACCGCGAAGTCCTGGGAGAACTCACTATTCGGGAAGACGACCGCGTGGTTCCATCGCGGCCGGCTCTGCGTCCAGCGCGGGTCGGATTCGATGAAGTCGCGCAGCGCGTAGCGCGACTGGCGCACCTGCTGGATGGGGTGGATGGTCTTGACATGGCCGCTGCGGCTGCGCTGCAGCCAATGCTCACCGGTATGCCATACCTCACCCCCCTTGACCTCGAGGCAGACGATGCCGGCATCGCGGATGGCCACGACGAAGTCGATCTCGTGGTCCTTCTGGTGATCGGTGACCCGCTGGCTGGCGATGATGAGGTCGTCCTCGCCCAGTTGCTCCTGGAGCAGGGCGAAGACCTTGCGCTCGGTGTCGTTGACCAATCGGGGCTGCTCGGGCAGCGTGATAGCCATTCGATCTCTCCCTCCCCCCGGCCCGCGTGTGGCGGTGATCGTACGGGCCGTCCTGTACTGTAGGTAGTAGAGCCGTTCACCCCCAGTGGTGACGCGAATTGCAGGATCACATGATCCGGCTCTCCCCCACACTTCGAGGAAGTGCCATGACTGACAATCTCTTCTCGCACGTCGCAGATACCCAGAACACGACGACGAAGAACGAGGATTCGACCAAGAGCAGCGCGTCGACCGAGCCGGTGCAGCACCCGGTTTTCTCCGACAAGTCGCGCTAGACGCCGGCCCTCAGCCGGCAGCCCACCGCTTGGCGTCCTCGATCTCGTCGAGGCCGAACACCTTCATCTCGCCCGGAACGATCCACGCCAGCGCGTGCAGCGTATGGGTGATCCAGTCCATGCCGGTGACGATCGCGATCCGCTTGAACGACGCGTGGTGCGGCATGACCGTGCCGAGCCCGAGCTTGAGATCCTCCATCAGCCCACCGGGGCCGAATCCGGCGTAGTCGTCGATGACCTCGACGATCCGGATCTCGTTGCCGGAGTTCAATTGCTCCGCGATCGAGGGTTTGATCGTGCGGAGTTCCTCACCACTCAGCCGACCGGACACCCGGATTCCGATGACGCCCTCGGGTACGTCAGTCAGTAGCTCGATCATGCCTCAGGCTACGTCGGCCAGCACAGCAGCGTCGATGCGCACAACACCCAACTGGATGACCAGATAGCCGTCGGATGCCGCGGCAGGTGAGGCGGGAACGCTGAATGCGTTGAACACCACCGCGATCACCGAGCCAACACTGATCACCAGCGTGGTGGTGACCCCAGCCACCTGAGCGACGACGAAGCCGACCGGGTTGTCACCGAACAGCGAACCGATGCCCGCACCGACCGCCATCCCGACAGCAACCTGCAGCGCGGACTCGGTCAGGACGGCATGGATCACGGTGTTCGTCACCCCGTTGAGTGGCGCGCCACCGAGGACGTCAATGGCGACTGTGCTGATGAGGTTCTGGGCTGCGGTGTCGGCCAGCAGCGCATCCACCGTGCCGGCGACGATCTGGCCCGCCATCGGACCGAGCAGCGAGTCGGCGCCGACCAGGTTCACGACGACGTCGCGTGCCGCGGTGCTCAATGCCTGACGCGCAGCGGCATCATTGAGGACGGATTCCAGGGCCGGTGGCACGGTGACCTCCAGCGCTGCTGTGATGTCCGGATCAGCCTGCAACGCTGCCAGCAGGGCGGGAATCGCCTCGGTGTCGCCGGCCATTACGGAAGTGGCGAGTTCCGCGGCGGTGCCCGACAGCGCGGTCACCACGCCGGTCTGGCCGAGGAGTCCGGTCACCATCCCGCCGGCCGTTTCGGCCAGTCGCGCCATTGCTGCCGTGTCGGCGAGCAGTCCCACTACCGCCGGTCCGATGGTGGGACCGAGCAGATCACCGAGTGCGGTCCGCAGGGCCGGTTCGCCCGCCACGCCGGTGAGCAGAGCTTCGGTGGCCCTGCCCAATGCCGAAACCAGTGCCGCATCGCTCAGCACGGTGTCCAGGGCACCGGAGACCGTCACGCCCACCGCAGCGCGGAAGTCGACGTCGGCCAACAGCGCCTGCACGGCGGCACCCGGATCGGCGCCGTCGCGCAATGCCGCGATCAACCGGTCGGCCGTGTCTGCCAACACCGGTGCGACGCCGGGTTGGCGCAGGAACCCGGTGACCACCGCACCGGACACGACGGTCAGTGCGTTGACGACTCCCGGATCGGCCAGCAGACCACCGATCGCTGTGGACACCGCGGTGGCCGCTCCACTGGCTGCGGGACTGCCACCGAGAACCGTGCTGATGAGCCCGGCGATCTGTATGCCGAGAGCCTCCCGGACCGCCGGATCTCCAACCAGGCCTCCGACCAGACCCGAGGTCGTCGCACCCAGCGACCGAACCATCCCGATGTCGTTCAAAACCGTTGCAAGGGAACGGTCCAGGATGACCGATACCGCCGCCTGGACGTCGGGATCCGACTGCAATCCCTGCAGCACCGCCTGCAGGGCCGAAGCATCGCCACTGACGACGGCGACGGAGATCCGCCCGGCGGCGTCAGCGAATGCGTTCGCGACTCCCGGTTGGTCGAGGAATCCGGTCAGCACCGATCCGGCCAGTACCCCGAGTCCGCCGCCGAATCCTGGATGGGCGAGCAGTTCCATCACCGCGGAGCCCAGATTCACACCGACTCCGTCGGCGGCGCGACTGGTGCCAAGTAAGTCCGTCACCAACGTGGCGACCTGGCGGCCGAGGAGCAGGTTCGTCGCCGGGTCGGTTGCCAATCCGGTGATCAGTCGTGCGGTCACCGCACTGAGTCCATCCAGCAGAGGCCGATCGGCGAGCACGGCGCTCACCGATTCGGTGACGGTGCCGCCCAGCGCTGCCCGGACGGCGGGATCGGCTTGCAGTGCGCTCAGGAGGCCCTGCGCCGCGACAGCCGGATCCGCCCCGGCCAGCACGGCGGCGGTGACCTCACCCACGGCGTGGGTCACGGCCTCGGGCACCCCCGGCTTCCCAAGGAAGCCGGGTATCACCGCACCGATGACACCGGCGACTCCGGACCGCACGGCCGGGTCGGCCATCAGGCTCACTACCGCATCGGCGATGACAGAGGCCATCCCCCAGGTCAGCGGTTCGGCGCTCAGTGCACCGAAAACGGCCGCATCAACCTGCTGTCCGATGAGCTTGCGGACCGTCGGATCCGCCCCGATGCCGGAGATCAGATCGGCCACTGCCGTGCCCAACTCCCGCAGCACCGCGGTATCGGACAGCAGCGATTGCGCGCCACCGGTTACCGTGAATGTGATGGCGCCTCGAACTGCGTTGTCCGCCAACAGGTTCGGCAGTACCTGCATCGGTAGGGCGCCTGCGACGATCATGCCGCCTGCATCGGCAACCGGGCCGGTGACTCCGGGCTGCCCGAAAAAGCCGGTCAGTGCTGAGCCGGTGAGCCGGCCCAGACTGGCCCGGACGTCAGCGCTGGAAAGCAGGCCCATCACCGCGTCAGCGGCCGCTCCGGCCAGCACCGGCGCAACGGGGATGCTCGGGATGGCGGAGAACACCGCACCGGACACCTGCTGCCCGATCAGGGTCCGCACATACGGATCTGCCGTCAGCCCGGTGACAAGTTGGGTCAGCATGGTGCCCAGCAACCCGACCGCGCCGGAGTCGCCGAGCAGCGAGCGCAACGCTCCGGCAGTGCCGGCTCCGATGGCCCCGTTGACCGGCGGCACTGCGACTGGTGGCTTGCCGAACGTGCCGCGTAGGAAGTTGACCACGCTGATCGACAGAGCGTCCCTGCCCTCAGCCTGACCCAGGAAGCCGGCCACAGCCGAACCCGCCGCATTGGCCAGCGCACGGTCGAACACCGGATCGTTCAGCAGGCCGGCGACCGCATCCGCGACGGTGTCACCGGGCCCGCCGCCCAGTACCGAGGCCGCCACCTGACCCACCTGATCGGCGATCAGCGATTGGACCAATCGGGAGTTGGGAGTGTTGGCGCCAGTGAAGACCATCACCGCGGTATTGGTGGCGGAGTTCAGCGACTGCAGCACCGCAGGCGTGCCCAGGAACGTACTGAGTCCGCTCTGGAGCTGAGGGCCGACCTGTTCGGCGACGATCTCGCCGACGGTGACATTGCCCTGCCAGAGGTCCCAGAGCATCCTGACGGCGTCCCCGAATCCGGGAAGGCCGCGGATCAGGGTGTCGAATGCCGCTCTGGTACCGGCATTTTGGGATCCACTGAAGGCCTGCTGCACGAACGCGGCCACCGCCTGGCCGGCGGTGGCGCCGAGATCCGATGGCAGGCCGGAGGTGGTCAAACCCTGACCGACCAGTCCGGCGACGAAATTCAAGACGACCGGACTGCTGGCGAGTTGGTCCACTTCCGGGGCGACGGTGCCGTTGAAGATCCAGTCGCCGAAACCGTTGTAGACGATGGGAACGATGGCATCGGCTATGGCATCGAACTCCGGGTAGTACCGGTGAACGGCCGCGCCGATGCCGAATGAAACAAGCGGAGTGGCCTGGTTCCAGAGCCAGAAGCCGACATCGGTGATCAGATTCCAGCCGGCCAGGAAAGCCTGGTATGCGTCATCGATGATCGATGCCGGACGCGGGACACCCGCGATGCCGGCGTTGCCGAACAACAGTCCGCCCGTACCGCCAGCGCCACTGGCGACGTGAGCGACGGCGCCGCCGGATACTCCACCGCGGCCTCCGTTGCCGACCAGCAGGCCGCCCCGACCACCGTTACCGCCGCGGCCGTCGTTGATCCCCGCGACGCCCGCCCCGCCGTCACCGCCGTTGCCGAACCATCCCGCGGCGCCACCGTTGCCACCGTTGAAACCGTTGCCGCCGTTGCCGATCAATCCGCCGTTGCCGCCGTCGCAGGCTCCGCTGGTACAGGCGCCCTCATACGAGGTGTAGCTGTACCCGTTGCCCATCAGGATGCCGGCGTCGGGGCGCTCGGCGGTGCCGTCGCCGACGAAGATGCGGATGAAGTCACCGATCGGATCGGCGGCGCGGGCCGCTGAGAGTTCACGGCGGCTCACCGCGAGCACCGCCCAGCCGAGCGGCTCGGCGATAGGAGCGGTGGGACCACCACCGGCACCCAGCCACCGCGGCGGGCGAGCGACGGAGACCTCGCCATGGGCTGCCGGTGTCGCAGCCGCGGGAACCACCGAAG